>NZ_CAUQHZ010000002.1:0-325011 GCF_963518075.1 uncultured Plantibacter sp.
AGATCGGCGTCCGGCTCCTCCTGCCCGGCGCTCCGGGCTGGCATGCGGGGTTCGAGCACCTCGGTGTGCACGCGCCGCACGCCCTCTGGTTGCGCGGTTCTCCCAACGCCCCTGCGGGAGAACGCGCCATCGCGTTGGTCGGGGCCCGGGCCGCGTCCGGTTACGGCGAGCACGTCACCCTCGAGGCTGCGGCCGGGCTCGTCGATCGGGGCTTCGCGATCGTGTCGGGTGCCGCGTACGGCATCGACGGCGCGGCGCACCGAGCCGCCCTCGGGAGCGGGGGCGTGACCGTGGCCTACCTCGCAGGCGGGGTCGATCGGCCGTACCCGGCCGGTCACGATGCGCTCATCCGTCGGATCCGCGAGGCCGGTGGAGCCGTCATCAGCGAATCACCGTGCGGGTCCACACCGTCCAAATGGCGATTTCTGCAGCGGAACCGACTCATCGCCGCAGCCTCGGCTGCGACGGTGGTCATGGAGGCCGGCGACCGCTCCGGGTCGATCAACACGGCGGGTCACGCTGCGTCCCTCGGGCGTCCGCTCGGAGCCGTGCCCGGCCCGGTCACGAGTCCGTCGTCGGCGGGCTGTCACCGCCTGATCCGTGAGTACGCCGCCACGTGCGTGACGAACGCCGCGCAGATGGCGGAGCTCGCCGGGTGGACCGCGGTCGATGCGGACGCGCAGGCGTTCGCCTCCCCGGAGGAACGCCGGGTCCGTGATGTGATGAGTGCGCGCTCGCCACGCACCGTCGAGGCGCTCGCGAAAGCGAGTGGTCTGAGTCCTCGCGAGGTCACCGGCGTGCTCGGTGCGCTCGATCTCGCCGGGGCCGTCGAGGAACGGGAGCGCGGGTGGGTGCTCGTCGGGGGACGGGCGTGAGGTGATCGCTCGGCGGGGGAAGGCCACGGCGTCGGACGCGTGGGGCATGCTGTCCACGTGGACATCTGGAGCAGCATCGACGGGTTCTCGGAGCACCTCGCTTCCGAGCGTCGGCTGTCGCCGCAGACCGTTCGCGCCTACGCCTCCGATCTTCGGCAGCTCGCCGACTTCGCCACCGGACGCGACGTCGAGCTCGTCGACGGCGTGACGCTGGACCTCCTCCGCGACTGGCTCTGGGCCGCTTCCGAGGCCGGCTCGTCCAAGGCGACGCTCGCGCGACGCACCGCCACGGCGAAGGCCTGGAGCGCCTGGCTCCTCCGCACCGGCAGGGTCGATTCGGACGTCGCAGCACGTCTCCGGAGTCCGAAGACGGGTCGGACCCTGCCACGCGTCGTCGGCCGGGGCCCGTTCGACGACCTCCTCGCGGGGCTCGAGGACCGCGCCGCATCGGGGGAGCCGAACGCCCTCCGCGACCTCGCCGTCGTCGAACTGCTCTACGCCTCGGCCCTTCGCGTGTCCGAGCTGTGCGGACTCGACCGGGACGACCTCGACCTCGACCGACTCACCGTCCGGGTCACGGGCAAAGGCGACAAGGAGCGGGTCGTGCCGTTCGGCGTCCCCGCTCAGTCGGCGATCGTCGACTACCTCACGAGCGCCCGCCCGCAGCTGGTCGCCCGTGCAGCCGCGAACGACCGCGGACCGACGCCCGGCGCAGCCCTCTTCCTCGGCGCGCGCGGAGGGCGGCTCGGCCCGCGCTCCGTCTACACACTCGTCGCCCGGCTCCTCGACGCCGTGCCCGGCGGCGGTCCGGCAGGGCCTCACGCCCTGAGGCACACCGCCGCGACGCACCTGCTCGACGGAGGAGCGGACCTCCGCGCCGTCCAGGAGCTCCTCGGCCACGCGAGTCTCGCGACGACGCAGATCTACACGCACGTCTCCGTCGAACGCATCAAGGAGAGCTACCGCAACGCCCACCCGCGGGCCTGAGTCCCCGCGGTCGCGGTCAGCGGGAGCAGGACGGCCGGTGGCACCTCGCCGAGCAGCAGCATCGGATTGACGTAGACGCCGTCGCGCCGCACCCCGAAGTGGACGCAGCCGTCGGCGCAGTGCCCGCCGACGCCGACCGTCCCGATCGGTGCCCCACGGGTCACCGGACTGCCGACGTCGACCGAACCCACCACCGGCTCGATGCTCGAGACGTGTCCGTCGTCGTGCCGGATCACGACGAGTGGGCGGTCGACCACCGTCCCGCTGAACGTCACGACGCCGGCTGCCGCTGCGGCCACCGGCTGACCGGGCGATGTCGCGATGTCGACACCCCGGTGGCCGGCGCTGTACGGGTCGGGCGGCGCGACGAACGGCTCGGTGACGAGGTGCGGGGGAGCGATCGGCCAGCTCCAGGCCGGCGCCGCTCCGGACGTGCTCACGGGTGCGCGGAGCACCAGGCAGGAGATGAGGATCCAACTGGCGATCGAGGTCATCATGATCCGAGCCTGACGGGGTCGGGAGAGCGAGGGCGGGCGGGCGCCTCGGAGCGGGGAGACGGACCTGGTCGGACGGCCTGTGGAGCGCCGTCATCACGGTGGCCTGATGCTATGCTGAACGGAGCACCTCGCTCGTCGGGGTGACTACGCGTGCCATTTCGGCCACCACTTCCAATCGGTCCTCGCTCTCCGGAGCGTGGCGGACGTGCGCCGGGCACCAGGGACGAGGCCATCCGGTCCGTCAGACAACCGAGGCACTCCCACTCGTCCGCGTCAGCGGTGCGGTGGCGAGCGCAGAACAGGAGAACGGCTCATGGCCGTCGTAACCATCCGCCAGCTGCTCGACAGCGGCGTGCACTTCGGGCACCAGACCCGCCGTTGGAACCCGAAGATGAAGCGCTTCATCTTCACCGAGCGTTCCGGCATCTACATCATCGACCTGCAGCAGTCGCTCGGCTACATCGACCAGGCCTTCGACTTCGTCAAGGAGACGGTCGCCCACGGCGGCACCATCCTCTTCGTCGGCACGAAGAAGCAGGCGCAGGAAGTCATCGCCGAGCAGGCGACGCGCGTCGGCCAGCCCTACGTCAACCAGCGTTGGCTCGGTGGCCTCCTCACCAACTTCCAGACGGTGTCGAAGCGACTCGCCCGCATGAAGGAGCTCGAGGAGCTCGACTTCGAAGACGCCTCCAAGAGCGGCTTCACCAAGAAGGAACTCCTCATCAAGAAGCGCGAGCTGGACAAGCTCCACAAGTCGCTCGGTGGTATCCGCAACCTCTCGAAGACGCCGTCGGCGCTCTGGGTCGTCGACACCAAGAAGGAGCACCTCGCGATCGACGAGGCGCGCAAGCTCGGCATCCCGGTCATCGGCATCCTCGACACCAACTGCGACCCCGACGAGGTCACCTACCCGATCCCGGGTAACGACGACGCGATCCGTTCCGTCGGCCTGCTGACGCGCATCATCGCCGACGCCGCCGCCGAGGGCCTCATCCAGCGCCACCAGAAGCCGACCGAGGGCGACGCCCCGGCCGAGCCGCTCGCCGAGTGGGAGCAGGAGCTGCTCCAGGGCGGCGAGCAGGGTTCCGCCGAGACCGAGAAGGTCGCCGATGAGGCGATCGCCGCAACCGACGCCGTCGAGGCAGCCCCGGCTGTCGAAGACGTCGAGGTCGCTGCAACCGAGTCCGCCGCCGACGCCGAGGGCGCAGCTGCCGCCGTCGTCGCCGACGAGAAGTAATCAAGGAGGACACCAGCAATGGCCAACTTTTCTCTCGCTGACCTGAAGGTGCTGCGCGAGCAGCTCGGCACCGGCATGGTCGACACCAAGAACGCACTCGTCGAAGCCGATGGCGACGTCGAGAAGGCGACCGAGATCCTGCGTCTCAAGGGTGCGAAGGGCAACGCGAAGCGTGCCGACCGCTCCACGAGCGAGGGCCTCGTCGCCGCGAAGGAGAACGGCGACACCGCCACGCTCATCGAGCTCGCCTGCGAGACCGACTTCGTCGCGAAGGGTGAGAAGTTCCTCGCCCTGGCCGACCTCGTCCTCGACGCGGTCGTCGCCGCCGGCGCGACCACCGTCGAAGAGGGGAACGCGGCTCCGGCCGACGGCAAGACCGTCGCCGAGGTCATCGCGGACTCCGCTGCGATCATCGGTGAGAAGTTCGAGCTCCGCCGCCTCGCGGTGGTGCACGGTGAGCACTTCGCCGTCTACCTCCACAAGACCAACAAGGACCTGCCCGCGCAGGTCGGTGTGGTCGTCGGCTACTCGGGTGACGACGCGGAGACGGCTCGCAGCATCGCGCAGCACATCTCGTTCGCCAACCCGTCCTACCTCAGCCGCGACGACGTCCCGGCCGACGAGGTCGAGAAGGAGCGCGAGATCGTCACCGAGATCTCGAAGAACGAGGGCAAGCCCGAGGCCGCACTGCCGAAGATCGTCGAGGGCCGCGTGACCTCGTACTTCAAGCAGGTCGCGCTCCTCGAGCAGGACTACGCCAAGGACAACAAGCTGTCCGTGCAGAAGGTGCTCGCTGACGCGGGCCTCACCGTGACCGGGTTCGCCCGCTTCAAGGTCGGCGCGTAGCAGTTGTGACGGGGTCCGGATCGCCAGTGGCGATCCGGACCCCTTTGCGTGCGCGGGCATACCCGCGCACGTGGGATCGGTGACGATCCGGTCAGCGAGTCGACCACTGTCGCGGACAGCGGGCGGCTCATGACGCTAAGTTGTGTGAGGGACGAGGAAGGACAGGCGGATGCCGGAGAAGAAGCGCAGGGTACTGCTCAAGCTGTCAGGTGAGGCGTTCGGAGGCGGCCAGTTGGGTGTCAACCCCGACGTGGTCGGGTCCATCGCCCGCGAGATCGCCGAGGCGACCGCCGAGGTCGAGGTCGCAGTGGTCGTCGGAGGCGGCAACTTCTTCCGCGGAGCCGAGCTCAGCCAGCGCGGCATGGACCGCGGCCGAGCCGACTACATGGGCATGCTCGGAACAGTCATGAACGCCCTGGCGCTCCAGGACTTCCTGGAACAGGCCGGCGCCGCCACGCGCGTGCAGTCGGCCATCGCCATGACGCAGGTCGCCGAACCGTACATCCCGCTCCGCGCCGAGCGACACCTGGAGAAGGGTCGCGTCGTCATCTTCGGAGCGGGCGCAGGGCTGCCGTACTTCTCGACCGACACCGTCTCCGCACAGCGCGCGCTCGAGATCGGAGCCGTCGAGGTCCTCGTCGCCAAGAACGGTGTCGACGGCGTCTACACCGCCGACCCCCGCGTCGACCCGACCGCGACGAAGATCGACACCATCTCCTACCAGGAGGCGCTCCAGCGCGGCCTCAAGGTCGTCGACTCGACGGCCTTCAGCCTCTGCATGGACAACGGCATGCCGATGCGCGTCTTCGGTATGGAGCCGGCCGGCAACGTCACGGCGGCCATCCGCGGTGCCGCGATCGGCACCCTCGTCACCTCCGCCTAGGCGGCAGGGCGGCCAGGCCGAGCCCCGCCGCCCGACTAGACTGAACCCAGAAATGCAATCAAAGGAGTGCTCGTGATCGCGGATGTCCTCTCGGATGTTGGTACCCGGATGTCGAAGGCCGTCGAGGCCGCGAAGGATGACTTCGCCACGGTGCGTACGGGTCGCGCCAACCCCCAGCTGTTCCAGAAGGTCCTGGTGAGCTACTACGGCACGCCGACGCCGCTGGCGCAGCTCGCCTCCCTGCAGAACCAGGAAGCGCGCACGATCGTCGTGACGCCCTACGACAAGTCCGCGCTGCGCGACATCGAGCAGGCGATCCGCGACATCCCGAACCTCGGTGCCAACCCGACGAACGACGGCACCGTCATCCGGGTCACCATGCCCGAGCTGACCGCTGAGCGTCGCAAGGAATACGTCAAGATCGTCCGCGGCAAGGGTGAAGACGCGAAGGTGTCCATCCGCAACATCCGTCGCAAGGGCAAGGACGACCTCGAGGCGCTCAAGAGTGAGGTCGGCGACGACGACGTCGCACGCGGCGAGAAGGAGCTCGAGGTCGTCACGAAGTCGCACATCGACGCCGTCGACGCCGCGCTGAAGGCCAAGGAGACCGAGCTGCTCTCCATCTGAGCCGCTGTCCCACCGCTGATTCCGTTCGCCGACCGGTCCCTCGACCGACGGCACGCCCGCTGGAGGTACCTGTGGAAGACGATGTCGCTCCCGGGCGATCGAGCGAACCGTCGAAACCCGAGCCCGGCCGGTCCGGCAAGTCGGGCTCGCAGGAGTTGCGGTCCCAGCTGAAGGACCGCCGCGCGAAGTTCGAGCGGCAGGTCGACGCCAAACGCGCCGACATCGAACGGCAGGTCCAGGCGACGAAGGCGCAGTTCGACGCGACGAACGAACGCATCGAGGCGCGGGTCGGCCGCAACCTCGTGAACGCCATCCTCATCGGGGTGGCCGCGGGCGGCATCATGCTCGTGAGCCTGATCATCTTCAAGGTGATCTTCGTCGTCCTGGCCTCGGCCGTGGTGGCTTTCGCCACGCTGGAGCTGCGGAAGGCCCTCGAGCAGACCGGGCGCCGGGTGCCGGCGATCCCGACCGTCATCTCCGCCGTCGCGATGCAGCCGGCGGCGTTCTTCCTCCACGACGTCTGGCGTTGGTCCGTCGTCCTGCTCGGCATCCTGCTCGTCATCGTCTGGCGCGTGGCCGAGCAGGCCATCGCTTCGAAGCGGACCGACCTTCCCACGCTCGTCCGCGACCTCGCGTCCGGGACGTTCATCCAGGTCTACGTCCCCTTCCTCGCCTCCTTCGCCGTGTTTCTGGTCGCCCAGCCCGAGGGCGAGTGGTGGACGCTGGCGTTCTTGATCCTCGTCATCTGCGTCGATGTCGGCGCCTACGTGAGTGGCCTGTCGTTCGGCAAGCACAAGATGGCGCCGGTGATCAGCCCGAACAAGACCTGGGAGGGCTTCGCCGGGGCGGGTGTCGTCGCTGTCGTGGCCGGTGTGCTGCTCGCGATCCTCATGCTCGGTGTGCCGTGGTGGGTCGGTGTCCTGCTCGGCCTGCTGCTCCTCGGCAGTGCCACGGTCGGCGACCTCGCCGAGTCGCTCATCAAGCGCGACATCGGCGTGAAGGACATGAGCTCGTGGCTGCCGGGACACGGGGGATTCCTCGACCGTCTGGACTCGATCCTGCCGTCGGCGGTCGTCGCCTACGTGGTCTTCCTGCTGTTCGGCGGACTAGCGGTCTGAGCTCTGGCCCGGTCCGATTTCGCCCGATCAGCCCCTCATGGGGGAGAATGGTCCGGTGAGCACGATCTTCCCCACCTCAAAGCGTTCGAAGCGTGGCTACGATCCGGCCGAGGTCGACGAATTCCTCGACCGCGCTCGCGCCGCCTACGGGCAGGACGCCGACGCCGACGCGGATGCGACTCTGAGCGCGGAGGACATCCGGCACGTGGCGTTCCGGCTCGTCCGGGGTGGCTACAGCACCGAGCACGTCGACGCGGCGCTCGAGCGACTCGAGGACGCCTTCTCGCTCCGCGAGCGGGAGCGGTCGGTCGAGGAGCGCGGTGCCAAGGAGTGGCTGCGGGACGCCCGCGGCACGGCGCAGGTCATCCTCAACCGGCTGACCAGGCCGGAGGGCCAGCGGTTCCAGCGCGTGAGCCTGCTCGCCCGCGGCTACAGCCGGAAGGACGTGGACGCCCTCGCGGATCGCCTCGTCGCCTACTTCCACGACGGCACACCGCTCAACATCGACCGCGTCCGCACGGCCGTGTTCCGCAACGAATGGGCCGGTTACCGCGAGTCGCAGGTCGACGCACTGCTCGACAGCGTCGTGGACGTCATGCTGGCGGTTCGCTGAGCGTCGGGCGACCAGGTGGCCTGATCAGGCATTCTCGGCTACCATCGATGCATCGTGCCTCAAGACTCAACTGACGTGACCCCGTGGAAACCATCAGCCCAGCCGAACACCGGTAAGGCGGTCCAGCCGTACCGTCGGCCGCGATCTCGCGGCAAGAAAGTCCTCGGCATCTTCGCCGCGACGGCTGCATTCGGCTTCGTCGCCGTGACGATGGTCGACCCGACCTCGAGCGTCGTGGCGTCCTCCTATGCGGAGAAGCAGGCGCAGTTCGGTGGCAACGCGGCGCAGTCCGTCGTCGCGAGTTCGAACTACCAGTACACCTTCGCCCGCGACAGCTACGAGGTCGTCGCTCCGCCCCCGCCGCCTCCCGTGGCGACGCCGGCCGCGACCGACGGCGGTTCCTCGTCCACGGGCAGCGCTCCCGCGGCAGGCACGCCCGACCCGGGTACGGCTCAGGCGATCGCCTACGACATGGTCATGGCCAATGGCTGGGGCGAGGGCGAGTACAGCTGCCTCGTCTCCCTGTGGAACCGTGAGTCGGGTTGGAACGTGTACGCCTACAACGCCAGCTCCGGTGCCACGGGCATCCCGCAGGCGCTTCCCGGCTCCAAGATGGCCTCGGCCGGCGCCGACTGGGCGACCAACCCAGCGACGCAGATCACCTGGGGTCTCGGATATATCACGAGTCGGTACAGCACGCCGTGCGGCGCGTGGGCCCACTCGGAGTCCAACGGCTGGTACTGACCGGAACCGCCCCCCGACACGGTCGTGGAGGCTGAGCCTAGACTTGACCCATGCCCCGACACCACCGCCACCGGCCACGGCCCGGCGACGACGAGGGTAACGGTCTCGAACGGCTGATGGCAGGGTGGAAACGCACCGAGGACCATCGAGACGGATCCTGGTTCGTCCAGCCCGTCAGCGGTTCCAGTGCGCAGAAGACCTACGTGTGTCCGGGATGCGGACAGTCCATCCCGCCCGGCACCGCACATGTGGTGACGTGGCGCGCCGACGGGGTCCTGGGCGACCAGGCCGACATCGCTGCCCGGCGGCATTGGCACTCCCACTGCTGGCGGATCCGGTGAACGCCCGCACGCCGCGAATCGACCCGACCACACTGCCCCGGAGGACTGACTCATGACCGACACCATCGAGATCCGTGGTGGCGCCGAGCTCCCCGCCGTCCGCGAGGAGATCGAGCTGCACACGGCCGACGGCCTGACTCTCGTCGGCGAGCTCGCGGTGCCGGCCGATGGCGAGATCGTCGCGACCCTGGTGACGCTCCACCCGCTGCCGACCGCCGGCGGGTTCATGGACTCCCATGTGCTGCGGAAGGCCGCGGCGCGCCTGCCTGCGCTCGCGGGGATCGCGGTGCTCCGCTTCAACACCCGCGGCACCTCGTCTCCTCGAGGGACGAGCGACGGCGCCTTCGACGGCGGCGTCGGGGAGCGGGCCGACGTCGAGGCCGCGCTCGCGTTCGTGGCCGAGCGCGGGCTTCCGCACCCGTGGATCGTGGGATGGTCGTTCGGGACCGAGCTGGCCCTGAAGTACGGGCGCGACCCGGCCGTCGACGGAGTGATCCTCCTGTCTCCGCCGCTGCACCGGACGACGGAGGACGAGCTCCGGGCATGGGCCGGCGACGACCGGCCGATGGTCGTCCTCGTGCCCGAGTTCGACGACTACCTCCGACCCGCGGAAGCGGCGGAACGGTTCGGCGTCCTCCCCGGGGTCACGCTCGTCCCGGTGGACGGCGCCAAGCACCTGTGGGTGGGGGAGAGCCAGACCCGACGCGTGCTCACCGAGATCGTCGCTGCAGTGCGTCCCGAGGCGCTGCCGCTGCCGACCCACTGGCCGGCTCCCGGCCTCCCAGCGGCCGTCTAGCCGCCTCTCAGTCATTTCCGATAGCCTGAACCACCTGCGTCTCCTGCCGGCCCGACCCGCCGGATCCCGTCGGACGCAGGATCACCCGCGTCGTTCCGACGCCAGAGGAGAGTAATCCGTGCGTTTCGTTCTCGCCATCGCCGCGTTCGTCGTGGCAGCCGTCATGATCGTGACGGGAATCGCGCAACGGACCGTGTTCCTCTCGCCCGGCACCTTCAGCCTGTCGACGACGGTCGACAGCGGAGACCGGTTCATCGTCATCCCCGGGAGCGTGCTGCAGTCGCAGCCGGGAGCGCAGTCCATCGTGGCGGGCGCGGGCGGCGACACGCAGGTGTTCATGAGCTACGGGCGCTCCGACGACATCACGGCCTGGCTCGGCGACGAGCCCTACAGCCGTGTGGGCGTCAACAGTGCCGGTACCGCCCTGACGACCACGACCGTCACGGCCGAGGCGGACGCCACCGACGACGACGGGGCGACCCCGAGTCCCGAGCCGTCGGCGACGCCGGCCCCCGAGGCCAGCGACGACACCACCACCGCCGAGAAGGGCCCGGACCCGCGCGGATCCGACCTCTGGCTCGGTGAGTACGACGAGGCGGGCGCGGTCATCGCGACGATGAACCTGCCGAAGGACATCGACGTGCTCATCGCGACCGACGGCTCGGCCGCAGCTCCGGATTCCATCCGACTCTCATGGCCACTCGACAACGCCACCCCGTGGGCCGGTCCGCTGATCGCCGGTGGCATCCTCGTGCTCCTCGCCGGCATCGTGCTCTACCTCTCGGGGATCCAGCGCATGCGTCGCTCGCGAGGCCCGCGTCGCAAGGGTCCGGGACAAGGACAGAAGGGCATCACGAAGATGTCGAGACAACCGAAGCCGCGCCGCCCCCGTGAACTCGGAGCCGGCAAGACGAAGCGCTCTTCGCTGCGCCGTTCACTCGTCGTGGGCGTACCGCTCGTCCTCATCGGGACCCTGGGCCTGAGTGGCTGCTCCCAGGACTACTGGCCGACCATCGGAGCGCCGTCACCGACGCCCACCGTCACTGCGACGGACCTCCCGGCCGACAGTCAGGACCAGGACTTCGCCGCGCCCGTCGTCACCGTGCCACAGGTCGAGCGGATCGTGTCGCGGATCTCGACGGCGGCGTCCGAGGCCGATGCTGCGCTCGACGGCACCGCTGCAGCCGTCCGGTTCTCGGGGCCGGCTCTCGAGGAGCGCACCGCGAACTACGCCCTCCGCTCGAAGGTTGCGGACGCCGCCGGAGCGACGCCCATCCCCGCGTCGCCAGTCACGCTCACCCTGCCCCAGGCGACGGATGCCTGGCCTCGGACGGTCATGACCGCCATCCAGGACAAGGCCGACGAGACGGTGTCGCCGACGGTCCTCGTGATGACCCAGCAGGACCCGCGGTCGAACTACCAGGTCGTCTACGCGGAGAAGCTCCTCGAGGGCGCTCGACTCGAGAACGTCGCGCCCGCGACCATCGGTGCCGCGAGCGTCCCGCCGGACTCGAAGTTGCTCGTCATGCCGCCGGAGGAGATCGCCGCGGCATACGCCGACATCATCACCAACGGCGATGCGAGCACCTTCGCCGGCATGTTCAACGCCGACGGTGACGTCTTCCGGACGCAGGTCGCCGCGGACCGCGCCACGAAGGCCGCGAACCTGCCGACGACGGCGAGCATCGCCTTCTCGGCGGCCGCCGGTACCGGCCCGAACGTCGCACTGGCGACCAACGACTCGGGTGCGATCGTCGCCGTCAACGTGCAGGAGGGCGAGGTGGTCTCGGTCGTCACGGCCGGTGCTACCGTGAAACCTTCGGGTGCGGTCGCCGCGCTCTCCGGGATCACCGAGAGCGCGAAGGGGACGCAGGCCACCTACGGCGACCAGCTCCTGTTCTACGTGCCAGCCGTCAACTCCGGAGAGAAGATCACCTTGCTCGGATTCACCCAGACCCTCATCGCCGCATCGGAGCTCCCGTGAGTGCCGCGGAGCCGAGCGCAGCACACCTGCGCGGCGCCGTCGACCTCTCCGGCCTCGCTCGTCGCCACCAGACGCCGCCCGCGGGCGCGTCGACGCAGGCGGGCGCACCGGCAGAGGCGCCCGGCGCGACGACCGGCCAGACCGTCCAGGTCCCGTCCCTGGTCTTCGACGCGACGGACGACGGGTTCGGTCAGGTCGTCGAGCTGTCCTCCGTCGTCCCCGTCGTCATCGACCTCTGGGCCGAGTGGTGCGGACCGTGCAAGCAGCTCTCCCCGGTGCTCGAGCGGCTCGCCGCCGAATACGCCGGCCGCTTCGTGCTCGCCAAGGTCGACGTCGACGCGAACCCGCAGCTCTCCCAGGCGTTCCAGGCGCAGTCGATCCCGATGGTCGTCGCCGTCGTCGGCGGACGCCCGGTGCCGATGTTCAACGGCGCCATCCCGGAGTCGCAGGTGCGCGATGTGATCGAGCAGTTGCTGCAGCTGGCCGAACAGAACGGGGTCTCCGGTCGGGCCGTCGTCGCCGAAGGGGACGCCGCAGCTCCAGCCGAACCCGTGGAGGAGCCGCTGCCGCCCCTCCACGCCGAGGCGTACGAGGCCATCGAGCGTGCCGACTACCCGACGGCCATCGCCGCGTACGAGAAGGCCATCGCGCAGAATCCGAAGGACGACATGGCCGTGGCCGGCCTCGCTCAGGTCCGTCTGCTGCACCGCCTCACGGGGAAGACCCTCGATGAGATCCGCGCACGCGCCGCTGCTGCTCCCGACGACCTCGACGCCCAGCTGGCCGTCGCCGACCTCGACCTCTCCGGAGGACACCTCGAGGACGCCTTCGACCGTCTGCTGACGCTGTTCCCCGACCTCGACCAGTCGGGTAAGGACACCGTCCGGACGCGCCTGCTCGAGCTCTTCCAGGTCGCCGGCGTCACCGATCCGCGCGTCATGAAGGCCAGGGCCCGGTTGACCGGCCTCCTCTACTGACCGACCGATGCACGACGAAGGCCCGCCTCCCTCGGGAGGCGGGCCTTCGTCGTGCATCCGGGTGCTGCGGAAGCCTGATCAGCCGACGTGCTTGAGCCAGATCATGCCGAGCGGGGGGAGCGTGAGCTCGGCGGAAGCCGGGCGTCCTGCCCACGGTGACGCCGACGCCTCGATCGATCCGTAGTTGCCCACGCCGGATCCGCCGTACTCCACGGCGTCGGTGTTGAGGAGTTCCTCCCACCGACCGGCGCGAGGCAGGCCGACCCGGTACGGGCCGACGGGGGCGCCGGAGAAGTTGACCAGTGCGGCGATCACGTTGCCGTCGTCGTCCCAGCGCAGGAAGGAGAGCACGCTGTTCTGCGCGTCCCCGGCGTCGAGCCATTCGAAGCCGGCGGCGTCGTGGTCCAGGGCCCAGAGCGCCGGGTGCTCCGTGTACACGGCGTTGAGTCGTGACACGAGGCCGAGCAGCGCCCGGTGGCTCGGCTGGTCCAGGATCCACCAGTCGAGACCGCGTTCCTCAGACCATTCGGAGGGCTGACCGAACTCCTGGCCCATGAAGAGCAACTGCTTGCCGGGGTGGGCCCACATGAAGGCGAGGTAGGCGCGCATGTTCGCGAGTTGCTGCCAGTGGTCACCGGGCATCTTCGCGAGGAGGGAGCCCTTGCCGTGGACGACCTCGTCGTGGCTGATCGGCAGGAGGAAGCTCTCGCTGAAGGCATAGACCATCGAGAAGGTGATCTCGCCGTGGTGATGTGACCGGTAGAGCGGGTCGTGCTCGATGTACTGGAGCGAGTCGTGCATCCAGCCCATGTTCCACTTCAGGCCGAACCCGAGACCGCCCGCGCTCGTCGGCGCGGTGACGCCGGGCCAACTCGTCGACTCCTCGGCGATCATGACGATCCCGGGGTTCCGCCGGTAGGCCGTCGCGTTCGCCTCCTGGAGGAGACTGATCGCTTCGAGATTCTCGCGCCCGCCGTGGACGTTCGGCAGCCACTCGCCGTCCTTCCGCGAGTAGTCGAGGTACAGCATCGAGGCGACGGCGTCGACGCGCAGGCCGTCGACGTGGAACTCCTCGAGCCAGTAGAGGGCGTTGGCCACCAGGAAGTTCTTGACCTGGGGCTGCCCGAAGTCGAAGACGAGGGTGCCCCAGTCCGGCTGTTCGCCACGTCGCGGGTCGGGGTGCTCGTAGAGGGGCTGACCGTCGAAGTTCGCGAGGGCCCACTCGTCCTTGGGGAAGTGGCCGGGCACCCAGTCCATGAGGACGCCGATCCCCGCGCCGTGGAGACGGTCGATCAGGTACTTGAGGTCGTCGCTCGAACCGAAGCGGCTCGTCGGCGCGTAGTAGCCGGTGACCTGGTAGCCCCAGGAGCCGCCGAAGGGGTGCTCGGCGAGCGGCATGAACTCGACGTGCGTGTAGCCGAGCTCCGCGATGTACTCGATGAGCTGGTCCGCGAGGTCCCGGTAGCCGAGCCCGGGACGCCACGAGCCGACGTGGAGCTCGTAGACGCTCATGGGTCCGTTGTGCGGATCACTCGCGGCTCGCCGATCGAGCCACGCCTCGTCGGTCCAGCGGTAGTCGCTGACACCGGTCACGGATGCGGTGGCGGGGGAGCGCTCGGTGAACCGGGCCATCGGGTCGGACCGACGGACCCAGTCGCCGTGCTGGGTCAGGATCTCGAAGCGGTACAGCTCGCCGGCGCCGATGGTGGGGATGAACAGCTCCCAGACACCCGTCGCACCCATATTGCGCATGGCGTGCGCCGTGCCGTCCCAGGAGTTGAGGTCGCCGATGACCCGGACCGCACGTGCGTGAGGTGCCCAGACGGCGAACGCGGTGCCGGCGACCGACTCGGTGACCCCACGCAGCTCGGTGACGTGTGCGCCGAGGGCGTCCCAGAGTCGTTCGTGGCGACCCTCGCCGATGAGGTGCAGGTCGAGTTCGCCGATCGACGGCGCGAACCGGTACGGGTCGTCGGCGTTCCAGATCGATCCGTCGCTGTAGCGGGCGTCGAGCGTGTAGTCGATGATGCCGTCGACGTGGAAGCCCTGCCAGATGCCGGCGCGGACGTGCGCGAGCTCGACGCGCGCACCGTTGGCGAGCACCGCCGTCACCTGCTCGGCCAGCGGGCGTCTGGCGCGGACGACCACGAGGGGGTCGCTCACCCCGCCCAGGTCGATCAGGTGCTGCCCCAGGATCTCGTGTGGGTCGTGGTAGCGGCCCTCCGCGACGGCGTCGAGGATCCAGTCCTCGACGGAGGGGAGCGGGAGCTCCCGCGGCGCCGGTGTGGCGTCGACCGGCATGGGTGCGGCTCGACGGCCGGAGCGCTTCGGTGCAGCGGCTCCGTCTGGGGTCACAGGGCTGGTCGTCATGGTCGAATCCTCACGCTCAGGATGTGCACGGGCTCGGTGAAGGCGTCGAGGCGCACGAAGTTGCTGTCGGACCAGATCCACTCGGCTCCCGTGACGAGGTCCGTGACGTCGAAGCTGCCGCCCGGGACACCACCGAACACGGTCTGGTCGAGGTGCACCATGGTCTGTCGGACCGAGTGTGGATCGAGGTTGGCGACGACGAGCAGGGTGTCGTGTTCATCGGTCCCGGTGAACCGCTGGTCGAGATGCTTGCTGAAGACGAGGATCTGGTCATCGTCGCTCCAGTGGAAGCTGATGTTGCGCAACTGCCGGAGGGCGGGATGCGCACGCCGGATCCGGTTGAGCAGGGTGAGGTACGGCGACAGCGAGGTGCCGGCGGCTTCCGCAGCGGCCCAGTCCCGCGGACGGTACTCGAACTTCTCGCTGTCGATGTTCTCCTCGGCACCGGGACGGGCGACGTTCTCGATGAGCTCGTACCCGGCGTAGACCCCCCACGTCGGAGCGGCGGTCGCGGCGATCGCCGCACGCACCTTGTACGCCGCCCGGCCACCGAACTGGAGGTACTCGGTGAGGATGTCCGGCGTGTTGACGAACAGGTTGGGCCGGAGGAAGTCGGCGGTCTCGGTCGCCGCCGCACCGAGGAACTCCTCGAGCTCCTCCTTCGTGTTGCGCCAGGTGAAGTAGGTGTAGCTCTGCTGGAACCCGACCTTCGCCAGACCCTGCAGCAGGGCCGGACGGGTGAAGGCCTCCGCGAGGAACACGACGTCGGGGTCCGTCCGGTTGACGGTCGCGAGCAACCACTCCCAGAAGTCGAGCGGCTTGGTGTGGGGGTTGTCGACGCGGAAGATGCGGACGCCGAGCGAGATCCAGTGGCGGACGATGCGCATCACCTCGGCCCGGATGCCCTCGGGGTCGTTGTCGAAGTTGACCGGGTAGATGTCCTGGTACTTCTTCGGCGGGTTCTCGGCGTACGCGATCGTGCCGTCGGGGAGGGTCGTGAACCACTCGGGGTGCTCAGTCACCCAGGGGTGGTCCGGCGACGCTTGCAGGGCGAGATCGAGGGCGACCTCCAGACCGACCTTCTTCGCCTGGCGGACGAAGGCGACGAAATCCTTCTCCGTACCGAGGTCGGGATGGATCGCGTCATGACCGCCCGCGGCACCACCGATCGCCCAGGGGGAGCCCGGGTCGTGCTCGCCGGGGGTGAGGGTGTTGTTCGGTCCCTTGCGGAACGTCACGCCGATGGGGTGGATTGGCGGCAGGTAGAGGACGTCGAACCCCATCGCGGCGACGGCCGGCAACCGACCGGCCGCGCTGCGGAAGGTGCCCGACGTCCAGGAGCCGTCCGGGTTCCGCTCGGCACCCTCCGACCGCGGGAAGAACTCGTACCAGGAACCGACGCCGGCCCGGGTGCGCTCGACGCGGACCACGCGCTCGTCGCTCGTGCTCGCGAGACCGGCGAACGGCCGACGGTCGGCGATGGCCAGGAGTTCTGGATCGTCGAGCACCGCGAACCGGGCTTCCGGCTCGGCGTCGGTGTCGCGGAGGAGCTTGGCGGCGGCGGTGAGGAAGCGGCGGTCCTTCGCCGGGCGGAGCTTGTCCGTCGCGGCGCGCTCGAGGAGTTCCGCACCGATGAGGTACATGAGCTCGACGTCAACCCCGGCCTCGATCTTGACCCGGGCGTTGTGCTCCCAGGTCGCGAACTCGTCGGCGAAGGCGCGGACCTGGTACCGCCAGGTGCCCTCCGTCGCGAGTTGGACCTCGACCTCGAAGCGGTCGGTGCCCGGGGCGCCCGGAGACATCCGACGCGTGACCGTCTTCCCGCGCGGATCGGTGAGCAGGAGCTCGACGCCGATGAGGTCGTGTCCTTCGCGGAACGCGGTCGCGCCGAACGGCACCACCTCGCCCGAGAACGCCTTGGCCGGCCAACGGCCACCTTCGACCGAGGGCGTCGGATCCAGGATCGGGATGCGCCCGATGCTCGGGGACAGCGTGAGCGACACCGGTCCGGCGTCGTCGACGGTGGAGGACTGCGGTACTGACTTCGGCATAGTGCGTTCCATCTCCTTCGGTGCCACTGGTCCGACCGTACCGCGAAACGACCACCGATGAAGGGGCGCGCGGGGTGTCGCGCGTCATGCTAAGGCCTCGGGTGCTGCCGTGTCCTGAGCGGCCACCGCGGTTGCCCTAGAGTGAGCGCGTGAAGGCTATCCGCAGGTTTACCGTCCGCGCGCTCATCCCCGAGTCCCTGACCTCGCTCACCGCCCTCGCTGCGAACCTGCGGTGGTCGTGGCACGAGCCGACGCAGCGCCTGTTCGATGAGATCGCACCGGACGTCTGGCGCGAGTCCGACCATGATCCGATCAGCGGCCTCGGACTCGTGACACCGGAGCGACTGGCGGAACTCGCCGCCGATGCGGACTTCGTCGGTCGGGCCGACGCCTTGCACGCCGACCTCCGCCGGTATCTGGAGGAGCCGCGGTGGTACCAGGGCCTCCCGGACCCGAAACCACAGACGATCGCCTACTTCTCGCCCGAATTCGGTATCGCCGCGGCCCTGCCGCAGTATTCGGGTGGCCTCGGCATCCTCGCCGGCGACCACCTGAAGAGCGCGTCCGACCTGGGCGTACCGCTCGTCGGCGTGGGCCTCCTCTACCGCTCCGGATACTTCGCGCAGTCGATCACGAACGACGGCTGGCAGCAGGAGTCCTATCCCGTGCAGGACCCCGACGGACTCCCGGTCACGGTGCTCCGGGAACCGGACGGGACACCGGTCACCGTCACCCTGGCGCTCCCTGACGACCGGAGCCTGTCGGCACGGGTCTGGATCGCCGAGGTCGGTCGGGTGCCACTGCTGCTGCTCGACACGGACATCCCGGAGAACGTCGCCGAGCTGCGCGGCGTGACGGACCGGTTGTACGGCGGTGGCGGCGAGCATCGACTCCTGCAGGAACTCCTCCTCGGCATCGGCGGCGTCCGAGCGATCAAGCAGTGGAGCGAGCTCACGGACCACGCGCTGCCGCAGGTCTACCACTCCAACGAAGGCCACGCCGGTTTCCTGGGGCTCGAGCGGATCAGCGACCTCGTCGGGAACGGACTCTCCTTCGACGAGGCGCTGCAGCTCGTACGCGGCGGGACCGTCTTCACGACGCACACCCCCGTTCCGGCCGGGATCGACCGGTTCGACCGTGAGGTGATCACGCGCTACTTCAGCGGTGACCTGCTTCCGGGCGTCGCCGCACAGGACGCCCTCGCACTCGGCGACGAGACGGCGAACGGCGGCTCGGCCGACGTCTTCAACCTGGCGATCATGGGTCTGCGTCTGGCGCAGCGTGCGAACGGCGTCAGTCGGTTGCATGGCGAGGTGAGCCGGGCGATGTTCCGAGGCCTCTGGCCCGGCTTCGACGTCTCGGACGTGCCGATCACGTCCATCACGAACGGTGTCCACGCCCCGAGCTGGACCGATCCGTCGCTCGTCGACCTCGCCGTGGACCGGTGGGGGACGACCGACACGAGTCGGGCGGACTGGTCCGACCCCTCGGTCTCGGACGCCGAGCTCTGGTCGCGGAAGCACGGGATGCGGGAGCGCCTCGTCGCCGACGTGCGGCGCCGGATCGCCGACGGGTATCGGACCCAGAACCCGCAAGCGGTGCTCCCGTCCTGGATCGATGAACTGCTCGACCCCGAGGTGTTGACGATCGGGTTCGCCCGGCGCGTGCCGAGCTACAAGCGGCTCACCCTCATGTTGCGCGATCCCGATCGACTTCGCGCGATCCTGCTCCATCCCGAACGGCCCGTCCAGATCGTCGTCGCGGGCAAAGCGCACCCGGCGGACGACGACGGCAAGCGGCTCATCCAGCGCCTCGTACAGTTCGCCCAGGATCCCGAGCTCCGATCGCGCATCGTCTTCCTGCCCGACTACGGCATCGGGATGGCCAAGACGCTCTACCCGGGCTGTGACGTGTGGTTGAACAACCCGCTGCGTCCCCTCGAGGCCTGCGGGACCTCCGGCATGAAGGCCGCCCTCAACGGGGCCCTGAACCTGTCGATCCTCGACGGATGGTGGAACGAGTACGCCGACAGCGAGAACGGTTGGGTCATCCCGTCGGCGGACGGGGCGGCGGACGACGAGGAACGCGACGCCCTCGAGGCCACGGCGCTGTACGAGATCCTCGAGCACCAGCTGGTGCCGCGGTTCTACGAGCGTGAGGACGACGGGCTGCCGCAGCGCTGGATGCAGATGGTGCGACACACGCTCTCGACGCTGTCCGAACCGCTCAGCGCCGACCGCATGGTCCGCGAGTACACGGAGCGCATGTACCTCCCGGCGGCGGCGATGGAGCGCGAGCTCAACGCGTCCGATCAGCAGCGGGCGCGCGAGCTGGCAGCCTACAAGCAGCGGGTGCGCGAGGCCTGGCCACAGCTGGCGGTCGCCCATGTCGAGAGCGGCGGTGTCGACGCGGTCCCGCAGGTCGGTGACGTACTGCGGCTGCGCGCCTACGTCCAGCTGGGATCGCTGTCACCGGAGGACGTGACCGTCGAGGTGGTCTGCGGGGTACCCGGTGCCGGGGGAGAACTGCTCGACATCCGGACGCAGCCGCTCGAGCAGCAGCAGTCCCCGTCGACGAGTCGGCCGGAGCACACGCTCGAGTACGCCGGGACGCTTCCCCTCGATCGGGCCGGCGGGTTCGGGTACACGGTGCGCATCGTGCCGAGACACGAGCTGCTCCTCACCCCCGCGGAACTCGGGCTCGTCACCGTGGCGGATCAGTAGGGCAATCCCCTCCGACGCACCGGTGCGACCCTCGGACCGGTGCGTCGAGGGATCCGGCTATCTGGCGATCCGTGCGACGACGGCGGAGACGGCCGATCCGAGGTCGGACGGCGCGAGTTCGAGGTCGAACCCGCGCCGACCACCCGATACCAGCACCGTCTCGTGCTCGAAGGCGCTCTCGTCGAGCACCGTCGGGAGCCTGGTGCGCTGCCCGATCGGACTGATGCCGCCGACCACGTAGCCCGTCTTGCGCTCGGCGACGGCAGGGTCCGCCATCGTCGCCCGCTTCCCGTCGAGGGCCGCCGCGAGCGCCTTGAGGTCGAGTTGGTCGGCGACCGGGACGATCGCGACGACGAGCGAGCCGTCCACCTCCGCCAGCAGGGTCTTGAACACCCTGGGCGGTTCGACCCCGAGCGCCGTGGCGGCCTCGAGACCGAAGGCCGTCACCGACGGGTCGTGTCGGTAGGAACGCGGGGTGAAGGGGATGCCCAGCGAGGTCAACGTCACCGTCGCCGGGGTGCCGCCTCCCTCGGCCCTCCGTTTCGCCATCGTCAGACGGCTCGGAAGAGCTGCATCGACGTGGCCGAGACCGGGACCGTCTGGCCGGGGACGAACTGCTCCTCCTCGGACGTCGGTGCATCGTCCGCGGAGTTCCAGATGCGCACGAACGCGGTCACGCCCTCGTGCTGGGGCAAGGTGACCTCGACCGGCTGCTCGACGCCGTGCACGATGAGCAGCACGCGGTCGAGCTCCTCGGACTCCGGCGTGCTCGTCGAGAAGAACTGCAACGTCCGGTTCCGTGGACTCGTCCAGTCCTCGGTGCTCATGGTCCCGCCCGACGCGTCGAACCAGTCCATGACGCTCGCGCCGGGCACCGTCGTCCCGGCGGCGGCGAAATGCTCCGGTCGGAGGGCGGGGTGTTCTCGGCGCAGTTCGAGGAGCCGACGGCTGTGCGCGAGCAACTGGTCCTGCCAGGGCTCCCTCGTCCACCCGACCCAGGTCAGTTCGGAGTCGTGACAGTAGGCGTTGTTGTTGCCACGCTGACTCCGCCCGAACTCGTCGCCAGCGGTGAGCATCGGGACACCCGCCGACAGCAGGAGCGTGCCGAGCAGGTTCCGCATCGCCTTGCGACGAGCGGCGAGGATCGCGGGGTCGTCCGTGGGGCCCTCGGCACCGTGGTTGAAGGAACGGTTGTTGTCCGTCCCGTCGCGGTTGGACTCGCCGTTCCCGACGTTGTGCTTGACGTCGTACGAGACGAGGTCGGCCAGGGTGAACCCGTCGTGGGCCGTGATGAAGTTGACGGAGGCCAGCGGACCGCGCTCAGCGGAGAAGGTGTTGCTCGATCCGGCCAGACGGGTCGCGAACCCACCGATCCCGACCGGGGCGTCCGCCCGTCTCGCGTAGTCGATGTCGGAGAGCCAGAAGTTGCGGACGCGATCCCGGTACCGGTCGTTCCACTCGTGCCAACCGGCGGGGAAGTTCCCCGTCTGCCAGCCGCCCATCCCGACGTCCCAGGGCTCGGCGATCATCTTCGCGTCGACGAGCGACGGGTCGTGGACGATCGCCTCGAGCAGGGGGTGGTCGGGCGTGAACTCGACCGCCTCGTTCCGACCGAGCGTCGCAGCGAGGTCGAACCGGAAGCCGTCGATCTGCACCTCGTCCGCCCAGTACCGCAACGAGTCGAGCACGAGCCGTTGGGGGACCGGATGGCCGAAGTCCACGGTGTTGCCGCAGCCCGTCACGTCGATGTAGGCGCCGGTGGCGTCCTGACGGTAGTAGGTCGCGTTGTCGATGCCGCGGAAGCTCGTGCGGGGGCCGCCGGGCCCCTCTTCGGCGGTGTGGTTGTAGACGACGTCGAGGATGACCTCAAGGCCGGCCTCGTGCAGCAGCTTCACCATGCCCTTGAACTCGCGGAGGACCTCGTCCGCGCCACCCGCCTGCGCCGTCTTCGTCGCATAGGAGGCGTGTGGACTGAAGAAGTTCAGGGTGTTGTAGCCCCAGTAGTTGACGAGGCCCTGCTTGATGAGACGCTGCTCAGAGGTGAACGCGTGCACCGGAAGCAGTTCGACGCTCGTCACCCCGAGGTCGTGCAGATGCGCAATCATCGCGGGGTGGGCGAGGCCCGCGTACGTGCCCCGCAGCTCCTCCGGCACGTCGGGGTGCAGCTTGCTCAGCCCCTTGACGTGCGCCTCGTACACGACGGTCCGGTCGAGCGGGATACGGGGTTTCTGCACACCGCCCCAGTCGAACGCGTCGTCGACGACGACGGACCGCCACTGCTCTGCCGACACCCGGGCGAGGCCGCGGGCGTAGGGGTCGAGCAGCAGGAGGCTCGGGTCGAAGGCGTTGTTCGGCGAGGACGGCCCGGAGGCGCGGACCGCATAGCGTCGGCCGAGCACCAGCTCCTCGGAACTCCCACTCCAGACACCGTCGTCGTCGCGGGTCATCTCGACCGAGTGGGTGATCCAGTTCAGATCCTTGTCGTCGAAGATCACGAGTTCGAGGGCATCCGCATGCTCGGACCACACACGGAGCTCACCACCGGACGGGCCGAGGCGGACGCCGAGATCGTGGAAGGGGTCACCAGCGTTCATGGGTTCTACAGTAGTGAGTGCGGGAGTGCGCGAAGATCCGCGGACAACGCGGCGAGGGGAGGAGCGGCATGGTGGTGTACCTGGACCACGCCGCGACGACCCCGGTGCGATCCGAGGTGATCGAGGCCTACGCGTCCGCGATGGCGACCGTCGGCAACCCGGCCTCCATCCACGGCCCCGGGCAACAGGCCCGCCGCCTCCTCGAAGAGGCACGTGAGCGGGTCGCGGCGACCCTCGGATGCGACCCCATCGAACTCGTCTTCACCTCCGGCGGCACCGAATCCATCAACCTCGCCCTCAAGGGGCTCTACTGGCACCGCCAGCAGGATCGACGCCGCGCCGCCGTGCTCGCACCCGCGGGGGAGCACCACGCCACGCTCGACACCGTCGAGTGGCTCGAGCGCCACGAGGGTGCATCCCCGCTCTGGATCCCGCTCGACGACCTCGGCCGCGTCTCACTCGACACGGCGGCCGCGCGCTTCGCCGACCACGGCCCCGACATCGCCGTGGCGACGGCGCTCTGGGCGAACAACGAGGTCGGCACCATCCAGCCCGTCGTCCGGCTGGCGGCGCTCGCCGCAGCGTCCGAGGTGCCGTTCCACCTGGACGCGGTTTCGGCCTACGGACACCTCCCCATCGACCTCGCCGACCTTCGCGCCGCATCCGGATCCGTCGGTGCCGGTGGTCTCGTCGCGCTCAGCGTCTCCGCGCACAAGATCGGTGGTCCCGTGGGGATCGGAGCCCTGGTCGTGAGTCGCGCAGCCGTGGTCGAGCCCTTGCAGCACGGTGGCGGACAGCAACGCGGACTCCGCTCCGGCACGCAGGACGTCGCGGCAGCCGTCGGATTCGCCGTCGCCGCAGAGCTCATGGCGCTCGAGCGGACCGCGGAACAGGAGCGTCTCAGCGCCTTGCGCGACCGACTCGTGGCCGGCGTGCGGGCGACCGTTCCGGAGGCCGAGCTGACGGGTGATCCCAGCGAACGACTCGCGTCGAACGCGAACTTCGTGTTCCCCGGCGCACAGGGGGACTCGATGCTCTTCCTGCTCGACCTCGCGGGGGTGGCGGTCTCGACGGGTTCCGCATGCCAGGCCGGCGTCCCGGAACCGTCGCATGTCCTGCTCGCGATGGGACGCCCGGAGACCGAGGCCCGATCGGTCCTCCGGATCACGCTGGGCCGGACGACGACCGAGGGCGACGTGGACGACTTCCTCCAGGCACTGCCGCGCGCGTACGCGCAGGCGAGTCGGGCCGGTTCCGCCGACCGCGACACGGCACTGGGCGCTCGTCCCTGAGCAGCCCTCCCGTCGCTGCTTGCGGGTGGCCGTCCGGCGGCTGGCGCGTAGACTTGCACGGTGAAAGTTCTGGCAGCGATGAGTGGCGGAGTCGACTCCGCCGTGGCAGCGGCACGCGCCGTCGACGCGGGCCATGAGGTGGTCGGTGTCCACCTGGCGCTCAGCCGGATGCCGGGCACGCTCCGGACCGGCAGTCGCGGGTGCTGCACCATCGAGGACTCGATGGACGCCCAGCGTGCGGCGAACCTGATCGGCATCCCGTACTACGTGTGGGACTTCTCGGAGCGCTTCAAGCTCGACGTGGTCGACGACTTCATCGCCGAGTACCGCGCCGGCCGGACCCCGAACCCGTGTATGCGATGCAACGAGAAGATCAAGTTCGCCGCGTTGCTCGAGAAGGCGCTCGATCTCGGGTTCGACGCGGTCGTGACCGGCCACTACGCCACGATCGTCACGAGCCCCGACGGTGTTCGAGAACTGCACCGGGCGAGTGCCTGGGCGAAGGACCAGTCGTACGTCCTGGGCGTGCTCACCGCCGAACAGCTCGCGCACTCGATGTTCCCGCTCGGAGCGACGCCGTCGAAGGCCGAGGTCCGTGCCGAGGCCGCTGAGCGCGGCTTCACGGTGGCGAACAAGCCCGACAGCCACGACATCTGCTTCATCCCCGACGGCGACACGAAGGGCTGGCTGGGGGAGCGGGTCGGTACCGAGACCGGCCAGGTCCTCGACCGCGACGGAGCCGTCGTCGGTTCGCACGAGGGTGCCCACGCGTTCACCGTCGGCCAGCGCAAGGGCCTGCACCTCGGCGTGCCGGCGCCGGACGGACGTCCGCGCTTCGTCCTCGAGGTGCGTCCGAAGGACAACACGGTCGTCGTCGGGCCGAAGGAGGCGCTCGCCATCGGCGAGATCGCCGGCTCGCGCTTCACCTGGGCTGGGAGGGCTCCGGAGGTCGGTGCCGAACCGATCCCGTGCGACGTCCAGATCCGTGCGCACGCGGACCCGGTCCCCGCCGAGCTGACGCTCGTCGGTGGCGAACTCGTCGTCCACCCGGAGACACCGCTCGACGGCGTCGCTCCCGGACAGACCGCCGTGCTGTACAGCGGGACGCGCGTCCTCGGTCAGTTCACGATCGACCGCACCGTCAGCGCGGTACCCGTCGGAGCCGCCGCCTCCGCCTGACGACCCCGGAACGACGGAACGCCCGACGAGCCAGGCTCGTCGGGCGTTCCGCGTCAGTCTCAGGATCGGGACGGTGCGCCCGCCTTGGACTTCTTGGGCTTCTTGACGAAGAGGGTCTCCGCCTCCTCGAGCGTCAGGCCGTTGGTCTCAGGAATCTTCGCGAGGACGAAGACGAACGAGAGGAGCGCGAACAGCGCGTACATGCCGTAGGTCACCGGCAGGGAGAACGCGGCGAGGGCCGGGAAACTGACCGTGATGAGGAAGTTCGCGATCCACTGCGCCATCGCCGCGACACCGAGTGCCTTCGCGCGCAGGCGGTTCGGGAAGATCTCGCCGAGGAGCACCCAGACGAGCGGTCCCCACGACGCGCCGAACGCGACCACGAACACGTTGGCGGCCACGAGGGCGATCGTTCCCCACGGCTGGGGCAACGACACCTCACCAGCGCTGTCGGTCACCGACTGTGTGAACGCGATCGCCATCGCACCGAGCGAGACCGTCATGCCGATGGAGCCCGCGAGGAGGATCGGCCGTCGACCGATGCGGTCCACGAGCAGGATGGCGACGATGGTGACCGCGACGTTCGTCACCGAGGTGATGACCGAGATGAGGAGCGAATCGGACTCCTGGAACCCGACGGCCTTCCACAGCGTCGTCGAGTAGTAGAAGATCACGTTGATGCCGACGAACTGCTGGAAGATCGACAGGATGATGCCGATCCAGACGATCGGTAGGAGCCCGAAGCGTCCGCCCCAGAGGGTCGCCTTCTTCTGCTGCTCATCGTCCTTCACCGCCTGCTCGGCGAGCTTGACGGCGCGATCCACCTCTTCCTGCGGCCAGACGGTCGCGAAGATCCGACGGGCCTCGTCGGACTTACCCTTGCGGACGAGGAACCGGGGCGACTCGGGGAGCCGCATCGCGAGCACGCCGTAGACCACGGCCGGGAGCGCGCAGGCGATGAACATCCAGCGCCAGGCCTCGACGCCGAACCACAGCGGGTTCGACGCGCCGCCGGCGGCGCCCGCCAGGACGGAGTCTGACAGGAGCGCGGCGAAGATGCCGAGGGTGATGGCGAGCTGCTGCAGCGAGGCGAGACGGCCGCGGATGGCGCTCGGCGCGATCTCGGCGATGTACGCCGGAGCCACGACCGAGGCGATGCCGATACCGAGCCCGCCGACGATGCGCCAGATGACGAGGTCCCAGGGGGAGAAGGCGAAGCCGGCTCCGAAGGAGGAGACGAAGAACAGGCCTGCACCGAGCAGCATCGTGAAGATGCGACCGCGGCTGTCGGCGATCCGGCCCGCGAGGTAGGCGCCGAGCGCGCAACCGAGCAGCGCTGACGCGACCGCGAAGCCGATGAGCGCCTCACTGAGCGCGAAGTGGTCCTGCATCGCGTCGACCGCGCCGTTCACCACGGATGAGTCGAATCCGAAGAGGAAGCCACCGACCGCGGCCGAGACGGAGATGCCGATGACGCGCGCGGTCAGCTGCTTGCTGGTAGGAGCCGCCCCCGTTCCCGGACTGCTGGACTGGGACATGGTTCCTCCGATTCCGCGCGCATGGTTCCTGCGGCACTGCGACACCCTACTCCTCGATGAGACCCGCCCTGACCCCGTTGCGCACATCCGGGAGGACGTGCCGGGTGTCAAGCGCCCGCCGGTGTCGGACGCCGCTCGTAGACTGGACGCCGTGGCGAACAGCACCGGACAGACCCTCCAGCAGGCATCGACCGAGGCCGAGGAACTCACCTCGCGCATCCTCGAGCTCCGCGACGCGTACTACGAGCGAGACGAGTCGCTCGCCTCCGACGAAGAGTACGACGCGATGCTCCGGCGGCTCGAGGAGCTCGAGCGTCTGTTCCCCGAGCTGCAGAGCCAGGACAGCCCCACCCAGACCGTCGGCGGGCGCGCCGAGACCACGCTGTTCGCCCCGGTCACGCACCTCGAGCGCATGCTCAGCCTCGACAACGTCTTCTCGATCGAGGAGTTCCTCGCCTGGGCCGCCAAGGTCGAGCGCGACGCCGGAGGGTCCGTCCAGTACCTCTGCGAACTGAAGATCGACGGCCTCGCCATCAACCTCCGGTACGAGCGCGGCCGCCTCGTGAGCGCGGCCACGCGAGGCGACGGCGTCGTCGGCGAGGACGTTACGGAGAACGTGCGGTACATCCGTTCCATCCCCGAGCGACTGACCTCGTCCGACCCCGAGGTCGAGTTCCCGGAGGTCGTCGAGGTCCGGGGCGAGATCTTCTTCCCGGTCGAGGCCTTCCGCGAACTGAACGCCAACCAGGCGGCGGCCGGTGAACGGGTCTTCGCCAACCCGCGCAACGCGGCGAGCGGTTCCCTGCGCCAGAAGGCGGAGAGCAAGAACCCGGCCCAGCTCGCACTCATGCACGACCGGCTCGGCCGCCTGCAGATGCTCGTCCACGGCATCGGTGCGTGGGAACAGCCACCAGTCGCTCGGCAGTCACAGGTCTACGAGTTGCTGCACAGCTGGGGGCTCCCGACCTCCTCGCACTACCGGGTCCACGACGAGGCGACCGGTGCGGCGGAGTTCATCGAGTACTTCGGCGCCCACCGCGACAGCGTCGAGCACGAGATCGACGGCGTCGTCGTGAAGGTCGACGATCTCGCGCTCCACGGCGAGCTCGGCGCGACGAGTCGTGCTCCGCGATGGGCCATCGCCTACAAGTACCCGCCCGAGCAGGTGAACACGAAGCTGCTCGACATCGTCGTGAGCGTCGGGCGCACCGGTCGCGCCACCCCGTTCGCCGTCATGGAGAAGGTGCTCGTCGCCGGCAGCGAGGTGCGTCAGGCGACCCTGCACAACCAGGACGTCGTGAAGGCGAAGGGGGTGCTCATCGGTGACACCGTCGTCCTCCGGAAGGCCGGCGACGTCATCCCCGAGGTCCTCGGCCCGGTGGTCGAGCTCCGCGACGGTTCGGAGCGCGAGTTCGTCATGCCCGAGCACTGCCCCGAGTGCGGTACCACCCTCGCCCCCGCGAAGGAGGGCGACATCGACCTGCGCTGCCCGAACGCGCGGAGCTGCCCGGCGCAGGTGCGCGGACGCGTCGAGCACATCGGCTCCCGTGGCGCGCTCGACGTCGAGGCGCTCGGCGAGGTGGCGGCAGCGGCGCTCACCCAGCCGGTGGAGCCCGCGGAACCACCGCTGACGACCGAGGCCGGACTCTTCTCGCTCACGATGGCCGACATCTTCCCGGTCACGGTGATCGTCCGCGACAACGAGACCGGCCTGCCCAAGCTCAACGAGGACGGATCCGAGAAGCGCGTCACGCCCTTCCGTCGTCGACGCGCCAAGAAGGACGGCGTGCACGATCCGGCCGCGGCAGAGTTCGACGGCGACGAGTCCTCGGTGCCGTCCAAGAACGCGATCGAACTCCTCGCCAACCTCGACGGCGCGAAGACCCGCCCGCTCGCACGGTTGCTCGTGGCACTCAACATCCGCCACGTCGGCCCGGTCGCCGCCCGGTCACTCGCGGAGTACTTCGGTTCGCTCGATGCCATCCGTGCGGCCACCCGCGACGAGCTCGCGGAGGTCGACGGCGTGGGCGGGATCATCGCCGATGCGCTCATCGCCTGGTTCGAGGTCGACTGGCATCGCGAGATCGTCGAGGAGTGGACTGCGGCGGGCGTGCAGTGGGCGACTCCGGGACACCCGGGGCCGGGCGCCGCTGTCGCGGCCGGCGGGGTGCTGTCGGGTGTCACCGTCGTCGCCACCGGTTCGCTCGAGGGCTTCACCCGGGAGGGTGCGCTGGAAGCGATCGTGCAGGCGGGAGGGAAGGCTGCCTCGAGCGTCTCGAAGAAGACCGACTTCGTCGCCGCCGGCCCGGGTGCCGGGTCGAAGCTCGCCAAGGCCGAAGCGCTCGGTCTGCGGATCATCGACGCCGAGCAGTTCGCCCTGCTCGTCTCCGAGGGTCCGGCGGCGCTCGGCGAGTCGGACGTTCCGGCCGAGGACGAGGCCGAGGGCGCAGCGTCCGCCGACGAGGCGCCGACGGACTGAGCTCAGTCCTGGCCGGCCTGCAGCAGCTCGTCGCGGACCTGGCGCCGCAGCACCTTGCCGATGAGCGACTTGGGGAGTTCGTCGACGACGACGACCCGCTTCGGCACCTTGTACGGGGTGAGGATCTCCCGCGCCCAGGCTCTGAGCGCGTCCGCATCCACGGTGGCACCGGGAGCCGCGACGACGGCCGCGACGACCTGCTCGCCGGAGTGGGGATCGGGGAGACCGACGACGGCGGCGTCGGCGACCGACGCGTGTCCGCGGAGCACCTGCTCGACCTCGCTCGGCGACACGTTGAACCCGCCGGTGATGATGAGCTCCTTGATCCGGTCGACGACGGTCATGAACCCCTCCTCGTCGATGGACACGATGTCGCCGGTGCGGAACCAGCCGCCTGGGAGCAGGACGGCGGCGGTCTCCTCGGGCTTGTTGTAGTAGCCGCGGAAGACCTGCGGACCGCGGACGAGCAGCTCGCCCGCCTCGCCGGCCGGACGGTCGGTCTCCGGGTCGTCGGGGTCCACGACGCGCACCTCGGTGCTCGGGAGCGGGAGGCCGATGGTCCCGGGCTTCCGTGCGGTCGAGACCGGGTTCGCGGAGATGACCGGTGAGCACTCGGAGAGCCCGTAGCCCTCGACGAGGAAGCCGCCGGACGCGGCTTCGAACGGGACGACGAGGTCGTGCGGCAGCGGCATCGCGCCCGAGATGGCGATCTCGGTGCCCTGCAGCGACACGCCCTGCTCGGTCGCCGCGGTCAGGAGTCGGTCGGCGATGGGCGGGACGGCGGGCAGGAAGGTCGGCGGTCGCTTCTTCATGACCTTGAGGACGAGCGCCGGGTCGAACTTCGGGAAGAGGACGAGGCGCGAGCCCATGCTCATGGCGAAGGTCAGGCAGAGCGTCAGGCCGTAGGCGTGGAACATCGGGAGCACCGCGTAGACGACGGCCTCCCCGCGCTTCACCGTGGGCACCCAGGCTCGGGACTGCGCCGCGTTCGCGAGCAGGTTGCCGTGGGTGAGTGCGGCCCCCTTGGGCGAGCCGGTCGTGCCGCTCGTGTACTGGATGAGCGCGAGGGCGTCGGTCGCGGGCTTCGGGTGGCTCGCCGGCAGCGGCGCCGAGGTCAGGAGCTGCTCCCACCGCACCGTGCCCGAAACCGGTGCGGTGAGCTGGGCCCGTGAGGCTCTCGCCTTCGGGATGGGCAGACGGAGAGCGGCGCGCATGTGGAGCGGCATCGCCCGGGTCACGTCGATCGTCACGAGCGAGTGCACCGCCAGGTCGGCCGGGAAGTCCTGCAGGTGCTCGGCGACCTTGTCCCAGACGATCGCGAACGTCGCGCGGTGGTCCTCGAACTGGTGGCGGAGCTCTTGGGGGGTGTAGAGCGGGTTGTGCTCGATGACGACGGCGCCCAGCCTGAGGACGGCGTAGAACGCGACGATGTGCTGCGGGCAGTTCGGGAGCATGAGGGCGACGGGGTCGCCCGCCCGGACACCGAGTGCGCGCAGACCCGCGGCGGCACGTGCGATCAGCGCCTCGAGCTCCGTGTAGGTGGTGGTGGACCCGAAGAACTCCAGCGCGACCGCGTCCGGGTAGCTCGCCGCCGAGGCCTCGACGAGATCGCCGAGGCTGCCGGTCTGCTCGGGGATGTCGTCCGGCACGTCGACGGCGTAGCTCGCGAGCCACGGACGCTCGTGCGGGGGACGGGGACGGCTGCTCGAGTCGTTCTGGGTCACCGTTCCACTGTAGGGGCGGAGCCCGACGGACGACCACGTCCCTGGCGAATAGACTGGAGCGACCGCCACCGCTACACGTACGGGAGACGCATGTCGGAAATCACTACCGAGCAGGTCGCGCATCTCGCGAACCTCGCTCGAATCGCCCTGAGCCAGGACGAGATCGCCCACCTCACGACGGAGCTCGACTCCATCGTGGACAACATCCAGAAGGTGCAGCAGGTGGCCACGCCTGACGTCCCGGCGACGAGCCACCCGATCCCGCTCGAGAACGTGTACCGCGACGACGTCGTCGGCAACACGCTCACGCGCGAACAGGCGCTGCAGAACGCGCCGGAATCGGCCGACGGCCGCTTCAAGGTCTCGGCGATCCTGGGGGAGGAGCAGTGAGCGGGTTGATCGGTCTCACGGCAGCGGAGCTGTCGAGCAAGCTCCGCGCGGGCGAGGTCTCCAGCGTCGAAGCCACCCAGGCCCACCTCGACCGCATCGCGCAGGTCGACGGCGACGTCCACGCCTTCCTCCACGTGTCGGACCACGCGCTCGACGTCGCCGCCGACGTCGACGCACGCCGTGCCGCGGGTGAGGACCTCGGCGAGCTGGCGGGCGTCCCGCTCGCCATCAAGGACGTCCTGGTGACGACGGACATGCCGTCCACCTCGGGGAGCAAGATCCTCGAGGGGTACCTGTCGCCCTTCGACGCGACCGTCGTCGCGCGGTCACGTGCCGCCGGTCTCGTGCCGCTCGGCAAGACGAACATGGACGAGTTCGCCATGGGCTCGAGCACGGAGCACTCGGCCTACGGCCCGACCCACAACCCGTGGGACCTCGACCGCATCCCCGGCGGTTCCGGCGGTGGGTCCGCTGCCGCGGTCGCCGCGTTCGAGGCGCCCATCGCCCTCGGCAGCGACACCGGTGGTTCCATCCGCCAGCCGGCGCACGTGACCGGCACGGTCGGCGTGAAGCCCACCTACGGCGCGGTCAGCCGCTACGGGGCGATCGCACTCGCCTCCTCGCTCGACCAGGTCGGACCGGTCAGCCGCACGGTCCTCGACTCGGGCCTCCTCCACGACGTCATCGCCGGGCACGACGCCCTCGACTCCACCTCGCTCCGCGACGCCTGGCCCTCGATGGCTGCTGCGGCCCGTGAGGGCGCGCGCGGCGACGTGCTGCGCGGTCTGCGGGTCGGCGTCGTCACCGAGCTCAACGGTGAAGGCTTCCAGGCCGGTGTGAAGAGCCGCTTCCAGGAGGCGCTCGCGGTCCTCGAGGCGAACGGTGCCGAGATCGTCGAGGTCTCCGCTCCGAACTTCGAGTACGCCGTCGCCGCCTACTACCTCATCCTGCCGGCCGAAGCGTCGAGCAACCTCGCGAAGTTCGACTCGGTGCGCTTCGGGATGCGGGTCACGCCCGAGGGTGGCGGCACGGTCGAGCAGGTCATGTCCGCGACGCGCGAGGTCGGTTTCGGTCCCGAGGTGAAGCGACGGATCATCCTCGGCACCTACGCGCTCAGCGCGGGCTACTACGACGCCTACTACGGTAGCGCCCAGAAGGTCCGGACGCTCATCCAGCGCGACTTCGCGGCGGCGTTCGACCAGGTCGACGTCCTCGTGAGCCCGAGCGCCCCGACGACGGCGTTCAAGCTGGGCGAGCGCATCGACGACCCGCTGGCGATGTATCTGAACGACGTCACCACCATCCCGGCGAACCTCGCCGGTGTGCCCGGCATCAGCGTGCCGATCGGTCTCGCGCCCGAAGACGGTCTGCCCGTCGGCATCCAGTTCATGGCGCCAGCACGGGAGGACGCCAGGCTCTACCGGGTCGGCGCCGCCCTCGAGGCGCTCCTCGAATCGACGTGGGGGCACACCCTCATCTCGCAGGCACCCGCTCTCGGAGGTCGGTAACCCATGGCCAAGGACAAGCTCCTCTCCTACGAAGAAGCCCTCGAACTGTACGAGCCGGTGCTCGGCTTCGAGGTGCACGTCGAGCTGAACACCAAGACGAAGATGTTCTCTTCGGCACCGAACGGCTTCGGCGACGCTCCGAACACGAACATCTCGCCGGTCTGCCTCGGTCTGCCCGGATCGCTCCCGGTCGTGAACGAGCAGGCGGTGCGGTACTCGATCAGCCTCGGGCTCGCCCTCGGCTGCTCGATCGCACCCTCGAGCCGGTTCGCGCGGAAGAACTACTTCTACCCCGACCTCGCGAAGAACTACCAGATCTCGCAGTTCGACGAGCCGATCGCCTTCGAGGGCTCGGTCGACGTCGAGCTGGCCGACGGCACCATCGTGACGGTGCCGATCGAGCGCGCGCACATGGAGGAGGACGCCGGCAAGCTCACGCACATCGGCGGTTCCACCGGCCGTATCCAGGGTGCCGAGTACTCGCTCGTCGACTACAACCGCGCCGGTGTGCCGCTCGTCGAGATCGTCACGAAGCCGATCTACGGCACCGAGCACCGGGCGCCCGAGATCGCGAAGGCCTACGTCTCCGCGATCCGCGACATCGTCGTGGCGCTCGGCATCTCCGACGCGAAGATGGAGCGCGGGAACCTCCGCTGCGACGCCAACATCTCGCTGCGCCCGCGCGGCCAGGAGAAGCTCGGCACGCGCACGGAGACGAAGAACGTCAACTCCCTGCGTTCCGTCGAGCGCGCCGTCCGCTACGAGATCCAGCGGCAGGCTGCGATCCTCAAGGACGGCGGATCCATCGTTCAGGAGACGCGGCACTGGCACGAGGACACCGGGGCCACGTCCGCCGGCCGGCCGAAGAGCGACGCCGACGACTACCGGTACTTCCCGGAGCCCGACCTGCTCCCGGTCGTGCCGTCGCCCGAACTCATCGAGGAACTCCGAGCGGCCCTGCCCGAGCAGCCGGCGGTCCGCCGCCGTCGGCTGAAGAGCGAGTGGGGCTTCACCGACCTGGAGTTCCAGGACGTCGTGAACGGTGGTCTGCTGAACGAGATCACGGCCACCGTCGAGGCCGGCGCCGCTCCGGCCGCCGCACGGAAGTGGTGGACGGGTGAGATCTCGCGGATCGCGAACCAGCGCGACGTCGAGGCGACGAGCCTCGTGTCGCCCGAGCACGTCGCGGCACTCGCTGCGCTCGTCGAGGACGGAACGCTCAACGACAAGCTCGCGCGCCAGGTGCTCGAGGGCGTCATCGATGGGGAGGGCACTCCTCAGGAGGTCATCGACGCTCGCGGTCTCGCGCTCGTGTCCGACGACGGTCCGCTGATCGCCGCCATCGACGAGGCACTGGCCGCTCAGCCTGACGTCCTCGCCAAGATCCGCGACGGCAAGGTCCAGGCGGCCGGCGCGGTCATCGGCGCCGTGATGAAGGCGATGCGCGGACAGGCCGATGCGGCACGTGTGCGCGAACTCGTCCTGGAACGCGCCTCGCAGTAGCGGTCACTGCTGCACCATCGGGCCCGTGCCAGCGTCGACGACGGCGGCACGGGCCCGATGTCGTCGGCGAGGGGAAGCCCTGGTGCCGACTGCTGGCCCGGCATACACTTCCGCCATGCTGGTCGAAGGCACCATGCGGTGGCAGGTCACGGAAGACGCTCCGATGGCCCTCATGCTGGCGCTCGCGTTCCGCGACATGGCAGGGCTCGGGGAGCGATGCGTCGCGCAGCTTCCCGCCGTCACGCCGGGGCTGGAGCGGATCGACGTCGCCGGCCTCGACCTCGACGCGCTCGCGGTCCAATTCGACGGCTGGTGGACCGGGATCGCTCGTCGCGACACGCGCCTCTTCATGGCCGAGGTCCGTCCACCACACTTCGAGGTGTTCGATCGAGCCCTCGACCTGCAGGAGCTCGCCTACCGGGCGTACGACGAGGCGCACCGATGGGCGTCGGCTCGTATCCGTGAGTACGAACGCGCGCTCGCAGGTCGATCGCCGAGCCGTCTCACCGACGTCTACGAACTCATCCGCGAGCGTCAGTTCGAGTTGCGTCGGCAATCCAGCTCGTTCCGGTTGGACCTCGAGGTGCTCCCGATCTGCCGACCGGGGGCCTGGGTGGTCGCGCCCGACACGATCGTGGTCAGTGAGTCGCTCCGGGACGACCGGGAGGCCTTTCGCGAATGGCTACGGCCGCTGGTCCACGGCCTGGTCTGATCCGCTCGCGACGCGCTCGACCGGCCGACGGGTCGGGTTCAGGAGCACGACCGCGATGATCGAGCCGACAGCGCCGGCAGCCGCCATCGCGGCGGTGAGCGGGTGGGAGATCTCCGCGAAGGGCATGATGAAGGCGCTCGCGAGCGCGATCCACACGGCGACGTGCGTCGGCTTGCGCTCCGGGTCGAGGCGCAGCTTGCGGGGGTGCTCGACGCGGCCGAGGAGTGTGCCGACGCCCGCGAGCAGGACCGCGACGACCAGCAGCACGACCGGTCGGGTCCACCACCATGCCGCGCTCAGCGGTTCCGCGAAGGGGATGCCGAGGGCGAGCTGGAGACCGGCGACCGCGATGATCAGGGGGAGATGCCAGAGGTACACCGTCATCAGCCGGGACCCGATGAGGAAGACGACGGCTCGCGCGGCGCGGGTCCGCATGATCGCCGTGAGCAGCGGGTGCACCAGGGCGAGCAGGGCGAGCTGCCCGACGCCGAGGACGACGAGGGGGAGGGTCGGTGGGTTGAGGTTGCCGAGCATGCTGGTCGAGTACGGCAGCCAGGTCGTGATCGGCACGAGCGCACCGTAGGAGACGAGCACCACGGCCACGAGGACGAGGCGAGGGACGGTGCGGAGACGACCATCGGCCAGGAAGAACCCGAACTGCTGCAGCAGCGGCCAGACGAACACCAGGTTGACGAGACCGATGCCCAGGAGGCCGGTCGAGTACCGGACGACGTCGACGAGGATCACACCGGCCAGCAGTGCCGCGCAGGTCAGGACGGGGTGGCGGTCGTGCCAGGTGGCCAGAAAGGGCGCGACCGCCTGGCACAGCAGGTAGGCGGCCAGGAACCAGAGCGGGGATCCGACGCCTGCGGCGACTGCCTCGATGATGGCGGGGTCGACACCGAGCGCCCCGGCGAGCCACAGTCCGACGGCGAGGAAGAGTAGGACCGGGATCGTCGGCAGGGCGAGTCGGAAGACCCGGGACCGGAGGAAGTCGCTGGTCCCGCCACCACGTCGGACGGTGCTGCGCCAGCCGGTGATCGTCGCGAAGCCGCCCACGATGAAGAACAGCGGCATGATCTGGCCGAACCAGGTGCCCGTGTCGAACCACGGCTGCTGCTCGAGCGCCCGGGAGATGCCGATCGCGCCGTCCGGCTCGATCGCCACGGCGACCATCAGGAGGTGGACGACGACCACCGTGACGACGCAGGCGACGCGCACGAGGTCGAGGGCGAGGTCACGCCCGGAGAGGTCTGGGACCGCCGGGGCCGACCCGGTCCGCGTTCGCGTGCTCATCGCCGGACAGCCTAGCGTCGCCGGGCGCTCCCGCCTCGGCCCTTGTGGAGAGCGTGTCGGAGGCGACTGCGACAATGGAGGTATGAGTCGGCAGGATGGAGCGTCTCGTCGCGTCTCGGCGCACGATGCCGACGACAGCGCTACCCCCATCCTCCATGTCGACATGGACGCGTTCTTCGTCTCGGTCGAGCTCTTGGAACGGCCCGAGCTGCGCGGTCTGCCGATCATCGTGGGCAACAACGAGGGGCGGTCGGTCGTCACCTCCGCCAGTTACGAGGCTCGCCGGTACGGCGTGCGCGCGGCGATGCCGGTGTCCCAGGCGATGCGGCTCTGTCCGAGCGCCGTCGTGCTGCCGCCCCACCACGGCAGGTACCGCGAGTACTCCGATCGGGTGATGGAGGTGTTCGAGTCGGTCACGCCGCTCGTCGAGCCCCTGAGCATCGACGAGGCCTTCCTCGACGTCTCCGGCGCGGTCCGGTTGCTCGGGAGCCCGCGGACGATCGCCGCGCTCGTGAAGCAACGGGTCCTCGACGCGACCGGCCTGCCGTGCTCGGTGGGCCTGGCGGCGACGAAGTACGTCGCGAAGCTCGCCTCCGGCCTGTCCAAGCCCGACGGTCTGCTGGTCGTGCCGGCCGACGAGACCCTGGCGTTCCTCCACCCGTTGCCGGTCGGTGCACTGTGGGGCGTCGGTGGTCGGACGGAGGAGCAGCTGACGAACCGGGGCATCCGGACCATCGGTCAGCTCGCCTCCACCCCGCTGTCGATGCTCCAGCGCGCGGTCGGTGAAGCCTCCGGTCGCCGACTCCTCGAGCTCGCGAACGGGATCGATCCGCGCGGCATCGAGCTGGCACGTCGCGAGAAGAGCGTCAGCCACGAGGTGACCTTCCCGACCGACGTCTCCGACCCGACCATCCTCAAGCGCGAACTGCTGAACCTCGCCGGCCTCGTCGCGATCCGACTCCGGAAGGGCGGCTACGCCGGCCGGACGATCAGCATCCGCGTGCGCTATGCGGACTTCAGCGTCGTCACCCGGTCGCGCACCATCGGCGAGGCCACGAACGTGGGCCGGCGGGTGTACGACGAAGCGGCCTCGCTGTTCGACGACCTCGATCGCGGCGGACGCCTCGTGCGCCTCGTGGGGGTGAAGGTCGACCAGCTCGTCCCGGCCGATGAGGCCGGTACCGGGCTCTGGGACCCGGACGAGGAGTGGCGTGAAGCCGAGCAGACGATCGACCGGGTCGCAAGCCGGTTCGGCGATCTCGCGATCGCCCCCGCCTCCCTCCTCGGGAAGCCGAGGCGTCGCGGACTCGGCAGTCGCGGAGACTCGCAGGGTGCTGCGAGCACGGATCAACCCCTTGGACCGGGAGATGCCGAGCGATAGCCTCGCCGTATGACGAATCTCGTGGAGAAGCTGGCAGAACAGGCGAAGGGGCTCGGCGTGACCGCGGCCTATGGGGAGCAGCAGGACATCGACGGGACGAAGCTCGTGCCCGTCGCGCTGACGTACTACGGCTTCGGCGGCGGCTCCGAGGGCGACGGCGACGACGCCCCGAGCGGCGGTGGCGGCGGTGGCGTCTCCATCCCCGTCGGTGCCTACATCAAGACCGACGAGGGTCTCCGTTTCGACCCGAACCTCATCTCGCTGATCGCCGTCGCGATCCCGTTCATCTGGGTGAGCGGCAAGGCGCTCGCCGGCCTCATCAAGGCCCTCAAGAAGTAGCCCCCTCCGTCCAACCCCTGTCGTGCGGCTCCGCACGGCAGGGGTTAGACTCGTGCCACCACGGGAGTCCGGTGAACCGGGCTGAGAGGAAGGTATTCGCCTTCGACCGTCGAACCTGATCTGGATCATGCCAGCGCAGGGAGACCATTTCTCGCTATCCCGTGCTCTTTTCCGTCTACAGGAAGGGCACGTATCGTGTCAGCATCGACCAAGATCTCACCCTCTGAACGCGCTGTGTCGCTCACCTTGCGCTGGAGGGTCGTCGACATCGTCGTGGTCGCCGTACTCGGCGTCGCGACCGGCCTCATCTTCTGGGCGTGGAACACGCTCGGATCACTCTGGTACGCGGGTGCCAGCGCCGTCACGCCCGGTTTCGGCGGGATCGCCGTCGGGATATGGCTCCTCGGCGGGGTGCTCGGCGGACTCATCATCCGGAAGCCCGGCGCTGCCCTCCTCGTCGAGACCATCGGGGCGATCGTCTCCGCCCTCATCGGCAACGCATGGGGCATCACGACTGTGTACTCCGGGCTCGCTCAGGGCCTCGGTGCCGAGCTGGTGTTCGCGGCGTTCGCGTACAAGCGCTTCGGCCTCGTTCCGGCGATCCTCGCCGGGGCCGGTGCCGGGGCCGGCGCGTGGCTCCTCGAACTCGTCATGTCGGGCAACCTCGAGAAGGGTGTCGAGTTCAACGCGATCTACCTCGGTTCGCTGCTCGTCTCGGGCGCGATCCTCGCCGGTGTCGTCGGCTGGGCACTCGTCAGGGCACTCGCGTCGACCGGAGCGCTCAGTCGGTTCGCGTCGGGGCGGGACGCTCGGCGCGAGGTCTGACCGTGCCGGGAGCGGCTGCGACCGGTCCGGCGCGCGTCGTCGCGCGGGACTGGGGGTGGCGGCATGCCGGTCGGAAGGCCTGGGCGGTGAGCGACCTCGACCTCGTGATCGAACCGGGCGAGCGGGTCCTCCTGCTGGGGGCATCCGGTGCCGGCAAGTCGACGCTGATTCACGCACTGGCCGGCGTGCTCGGCGGAGCGGACGAGGGGGAGTCCCACGGCTCGCTCCTCGTGGACGGCGTTCCGCCTGAACGAGCGAGGGGTCGCATCGGGCTCGTGCTGCAGGATCCCGACTCGCAGGTGATCCTGTCCAAGGTCGGCGACGACGTCGCCTTCGGCTGCGAGAACCTCGGCATCGAGCGCGAGGAGATCTGGCGCCGCGTCGACGCCTCGCTGGAGGCCGTCGGACTGGACCTGCCGCTGGACCACTCGACCTCGGCGCTGTCCGGCGGTCAGAAACAGCGGCTGGCCCTCGCCGGCGTACTCGCCATGCAGCCCTCGCTCCTCCTGCTCGACGAACCGACCGCGAACCTCGACCCGGCCGGGGTGGCCGAGGTGCGGGACGCCGTCGCTCGGCTGGTCGATGACGGTTCGTCCACTTTGGTCGTCATCGAACACCGCGTCGACGTCTGGCGCGAGCTGATGACCAGGGTCGTCGTGCTCGACGCCGACGGCGGTGTCCTCGCCGACGGGCCACCCGACCTCGTCCTCGACGACGTCGGGCGGCGCCTGGCCGATGCGGGCGTCTGGGTGCCGGGCATCCCGCTGGGGTTGGCCCCTCGTCCGGTGTCCGGCCCGTCAGCGGCGGTCATCACGACCGACGACCTGGCGATCGGTCGAACGCGGAAGCAGCCGGTACAGGAGCACCTGGGGCTCGCGGTGCCCGAAGGCGCGGGGACCGTCATCGTCGGCCCCAACGGCGCGGGGAAGTCCACGCTCGCGCTCACGCTGGCGGGACTGCTGCCGGAGATCACGGGGACGGTGACCGCCGCTCCGCAGCTCGCCGGCAGGCTGGGATCCCGGCCGATCCGCTGGAAGTCGACCGAGTTGCTCACGCGCATCGGGACGGTCTTCCAGGATCCCGAGCACCAGTTCGTCTCATCGACCGTGCGGAACGAGCTCGGTGTCGGCCTGCAGGCCCTCCGCTGGTCCCGGACCGCCATCGACGAGCGGGTCTCCGAGATCCTCGATGCGCTCGGTCTCGGTCGTCTCGCCGAGGCGAACCCGTTCAGTCTCTCGGGGGGGCAGAAGCGCCGGTTGTCGGTGGCCACCGTCCTCGCCGCCCGGCCGGCGGTCATGGTCCTCGACGAACCGACGTTCGGGCAGGATCGACGCACGTGGTTGTCACTCGTCCGCCTGCTGCAGCACGAGCTCGAACGCGGCGCGACGATCGTCTCCGTCACGCATGACGCGGGGGTCGTCGAGCATCTGGGCGACCATCGCATCCTCCTCGAACCGCCGGAGCTCCGGAGGCGGGCCGCATGACGAGCCTCACGGCAGCGGAGCGCTCGACGGTGCTGCACCATCGACCGCCGCTCGACCGGGTGAATCCGGTGACGAAGGTGCTGGCCGTCCTGATCCTGTCCATCCCGTTGCTGCTGACGATCGACTGGGTGAGTGCGAGCACGGCGGTGCTGCTCGAAGTGATGCTGTTCCCGCTCTCCGGCCTGCGGTTCACCGCGTTGCTGAAGCGGGCCCTGCCGGTGCTCGTCTTCGCGCCCATCGGCGGGATCAGCATGCTGTTGTACGCGAAGCCGGGAGGGACGGAGTACCTGTCGCTCGGGTTCGTCCGCGTGACGGACAACTCGATCGAGCTGGCGGTCGCCGTGACGATCCGCGTGTTGGCGCTCGGTCTCCCGACGATCCTGCTCTTCGCGCGGGTGGACCCGACCGATCTGGCCGACGGCCTGTCCCAGATCGCGAAGCTGCCGTCGAGGTTCGTGCTCGGGATCCTCGCTGGAGCGCGGATGCTCGGACTCTTCATCGACGACTGGCGCAGTCTCGCGCTCGCCCGTCGTGCCCGTGGCTTGGGGGACCGGGGAGTGGTCCGCCGGTTCGCGTCCATGGCGTTCGTGCTGCTCGTGTTCGCCATCCGCCGCGGGAGCAAACTCGCGACGGCGATGGAGGCGCGGGGGTTCGGGGCGCCGATCGAACGCACCTGGGCGAGACCGTCCCGCCTGGGCCGGGCCGATCTCGTGGCCGTCCTGGTGACGGTCGTGATCATGGCCCTCGCGCTGTCCACGGCGGTCCTCGCCGGTACGTTCCGGGTCGTGGGTCAGTGAGCGCGGTCCCGCCGGTCCTGCTCGTCGACGGTCGCTCGGGCACGGGGAAGACGACGCTCGCCTCTTCGGTGGCGTCCGCGTTGACCGACAGCACGGTCATCCACATGGACGACCTGTATCCGGGGTGGGAAGGGCTCGAGGAAGGTGCTCGACTCCTCGTCGAGTGGATCGTCAGACCGTTCGCCGAGCGGCGCGCGGGGGAGTGGCGGCGCTGGGACTGGGAACGGTCCGCCCGTGCGGAGGTGCACCTCGTGCCGAGCGACCGTCCACTCATCGTCGAGGGCTGCGGCTCGTCGTCGCGGGCGTCGCGAATACTCGCCGACACGGCGCTGTGGCTCGACGCGCCGGTGGTCCAGCGCACCGACCGCCTCATCGGGCGCGGTGACGGTGTGGACTGGCTCGCGGGGTGGACCCTCCAGGAGGACGCGTTCATCGAGCGGGAGCGGCCCGACCTCGATGCCGGGCTCCGCATCGAGGCGACCGGCGCGGCGGACCAGGTCTCCGCACTCGTCCTCGACGCCCTCGCTCACGACGGTCGTGGACGTTGGAATCCTTGGTTGCGCGAGCAACCATGAGCTTCCGGGTATTCGGTCCCTGAGCTTGTCGAAGGGTGTGCCCCCGGCAGGATTCGAACCTGCGACCAAGAGATGAGAAGGGTCCGCGATGTCGTGTGAGGTGCCCCCGGCAGGATTCGAACCTGCGACCAAGAGATGAGAAGGGTCCGCGATGTCGTGTGAGGTGCCCCCGGCAGGATTCGAACCTGCGACCAAGAGATTAGAAGGCTCCTGCTCTATCCCCTGAGCTACGGAGGCGGGCGTCGTCCAGGATACCGCAGCGGTGTCTCAGGCGCCGACGCCGAGGAGGCCGAGGACACCGAAGACGAGCGACAGGGCTGCGAGGACGAGGGCGATGCTGATGAGGATGACGTGCACGCGCAGGAACGTCGTCGCACGTCCCTGATCATCGCGGGCACGCGGGTCGGCGACGATCCGCTTGAGGAAGCGGGGCCAGACGACGACGTTGTAGACACCGTTGACGAGCAGCAGGACGGAGATGGCGATGATCACCGCTCGAGTCTACGGAACCGGCGGCGTCGGTCGTGCTGAGTAGACTCGACCCATGAGCACAGCTGGGGACCGTCTGGTCTGGATCGACTGCGAGATGACCGGACTCGAGCTGGAGGTCGACGAACTCGTCGAGATCGCCGTCGTGATCACCGACTTCGAACTGAACATCCTCGACCCGGGTTACTCCGTCGTGATCAAGCCCGATCAGTCGGCACTCGACAACATGGGTGAGTTCGTGACGAACATGCACCGCACCTCGGGGCTGCTCGAGGAGATCCCGAACGGCGTGAGCGTCGCGGACGCGGAGTTCCAGGTCATCGAGTACATCCAGCGCTTCGTCCCCGACGAGTCGAAGGCTCCGCTGGCAGGGAACACCATCGGGACCGACCGAGGGTTCCTCGCGCGCTACATGCCACGACTCGACGCCCACCTGCACTACCGCAACGTCGACGTCTCCTCGATCAAGGAACTCGCCCGTCGGTGGTACCCGCGTGTCTACTTCAACGCCCCGTCGAAGCACGGCGGTCACCGCGCGCTGGCGGACATCCTCGAGTCGATCCGTGAGCTCGCCTACTACCGCGGAGCGTTGTTCGTCGACCTCCCCGGCCCGTCCTCCGACGACGCGAAGCAGGTTTCGGAAGCGGTCGTGTCACGGTACGCCCCAAACATGTAATAGACTCATCCAGTCGCTTGTGACGCGGTCTCCGCGGAGCAGGTCGCATGGTGGGTATAGCTCAGTTGGCAGAGCGCCTGGTTGTGGTCCAGGAGGTCGCGGGTTCAAGCCCCGTTACTCACCCCATGTCGTACAGAAGCCGGAGGATCCCTCCGGCTTCTGTCGTATCCGGGGAGCGGGCATGTTGGAGCTGGACACCGAGGCGTTCGAAGCCCTCGTGGTGGACGAACTCGACCGCTTACCCGACGAGATGGTCGACGGTCTCGACAACGTCGTCTTCGTCGTCGAGGATCGCCCTGAGAACGGCACGCTCGACACGCTCGGGTTGTACGACGGTGTCGCCTTGACGGAGCGTGACCGCTACGGTTTCGGCGAGATGCCCGACCGGATCATCGTCTACCGCGAGCCGCATCTGGCGGCATGCGAGACGCTCGACGAGCTCGCCGACGAGATCCACACCACCCTGGTCCACGAGATCGCGCACTTCTACGGGATCGACGACGAGCGGCTGCACGAGCTCGGCTGGGCCTGAGATCCGCCTCGCCCACCGAGTCGTGTTTCCGGTGTGTTGCAAGTGCCTCGGAGTTCCGGGTGCGCCTCCGGCGATCGAGTAGCCTGGGGACATGCGCGAGATCCAGGCCCGCATCATTGCGGAACTCCATGTCAGCCCCACGATCGACCCAGCGGCCGAGGTCCGTTCCCGGATCCACTTCCTGAAGTCGTACCTGCGGGCGACACACACGAAAGGGTTCGTTCTCGGCATCAGCGGGGGGCAGGATTCCTCGCTCGCCGGGCGCCTGTGCCAGCTGGCGGCGGAAGAGGTCCGAGCCGAGGGTGGCGAGGCCCGGTTCGTCGCCGTCCGTCTGCCGTACGCCGTGCAGCATGACGAGGATGACGCCCAGTTGGCGCTGTCGTTCATCCGCCCGGACGACTCCGTCGTGTTCAACATCCAGCGCGCGGTCGACGGGTTCGAAGCCGAGTACGCGGATGCGACCGGTGAACCCCTCAGTGACTTCGTCAAGGGCAACGCGAAGGCCCGGGCACGGATGGTCGCCCAGTATGCGATCGCCGGTCAGCAGGGCCTCCTGGTCGTCGGGACGGACCACGCGGCCGAGGCGGTCACCGGCTTCTTCACGAAGTTCGGCGACGGCGGAGCCGACGTGCTCCCGCTCAGCGGTCTGACGAAGCGTCAGGGGCGAGCCCTCCTGGAGTCGCTCGACGCTCCGGAACGGCTCTACCTGAAGGCACCGACCGCCGATCTCCTCGACGGCACTCCCGGCCAGACCGATGAGGAGAACCTCGGACTCAGCTACCAGCAGATCGACGACTTCCTCGAGGGGAGCGAGATCGATCCGGTGGCCGCCGAAGCGATCGAGGCCCGATATGCGGCGACGGAGCACAAGCGCCAGGTCCCGGTCAGCAAGTTCGACACCTGGTGGCGCTGACCACGAACCCCTGACATGCAGACGACGGCCCGATCGGATGATCGGACCGCCGTCTGTCAGTCGCGGTGGTCAGCTGACGCTGGACTGCTTGCGTTCGGCTTCCAGGACCGCGACGTCGTCGATGATGCGCTGCGTCGTACTCGTGTTGATCGTGCCGCCCGTCGAGCGGGTGATGTCGCCGGGCCGTGAAGCCGGTGCGGTGGACGCGGGCTTCACACCGGCGTGCTGCTCGTGGTGCTGCTTGGCCACCCAGGACTCCTGCTCCGCGACCAGCGCCTGTTCTGATCCGGAGGACTCGGCGCGCCAGCGACGGAGGTCGCCGTCGAAGTCCTTCCGGGCCCGTGCAGGCTTCTTCGACCACTCGACGAGGCGGTCGCGGAAGTCCTCGACCACCGGATCCAACTCGTACCCGAACGTCGCGGAGTTGCGCTTCATCTCGTGGAGCTGATGGTTCGCCCAGTCCGCTGCGACCGCCGCGCCCTTGATCGGGCTGAGCCGCACGAGCGTGTCGGCCTGGGCGACGGCCCGATCGCTGAGCACCTGCTCCTGCGGGGTGAGCGAGTTCCAGACGCTGGCCTCGGTGGCGGCATCGACGAGCGCCAGGATCGCGACGTTCTTCTGCTCTCGATCGCGTTGGTCCACGATGGCTCGCAGCGCACGACGGCTTGCGCCGGCGGCGACGAGCGAGGACACCACGACGGCCACGATGAAGAGGGCCGCAGCGAACAGCATGGGGCGGACCTCAGCTGAGGTCACCCACTCTACGAAGTCATTCCACCACTGCATGGGCCGCAGACTACCCCTCGTTCGGGCGTGAACACGGGCGACGCACCGGGTTCGACGGGAACGGCGGGAGGGTCGTCGTTCAGTTGCGGAAGGCGTCGATGGCGACCGCGAGATCGCTGAAGCTGCCCAATGGGGCGTACCCGAGGACGGCCGGTCGGAACCGGTTGGCCCGGTACTCCGGAACGCCGTCCGCTCCGACGGCCTCGATGTTGCCGAGCACGCGGCCGTCGGGGGTCGTCACGCGCCAGTAGCCGGGACGGATGCTCAGGGCGTTGGGCATGGGACTCCTCGTGCGTCGTTGGGGCGATACCGGACTGGGACTGCCGGCTGGTACTCGTCAGCGTATGCGGGGCCACCGACATCGGCCCTGGTCGGAGCGGAGCGAGGGTCCTCCACAGCGAGGTGCGCGGTTGTGGACATCGACGAGGGCCGCCCGGCTCGACACGGGGCCTATGGAATCGGTGAGGCTGGCAGCGCGTCCGGGGTGGCGATCGGCACGGACCCGCCCCGGACGCTTCGTCGATCCACCGCCAGGATCGTCGGACCGACAGGAGAGGAACCCATGAACGACCAGATCACCGTCTGCGGACACGTCGCGACAGACCCCAAGCACCATCGCACGACGTCCGGGTTGGACATCACCAGTTTCCGCCTGGCGTCGCAGCAACGTCGCTACGACCAGAAGCAGGGTTCCTGGGTGGCGCAGGAGACGAACTGGTACACGGTGAGCGCCTTCCGTGGATTGGCGACCGCCTCCGCCGCATCGATCGTCAAAGGACAACGTGTGATCGTGCTCGGTCGGCTGCGGATCCGCGACTGGGAGCAGGGTGAGCGACGAGGAACGTCGGTCGACATCGAAGCCGATCACATCGGGCCCGACATCGGCTGGAAGCCGAAGGGGGCCGTCGAGTCGCCGGTCGGAGCTGGGGCGAGTCCGGCGTCCGCCGCATCCGAGTCGACCGGATCCGGAACCGGGGAGTGGGCGTCGGCGTCGCCGCAGGACACGCCGTTCTGACGCGCCACGTAGACTGCTCGACGTGCAGAAGAGCCTCCGCGACCGCCCCGCCTCAGCCGTCACCTCGATCCGTCGCCGCTCGTCGATCGCCGGCGTCCGGGCCGGCGTGGTGCTCGGCCTGCTCGGCATCGTCGTGACGGGTTGCACCCAGCCCGCTCCCGAGCCGACGGCCACGCCGAGCCAGACGCCGACCGCCACTGAGACGGCTCCGGCGGCACCGGTGCTGCTCCCCGAGGGCACCGCCACCGACAACCTGCCGTTCTTCGACGCGGTCAACGCCGCCACGCTCGCCGCAAACCCCGCCGCTGGCGGCCAGGCGATCATCGACGGTCTCGTCGCCGCCGGCTTCCCGAAGGCGGAGATGGAGGTCTCCTCGGACACGACGAGCATCGGCGAGCCGGCCGACTCGATCCAGTTCGCCATCCGGTGGCAAGGACAGTGCATCCTCGGGCAGAACGGGCCGGCGACGGGATACCACTCGTCGGTGGTGTCGCAGCTCGACACCGGGCGATGCCTCGTCGGGGTCACCCGCGCGATCGACTGGTAGAGCCGCTGACCACTCCCGGGCTGGTGCAAGCAGTGAGCATGCCATAACCTGACATTTCAGATATCGCCACCTCCTGGGTGGCTCGATCCGGAATCGAGGGCCCGCATGACCGCCAACCCATCACCTGGCGGGGAACCTGCCACCGAGGCCGTCTTCCTGGCCGACGGACGTCTCGCCGTCGCTCCGGCGGCGCTGGCGCACACGCTCAAGCCTCGTCACCTGGCGCTGCTCGCCCTCGGTGGCATGATCGGCGCCGGGCTCCTCGTGGCGTCGAGCACGGCGATCCTCGCAGCGGGGCCCGGCGTGATCCTCGCGTACGCCCTGGCCGGCGTGGTCGTGGTGCTCGTCATGCGCATGCTGGGGGAGATGGCCTCCGCGTCGCCCGAGACCGGGTCGTTCTCCGCCTACGCCTCGCGATTCATCGGACCCTGGGCCGGTCTCGCGATCGGATGGCTCTACTGGTGGTTCTGGGTCGTGGTCGTCGGCATCGAGGCGACCGCCGCAGCGCAGATCGTGAGCCAGTGGGTGCCAGGTCTCCCGCAATGGATCCCGGCGCTCGTCATCACCGTCGCGTTCCTCGCCGCCAACCTCGTCTCGGTGAAGTCCTTCGGTGAGTTCGAGTTCTGGTTCTCGTCGATCAAGATCGCGGCCGTGATCCTGTTCATCGCGCTCGGATCGCTCATCATCGTCGGCGTCGTCCCGACCGAGACGGCGACCGTCGCCAACCTCGCTCCGACCGACGGGGGCTTCCTGCCGTTCGGCATCGGCGGCGTCCTGGCGGCCCTGCTGCCGATCATCTTCTCGATGTTCGGTGCCGAGGTCGCCACGATCGCGGCAGGAGAATCGGTGGACCCGAAGGGTGCCGTCCGGCGAGCGGTGAACTCGGTCGTCTGGCGGATCCTGCTGTTCTACATCGGCTCGATCCTGGTCGTCCTCATCGTGGTGCCGTGGACGGAGATCACGCCGGGGATCAGCCCCTTCGTCACCATGCTGCACGCCGCCGGGATCCCCGGTGCCGGGGTGGCGATGGACATCATCGTCTTCACAGCCCTGTTGTCGACGCTCAACGCGTCGCTGTACACGGCGTCGCGCATGCTGTTCTCGCTCGGGGGCCGCGGGGAGGCTCCGCGAGCGGTCCGCGCGACGACGCGAAGCGGCACGCCGGCGGTCGCGATCCTGTGCTCGGCCGTCGTCGGGCTCGTGTGCGTCCTGTTGAACTACCTCGCACCGGACGAGGTCTTCACGTTCCTCGTCAACTCCACCGGCGCGATCGCGATCTTCGTGTGGATCGTGATCGCCGTCGCCCAACTGCGCAGCCGACGGTTCGACCAGATCTCGGCGTCGGAGAGCTGCGACCGCGTCGGCGGGATCCGCATGTGGGGACACCCGTGGCTCACGGTCATCGTCGTCGTCGCGCTCGTCGCGCTGCTGGCGTCCATGTTCTTCGGCGGACCCGCCCGGCTCCTCGAGGTGACGACGAGTTGCGCGATCGCGGCGGCGGCCGTCGTCGCGGGCGTCGTCGTGCAGCGCAGACGGCGGGTCCGGCCGTAGACTGGACGGCGACATGGCTGAATACATTTACTCGATGGTCCGCGCCCGCAAGGCGGTCGGCGACAAGCTCATCCTCGACGACGTGACGATGGCGTTCCTGCCCGGAGCGAAGATCGGCGTCGTCGGCCCCAACGGTGCCGGTAAGTCCACGATCCTGAAGATCATGGCGGGGATCGACACCCCCTCGAACGGCGAGGCGAAGCTCACGCCCGGCTTCAGCGTCGGCATCCTCATGCAGGAGCCGGAACTCGACGAGGACAAGACGGTGCTCGAGAACGTCCAGGAGGGCGTCGGCGAGATCAAGGGCAAGATCGACCGGTTCAACGAGATCTCGCTCGCGATGGCCGAGCCCGACGCCGACTTCGACGCCCTGCTCGCCGAGATGGGCGTGCTGCAGGAGGCGATCGACGCCGCTGACGCCTGGGACCTCGACTCGCAGCTGGAGCAGGCGATGGACGCCCTGCGCTGCCCGCCGTCCGACGCCACGGTCGCCCACCTCTCCGGTGGTGAGAAGCGTCGCGTCGCACTCTGCAAGCTCCTCCTGCAGAAGCCCGACCTCCTGCTCCTCGACGAGCCCACCAACCACCTCGACGCCGAGAGCGTGCTCTGGCTCGAGCAGCACCTCGCTCAGTACGCGGGCGCCGTGCTCGCCGTCACCCACGACCGGTACTTCCTCGACCACGTCGCGGAGTGGATCTGTGAGGTCGACCGCGGCCGCCTGTACCCCTACGAGGGCAACTACTCGACCTACCTCGAGAAGAAGGGCGAGCGCCTCAACGTCCAGGGCAAGAAGGACGCGAAGCTCGCCAAGCGCCTCGCGAGCGAACTCGAGTGGGTCCGCAGCAACGCGAAGGGCCGCCAGGCGAAGTCGAAGGCGCGTCTCGCTCGCTACGAGGAGATGGCGACGGAGGCCGAGCGCACCAGGAAGCTCGACTTCGAGGAGATCCAGATCCCCGCCGGTCCACGACTCGGCTCGACGGTCCTCGAGGCCAAGAAGCTCGAGAAGGGCTTCGACGGACGCGTCCTCATCAACGACCTCTCCTTCAGCCTCCCGCGCAACGGCATCGTTGGCATCATCGGCCCCAACGGTGTCGGTAAGACCACGCTGTTCAAGACCATCGTCGGCATCGAACCGCTCGACGCCGGCGAGCTCAAGGTCGGCGAGACCGTGAAGCTCTCCTACGTCGACCAGTCCCGCGGGGGCATCGACCCCAACAAGACGCTCTGGGAGGTCGTGTCCGAGGGGCTCGACTACATCCAGGTCGGCAACCAGGAGATCCCGTCCCGCGCCTACGTGTCGACGTTCGGATTCAAGGGCCCGGACCAGCAGAAGAAAGCGGGTGTCCTCTCCGGTGGTGAGCGCAACCGCCTGAACCTCGCGCTGACGCTCAAGCAGGGCGGCAACCTCCTCCTGCTCGACGAACCGACCAACGACCTCGACGTCGAGACGCTCTCGAGCCTCGAGAACGCACTCCTCGAGTTCCCGGGTTGTGCCGTGGTCATCACCCACGACCGGTGGTTCCTCGACCGCATCGCGACGCACATCCTGGCGTACGAGGGTACCGAGGAGAACCCGTCGAACTGGCACTGGTTCGAGGGCAACTTCGAGTCCTACGAAGAGGACAAGATCAAGCGCCTCGGACCGGACGCGGCCAAGCCGCACCGCTCCGCCTACCGCAAGCTCACGCGCGACTAGGACTCGTGCGAACGGCCCATCGGCTTCTGCCGGTGGGCCGTCGTCCGTTCACGACCCGTACGTCCCCGACCCACGGAGGGCCCAGCAATGACCAGACTCCACGTGCCGATCCCACTGCGGTGGGGCGACCTCGACGCCTTCAACCACGTCAACAACGCCTCGATGCTCAAACTGCTGGAGGAGGCGCGTGTCCGCGTCTTCTGGATCCCGACGCTGGCGTCGGAGGACGTGCCGCCGACCGCGGTCATCGACGCGAGCGTCGAGGCCGAGACGCTGACGCTCGTGGCGCACCAGGAGATCGAGTACCTGGCCCCGATCCCGTACCAGCGCGATCCGCTCGACGTCCAGCTCTGGATGGGCAAGATCGGCGGGGCCAGCCTGCAGGTCGCGTACGAGGTGTACTCGCCGCTGGGCGGGGCATCGCAGACGCTGTACGCCCGAGCCTCGACGACGGTCGTCATGGTGGACGCCAAGACCCTCAAGCCGCGCCGGATCTCGGACGTCGAACGTGCCGCATGGGAGCCGTTCCTCGAGGATCCGATCGAGTTCTCGCGACGCTGAGCGACCCCGGTCACCGAGGCTTCGGGAATCGCACCATGCCCTCCTGGGCGACGCTCGCGACGAGGCGACCCGCCCGATCGTAGATGCGCCCGAGGGACAGACCTCGCCCGCCGGTGGCGCTCGGGGAATCCTGCAGGTAGAGCAGCCATTCGTCCACGCGCGCGGGACGGTGCCACCACATGGCGTGGTCGAGACTGGCGATCTTGATGCCGGGCGTGGCCCACGGAACGCCGTGACGACGGAGCACCGGCTCCAGGATCGTGTAGTCACTCGCGTAGGCGAGCGCGGCACGGTGCAGCGCCGGGTCGTCGGGCAGGTCTTCGATCGTCTTGAACCACACCGCTTGCCGGGTGGTCCGCTCGCCCTCCACCCGGAGGTAGACGGGGGAGCCGACGTGTCGGAGGTCGAAGGGGCGTCCCGTCGCCCACGCCTCGGCCGCCGGGTGGTCGATCCCGCTGAGGAGCTCGGCGGCTGACGGGAGCGTCTCCGGGTCCGGGATCCCGTCGGGCAGCTCGATCTGATGCTCCGGACCCTCGTCCTGGGTCTGGAAGGACGCGATCATCGAGAGGATCGGCACCCCGTTCTGGTAGGCCTGGGTGCGCCTGGTGGCGAACGAGCGTCCATCGTGGATGCGGTCGACCGCGAAGGTGATCGGCAGGTCGACGTCGCCCGGTCGGAGGAAGTACCCGTGCATCGAGTGGATGATGCGCTCGGCGTCGACGGTCCGGGTCGCGGCGACGACGGACTGGGCGAGCACCTGACCACCGAAGACCCGCCCCTGTGGCATCCATTGCGACGGACCGGTGAAGATGTCCTCGTCGGTCCGGACACCGGGAGCACTGAGGTCCAGCGCGGTCAGCAGGGAGTGGATCGGTTCCTTCACGCGAACACGCCTTTCATCCGGGGGTCGAGGCTCGGTCGTCGATGCCCGACCCGACCCGCCGAGTCTATCCAGGCCCCGGCGGCGCGGTGCCGGAGCGCACGCGGCGGTGGCGTAGATTGAGAGGAGATGTCCACCACCTTGCAGCTCCTCGACGCCACCTCGCTCGCCGACCTCCGCACCTTCCTCGCACGCGCCGCCCGGATCGACGACTCCGGCGTGCGACTCCTGGCCGCCGGGGACGTCTTGGCGGTCTCCGCTCCGGTGCTACACCCGCAGGGTCTGCTCGACCGGAGTCCGACGATCATCGGGATGCGTACCTTCGCACTCGCCGAACCCGCCACGGCCGACGTGCTCGCGACCCCGCGTGAACTCATCGACCGCATCGTCCGCACGCTCGGCGGCGTCGCTCCCGAGGACCTGGTCGCGGATGCTCGCGAGACCGTGCCGCTCGAGCTGCCGCCGTCCACGAGGACGGCTCCGTGGGTCGGACAGGCGCCGCCGCGTGGCGGCTGGGAACGCGCGGGCGACGTGGACACCATCGAGCTCGAACTCGTCGCAAGGACCGGGGCCTCGGAGATCGCCGAGACGCTCCCCACAGCGGTGGGCGATCAGATCGTCCAGAAGGTGCGGTCGCAGGTCTGGTCCCGGCCCCTCGGCGACGGCCACGGACTCCCGACCGGTGCCGCGTTCGCCGCGGTGGGCCTCGGCTTCATCGCCGAGCCGGAGCGTGCGGCCGTCTTCCGCTCAGGCGGATGGGTCCGCTTGAGCACCCGACGCGGGCATGTGCTCGCGGGTGCCGTGTCCTGATCCTCAGCCGGCGGCCATCGCGCGGCCGGCGGTCCGACCGCTGAACAGACAGCCGCCGAGGAAGGTCCCCTCGAGCGCGCGATAGCCGTGGATCCCTCCACCGCCGAAGCCGGCCGCCTCACCGGCGGCGTAGAGACCGGGCACCGGGTTCCCGTCGGGACCGAGGACCCGGCTCGCGAGGTCGGTCTCGAGCCCACCGAGGCTCTTGCGGGTCAGCACATGCAGCTTCACCGCGATGAGCGGTCCGGCCTTCGGATCGAGGAGCCGGTGCGGTGCGGCGACGCGGATCAGTTTGTCGCCCCGGTAGGAGCGGGCACCGCGGAGCGCCGTGATCTGCAGGTCCTTCGTGAACGGGTTGTCGATCTCGCGATCGCGGGCCTCCACCTCGGCGATGACGTTCGCCGCATTGATGGGCGTCTCCGGGCTCAGCTCCTGCATGCCGGCGACCAGCTCGGTGAGCGTGTCTGCGACGACGAAGTCAGCGCCGTGTTCCTTGAACGCCTCGACGGGGCCGGGCGCTCCCGGACCGATGCGCTTCGCGAGCAGCCCGAGGTCCTTCCCGGTGAGGTCGGGGTTCTGCTCGCTCCCCGACAGCGCGAACTCCTTCTCGATGATCCGCTGGGTCAGCACGAACCAGCTGTGGTCGTGGCCGGTGGCACGCAGGTGCGCGAGGGTACCGAGCGTGTCGAAGCCCGGGAAGAGCGGCACCGGGAGCCGCTTCCCGGTCGCGTCGAACCAGAGCGACGACGGCCCCGGCAGGATCCTGATGCCGTGCTGCGGCCAGATCGGATCCCAGTTGGTGATGCCTTCGACGTAGTGCCACATCCGGTCGCCGTTGATGAGATGCCCGCCCGCACGCTCGCTGATCGCCAGCATGCGTCCGTCGACGTGCGCGGGGACACCGGAGAGCATGGTCGTCGGCGGCGTCCCGAGCCGGGCCGGCCACTGTTCGCGGACGAGGTCGTGGTTCCCTCCGATGCCACCGCTCGCGACGAGCACCGCGGGCGCCCTGCACGAGAACTCGCCGACGACGTCGCGTGAGCTCGGAGCACCGCGCTCGGCATGCGACGGGGCGAGCACGGAGCCGCGCACGCCGACGACCGCGCCGTCCTCGGTGAGCAGCTCGTCCACGCGGTGCCGGAAATGCGCCGACACCGTGCCGTCCTCGACGCCGGCGCCCACCCGTCGGACGAAGGGCGCGACGACACCGGGTCCGGTGCCCCAGGTGATGTGGAAGCGGGGAACGGAGTTGCCGTGGCCGATGGCGCCGTAACCGCCCCGTTCCGCCCAGCCGACGACCGGGAAGAACCGCACGCCCTGGTCGTGGAGCCAGGCGCGCTTCTCGCCCGCGGCGAAATCGAGGTACGCCTCTGCCCAGCGCTTGGGCCAGTGGTCCTCGGGACGGTCGAACGCTGCTGCGCCGAACCAGTCCTGGGTCGCGAGCTCGAGTGAATCACGGACGCCGAGGTGGCGCTGCTCGGGGGAGTCGACCAGGAACAGGCCGCCGAACGACCAGTGCGCCTGGCCACCGAGGTTCGACTCCGGCTCCTGTTCGAGCAGGATGACCCGCTTGCCGGCATCGATGAGCTCTGCGGCGGCGACGAGCCCGGCCAGCCCGCTGCCGATCACGATCGCGTCGGCCTCGGTTCGATCGGCGGACGGATTGGGAGGGACGGCTGCTGGCATCTGTTGACTCCTTCGGCACGGACGTGCGTCCGATCCTACGACCGCGCGGCCGGAATCAGAGGAGACTGCGGCGCGGTGCCCCTGGATCCTCGTCGAAGGTGTTGACCATGGCGTGGGCTGCCCGCTCGAGGTAGTCCCAGAGCGTCGCCTCGTGCACCGGCGCGAGGTCGAGGCTGTCGACGGCGGCGCGCATGTGCAGCAGCCAGCGGTCGCGAGCGTCGGGGTTCACGTGGAAGGGCTGGTGCCGCAGCCGGAGACGCGGATGGCCGCGTTCGGCACTGTAGGTGCCGGGCCCGCCCCAGTACTGCTCGAGGAAGAGCATCAGCCGGTCGGCCGCCGGACCGAGGTCCTCCTCGGGGTACATCGGTTTCAGGACGGGGTCGCCGCCCACACCGCGATAGAACTCGTCGACGAGGGCCTTGAAGGTGGTGTGTCCGCCGACCTGCTCGTAGAAGGACATGCCCGGTGCCTGGGAGTCGGTCACTGCTGCCCTCTCGGGGGTCGCTTGGTCTTCGGCGCCCGTGGCGGGACCACCGTGGTCGGGTGGGTGCGCGGGGGACGCGAACCGGTCACGCTTGCGGCACCCTCGAAACCCGAGAGGACGATGCTGTTGAGCGACGGCAGTTTGACGTCCATCTCGTCGACGGCCCGCTTCAACCGCATCCGCAGTTCGCGAGCCACGTCGTCCTTGGCACTCGTGCGCGTCTTGATGACGAGGCGGATGACGAGGGCGTCGCCCGACATCGACTCGAGACCCCACAGTTCGGGCTTCTCAAGGATGCGGGAGCGCCACTTGGGGTCGTGGGCGAGTTCGTTCGCCGTGTCGAGCATGCGCTCCTGGACGGCCTCGACGTCGGTGTCGTACGGGATCGCCAGGTCGATGATGACCCGCGACCAGCCCTGCGACATGTTGCCGACCCGCAGGATCTCGCCGTTGCGGACGAACCAGAGCGTGCCGTTGACGTCGCGTACCTGGGTGATCCGGATGCCGACGGTCTCGACGACGCCGGTGGCGGGCCCGAGGTCGACCACGTCGCCCACGCCCAGTTGGTCCTCGACCACCATGAACAGGCCGTTGAGGATGTCCTTGACGATGTTCTGCGCGCCGAAACCGAGACCGGCGCCGACCGCTGCCGTCAGCAGGGCGAAGGAGCCGATGATGCTCGAGTCGATGACGTTGACGACGAGGATGGCCGCGACGATGACGATGGTGACGTTGACGATGTTGCTGAGCACGGTGCCGAGGGTCCGTGTGCGTTGGACGAGTCGGACGGCGGCCAGCGGCGAGGCGAGCAGCGATTGCGTGTCGGTGACGTCGGCGCTCTTCTTGACGCCACTCACGATGCGGCCCACGACGCGTCGGATGACGAATCGGAGCACCCATGCGGCGGCGAACGCCAGGCCGATCACGATCACCACGCCGATGATCTTCCACCCCGCCGTCCAGAGGAAGGCGGTCACGTCAGGCCAGATCTCATCCCAGTTCATATGGGCCCCAGTGTATCGAGCGACCCGGAGTGAACCGTGTGAGCCGCCCGAGTGCGAGCCGGACGGTGCCTGCGTGGACGGTCATGGACGCACGAGTCCGTGCTTGTAGGCGAAGATGACGGCCTGCACGCGGTCGCGCAGCTGCAGCTTCATGAGCACGCGACCGACGTGTGTCTTCACCGTCGACTCGGAGAGGACGAAGTGGGCGGCGATCTCCGCGTTGCTCAGCCCCTCCGCCATGGCGACGAGGATGTCGTGCTCCCGCGGTGTCAGCTCGGCGAGTTCTGCGGCCGAGCCGTCCTCGGCGGCCGCGGGGGTGCCGGGGAGGGCCGTCGCGAAGAGTTCGAGCATCCGCTTCGTGATGCGGGTCGAGACGGCGGCGTCGCCGGCGTGGACCGCACGGATCGCGGACGTCAGCTCGTTCGGCAGGGCGTCCTTCAGCAGGAAGCCGCTCGCGCCGGCCCGCAGCGCTCCGAAGGCGTACTCGTCGAGGTCGAAGGTCGTCAGGATGATGATGCGACTGTCCGGGTTCGCGGCGACGATCCTCCTGGTCGCCTCGATCCCGTCGAGTCCCGGCATCCGGACGTCCATGAGGATCACGTCCGGCCGCAGGGTGGCGGCGAGGAGGATCGCCTCGGCGCCGTTCGAAGCCTCACCGACCACGTCCAGATCGTCCTCCGCGCCGAGCACGAGACCGAATCCGAGCCGGATGAGCTGTTGGTCGTCGACGAGCAGGATGCGGACGGGATCGGTCATGGTGTGGTTCCTCGTGGTTCGGTGGTCGGCGGAGACGTTCTCGTCGGACGTGGTTCCAGTGGCAGGACGGCATGGACGCGCCACAGTCGATCGCCGACGGCTCCGGCGGTGACCTGACCCCCTTGGAACGCGACGCGTTCGCGGAGGCCCAGCAAGCCCTGGCCGGCGCCGAGCGACGGCGCGTCCGGAATGGACCCGTCGTTCTCGACGATGAGCTCGAGGTGCTCGTCGTCGGTGGTGATGACGACGTCGACGCGCTTCGGCCGCTCCGAGTACCGCAGCGCGTTCGTGAGGGCCTCCTGCGTGATGCGGTGCACGGCGAGCAGGATCGACGGGTCGTCCGTCGACGGCCCGGAGGCGGTGAGGGCGACCGGCAGACCGAGTCCGCGGAAGGTCTCGACGAGCGCGGGAATCGACGCGGCGTCGGGTTGCGGAGCGAGGGGCGCGCTGCCCGTCTCACGGAGGACCCCCAGCATGCGTCGCATGTCGACGAGGGAGCTCCGGGCGGCGTCGGTGACAGCGGTCATGGCGGATCGGGACGCCGTCGGGTCCTTCGTCGCCAGGGCCCCCTCGCTCAGTGCGACGATGACGGTGAGACTGTGGGAGACGATGTCGTGCATCTCGCGGGCGATGCGGGTCCGCTCGGCGACGGCGGCGAGCTGGGCCTGCTGGTCGCGCTCGCGGGCCAGCTGTGCCGCCCGATCGACGAGGGCTTCGACGTACCGCTTGCGATTGCCGACGTTGATCCCGATCAGCAGCCCGAAGAGCGCGAAGAGGACGACCGAGATGATGGTCTGCTGCGGCTCTCCCGGTGCGTGTGGCGCGGCCCAGGGCAGGAAGGGGGCGAGGACGGCGACGATCGCGGCGGCGGCGAAGGCCTGCCAGCCCAGTGCGACGGTCCGGTACACGGCCACGGAGTACAGCAGGATCGGCACCGCGAACGCGTCGACGCCCACCGTCTGCGCGACTGAGACGAGCCCGACGACGATGACGAGCACGGCCATCGCGAGCGGACGCCGTCGCCTGAGCAGGACGGCGAGCGTCGTGACGCCCACGATCGCGACGGCGAGGGCGATGCGACCGGGCTGGGCCGCCAGGTCGACGTCGAACCACTCGACGGTGCTGACCGAGAGCGCGACGAGCAGGTACCCGGCGGCGATGAGCGAGTCGGCGGTCCACGGATGCCTCGACCACCAGCGTCGGACGACCCCGGGCGGGCGCGGGAGCATCAGTGCGGCTTCCGTCGCGGCCCGGTCCGGGGCGGAGGAGGGCTTCCGAGCGGTCACGACGAGGACGACCCTGAGGGTCGGTCGTCGTTCACTGGTCGGCGCATCCCTCCAGGATACGGAGAACCCCTCCACAGCGGGTCGTGCCGTGGAGGGGTTCTCGCCAGAGGATCCTGGTACCGGAGTGCTATCCGGCCGAGTGGATCATGCGGCGTCCCGTGCCTGTGCCGCGAGTGCCCGCTCGACCCCGGCGAGGGCTTCGACGAGCATGCGTCGGAGTGCCGGGACATCGGCGTTGGCGTCCAACCACGCGCGGGTGCGGTCGCGGAGCTCGGTGGAGGCGAGCGCCGCCGGGTAGAGCCCCTCGACGATGTACTCGGCGATCTTGTAGCTGCGGGACTCCCAGACCGAGGTGAGCGCGGCGAAGTACGGCTCGACGAGCGGCTGCAGGACGGCCGGGTCGATGACATGCCCGAACCCGAGACCGACGTTCCGGACGATCGCGTTCGGCTGGTCGTCGTGCTCGACGACCGAGTCGAACGCTGCACGCTTGCCCTCGACGGTGGGGATCGTCGCCCGTGCGCGAGCGGCCGCCTGCGCACCGTTCGCCGTGTTGTCCTCGGCGAGCGCCGCATCGATGTCCGAACCGTCCGCGAGACCGAGGAGGACCAGGCCCTCGAGGAGCTCCCAGTGGAGGTCGGTGTCGATCTCCAGGCCCGGGAGTGCCGCGGAGCCGTCTCGCAGCGCACGCAGGTGCTCGCCGTGCTCGGGGGTCGAGGCGAGGGCGGCGAAGAACTTCACGAACTGGAACTGCGCGTCCGAGCCGGCCTCAGCCTCCTGGGCGAGCGTCCAGAGCGCGTCGCCGACACGGGAGATGGTAGCCAGGCGGCGTTCCGGAGCGACGTAGTTGCGCGCGGCCAGACCGAGCTGGCCGAGCGTCGTGCGCAGGGTCGTCGACTCGGTCTCCGTGGCGATGTTCCCGAGGACGAGCTCCACGTAGTCGGAGGCGCTCGACTCGGCGTCGCGGGTCGCGTCCCAGGCGGCGCCCCAGACCAGCGAGCGTGCGAGCGGGTCCTCGATCGAGGCGAGGTGGCCGATCGCCGTCGCGAGCGACCGCTCGTCGAGGCGGATCTTCGCGTAGGCGAGGTCGTCGTCGTTCAGCAGCACCAGGTCGGGCTGCGTCGCACCGACGAGCTCCGGCACCTCGGTGAGCGCCCCGTCGACGTCGAGTTCGACGCGTCGGGTGCGGACGAGCTTGCCGTCCTGCAGCCGGTACAGGCCGATGGCGAGGCGGTGCGGACGCAGCGTGTCGTAGTCCGCGGGGACCGTCTGACGGACGGCGAACGCGGTGAACGCGCCGTCGGCGTCGACCGTGAACTCCGGGCTCAACGTCCCGACCCCGGCGGTCTCGAGCCACAGCTTGGACCACTCGCGGAGGTCGCGGCCGCTCGTCGCCTCGAGCTCGACGAGCAGGTCGTCGAGCACCGTGTTGCCGAACTCGTGCTTGCGGAAGTAGTTGCCCACGCCGGCGAAGAACGCCTCGATGCCCACCCATGCGGCGAGCTGCTTCAGGACGGAGCCGCCCTTGGCGTAGGTGATGCCGTCGAAGTTGACCTGGACGTCCTCGAGGTCGTTGATGGTCGCGACGATGGGGTGCGTCGACGGCAGCTGGTCCTGGCGGTAGGCCCAGGTCTTCTCCATCGCGTTGAACGTCGTCCACGCCTCGGTCCACTCGGTGGCCTCCGCGGTGGCGATCGTCGAAGCCCATTCGGCGAACGACTCGTTCAACCACAGGTCGTTCCACCACTTCATGGTGACGAGGTCGCCGAACCACATGTGCGCGAGCTCGTGCAGGATCGTGACGACCCGGCGCTCCTTGATCGCGTCGGTCACCTTCGAGCGGAACACGTAGGTCTCGGTGAAGGTCACCGCGCCGGCGTTCTCCATCGCGCCCGCGTTGAACTCGGGGACGAAGAGCTGGTCGTACTTCTCGAACGGGTAGGGGTACGCGAACTTCTCCTCGTAGTACGCGAAGCCCTGACGCGTCTTCTCGAAGATGTAGTCGGCGTCGAGGTACTCCGCCAGGCTCTTCCGCGCGAAGACGCCCAGCGGGATGGTCCGGCCGTCGCTCGAGGTGAGCTCGCTGCGCACCACGTCGTACGGGCCGGCCACGATCGCGGTGATGTAGGAGGAGATGCGCTGCGTGGGTGCGAAGCTCCAGGTCGCCGCGCCGTCGTGCGCCGGTACCGGCTCGGGCGTGGGGGAGTTGCTGACGACCTGCCAGGCCGCGGGCGCCGTGATCGTGAAGGTGAACGTCGCCTTCAGATCGGGCTGCTCGAACACCGCGAACACCCGACGGGAGTCCGGCACCTCGAACTGGCTGTAGAGGTACACCTCGCCGTCGACGGGGTCGACGAATCGGTGGAGGCCCTCACCGGTGTTGGTGTACTCGGCGTCAGCGTCGACGACGAGCACGTTCTCCGCAGCGAGGCCGTCGAGCTGGATGCGCACGCCGTCGGAGACGGTCGACGGGTCGAGCTCGACGCCGTTCAGGGTGACCGAGTGCACGGTGCGCGTCATGGCGTCGATGAAGGTCGAAGCACCCGGTTCACCGGTGAAGCGGACCGTCGTGGTGCTGCGGAACACCTCGGGACCGGTCGTGAGGTCGAGCACGACCTCGTAGCTCGACGTGTCGACGAGCGCCCTGCGCTCCTGGGCTTCGACTCGGGTGAGGTTCTCTCCTGGCACAACTGCTCCCTGGTGTTGATGGACACGTGACGTGTGAACTGCACGTGGTCGCTCGTGACGACCGCGGCACGGTCAACCAGCCTAGACCCGCCGTCCGTCCGTTTCGGGGGAGTCGACGGGGATCGGCGCGTAGGGTGACGGCATGACGACTTCCGCTGCAGACAACACCCGCGTCGACTTCTGGTTCGACCCCTCCTGCCCGTGGGCCTGGATGACCTCGCGTTGGGTCGACGAGGTCACCGAAGCCCGGAACCTCGACGTCCACTGGCACATCATGAGCCTCGCCGTCCTCAACGAGGACCAGGACGTCAGCGACGACTACCGGGCCTTCTTCCCCCGGGCGCTCCGATACACGCGGCTCGTCGCCGCCGCGGCAGCCGAACACGGACTCGCGGTCGTCAAGCCGCTCTACGACGCGCTCGGGACGCGGATCCACCCCGGCGGACGCGCGGAGGACGTCGACGCCGTGATCGCCGAGGCACTCGCCGAGACCGGGCTCCCGGCGGCGCTCGCCGAAGCGTCGACGACGGACGCCTACGACGGGCCCATGCGCGAGAGCCACTTCGACGGCATCGGCCGGGTCGGCCAGGATGTCGGCACCCCCGTCATCGCGATCGACGACGTGGCGTTCTTCGGACCCGTCATCTCGCCGGCGCCGAAGGGCGAGCAGGCGCTCGCACTGTGGGACGGTGTCGTCGCCGCTGCCTCCTACCCGGGCTTCTTCGAGCTGAAGCGCAGCCGCACGGCGGACCCGATCTTCGACTGACGCGACGCCGGCGCCCGGAACCCTAGACTTTCCACATGCGCATCCACATCGCCACCGATCACGCCGGTCTCGAACTCAGTCAGTTCCTGCAGGACCACCTGCGCGCAGCCGGTCACGACGTCGTCGACCACGGCCCGGCCGAGTACGACGCGTTGGACGACTACCCGGCGTTCTGCATCAACGCGGCGAAGGCCGTCGTGCGCGACCAGCAGGCCGGTGTCGACGCCCTCGGCGTGGTGTTCGGCGGCTCGGGCAACGGCGAGCAGATCGCCGCGAACAAGGTCGTCGGTGTCCGCGCGGCGCTCGTCTGGAACCTCAGCACGGCGCAGCTGGCTCGGCAGCACAACGACGCCAACGTCATCTCGATCGGTGCGCGTCAGCACAGCACCGACGAGGCGGTGTCCTTCATCGACGCGTTCGTAGCCGAGCCGTTCAGCCTCGAGGAACGTCACGCCCGTCGGATCGCCCAACTCGCCGAATTCGAGGCGACCGGCACCATCGCCGGCAAGCACGTCGACGCCTGACGCGTCCTCCACCGCCACCGCGCGGCGCGCCGGATCGCGTCGCCCACCGAGTGAGGAGTCACCATGCCCGAGGGGCACTCCGTCCATCGCATCGCCCGACAGTTCGCTCAGAACTTCGTCGGCCACCGGGTCTCCGTGTCCTCTCCCCAGGGGCGCTTCGCCGAGGGTGCCGCCGTGCTCGACGGCCGGACGGTCACCGACGCCAAGGCCGTGGGCAAGCAGATGTTCCTCGAGTTCGACGACGGACTGTGGTTGCGGGTGCACCTCGGTCTGTACGGCGCGTGGGACTTCGCCGGTGAGATCCGGTCGGACCCGACCATCGCCGCCTCGAACGGCCGCATGGGGCAGACGAACCAGCGCGGCACGGTGCTCGACGACGACGATGCGCCGATCCACGATGCGGACGGGGAGAACTCCCTGCACAGCATCGGTGCACCGCGCCGGGCCAGGGTCCGGATGTCCGAGCAGTCGAGTCCACTCGCCGAGATCGACGAGCGGTTCCCACCCGAACCGGTGGGTCAGGTGCGCGTGCGGCTGTTGACCGAGACGACCGTGGCAGACCTCCGCGGGCCGACCGCCTGCGAGGTGATCGACGCCGCCGGGGTGCAGGCCGTCATCGATCGGCTCGGACCGGATCCACTGCTCGACCCGAGCGCGGAGGCGGGGGAACGGTTCGTGTCGCGTGCACACCGCAAGGGTTCCCCGATCGGCCTGCTCCTCATGGATCAGCAGATCATCAGCGGGATCGGCAACGTCTACCGCGCCGAACTGCTGTTCCGCGCCCGTCTCGATCCGCACCGCACCGGGAAGACGGTCCCCGTCGAGACGCTCCGCGAGATCTGGCTCGACTGGACGCGCTTGCTCGCGATCGGGGTCGAGACCGGACAGATGATGACGATGGACGACCTGTCGGCGGCCGACTACCGCCTCGCGATGGCCAACCGCGCCGATCGCCACTGGGTCTACAAGCGGGAGGGGCTTCCGTGCCGGGTCTGCGGGACGAACATCCTCCTCGAGGAGATGGGCGCCCGCAAGCTGTACTGGTGCCCGAACTGTCAGCGCTGAACCGAACCCGCCTGCCGAACCGACGAGGACCGATGTGATGACCGAGCACCGCCCTGGACCCGTCGGCGACCTCGTCACGACGATCGCCGACGTCCACTTGTCCGGACCGCGCCGCGGAGGCTCGTCCGATGCCGAACGGGTCGACGTCCTGCTGGAGGGCGGCTCGATCGTGGCGATCCGACCCGCCGATCCCGAGGTCCTGCTCAGCTCCGACCCGGGGGTGTTGGACGGTGGTGGTGGCTTCCTCCTGCCGGGGCTCTGGGACCACCACGTGCACTTCACCCAGTGGGCGCGCACGGCCAGGCGCGTTGACCTGTCCTCGGCCGCATCCGCCGCCGAGGCGGTCGAGTTGGTCGCCGAGCGGATCGCTCAGGAGGCCGACGGTGACGGCTGGGTCGAGGGCGCGAGGTTCCGGGACGCCCTCTGGCCGGACACGCCCACGTTCGCCCTGCTGGACGCGATCGCACCGGATCGCGAGGTCGTGCTGGTCAGCGCCGACCTCCACTGCTGCTGGCTGAACAGCGCGGCGCTCCGGGCCACGGGCTTCGCCGACCATCCCACCGGCCTGTTGCGGGAGGAGGAGTCGTTCGCCGTCCTCAAGCAGCTCGACCAGGTCGCCGACGAGCTCTCCGACCGCTGGGTCGACGCCGCAGCCGACCAGGCGGCGTCCCGCGGCGTCGTCGGTGTCGTCGACCTGGAGATGCGCTGGAACGCCGCGGACTGGATCCGTCGGGTCGGGAACGGGACTCGCGCGCTGCGCATCTCCTTCGGTGTGTACGCCGAGCACCTCGAGCGCGCGATCGACGCCGGGCTCGTGACCGGGGGAGTACTCGCCGGAACGGACGGTTTGGTGCAGGTCGGCCCGTTCAAGGTCATCACCGACGGATCCCTCAACACCCGGACGGCTTGCTGCGACGCGCCCTATCCGGGTTCGGCTCCTGGAACCGACGCGCACGGGATGCTCAACGTCCCGCCGGAGCGACTCACCGCATTGCTCACCCTTGCGACCGCCAACGGCCTCCACTGTGCGGTGCACGCCATCGGCGACCGAGCCAACACCCTGGCGCTCGACGCGATCGAGACGACCGGCGCGAAGGGCACGATCGAGCACGCGCAGCTCCTCCGGGCGTCGGACCTCGCGCGGTTCGCGCGGACCGGAACGGCTGCGAGCGTCCAGCCGGAACACGCGATGGACGATCGGGACATCGCCGAGGTCCACTGGGCCGGGCGCACCGACCGTGCCTTCGTGCTCCGCAGCCTCCTCGACGCCGGTGCAACGCTCCGACTCGGTTCCGACGCCCCGGTCGCTCCGCTCGACCCGTGGGTCTCCATCGCCGCCGCCGTGACGCGCAGCCGCGATGGACGCGAGGCCTGGCACGGCGAGCAGGCCATCACGGTCGAGGAGGCGCTGGCGGCGTCGACCAGAGGAGACGACGACGTGGTGGCCGTCGGCCGCCCCGCCGACCTCGTCGTCGTGGGGTTCGACCCGTTCTCCTGCGCGCCGGAGGCCCTGCGCACCATGCCGGTCCTGGCGACGATGCTGGGTGGGCGCCTGACGGCAGCCGTGAGGCCCGGCCCGGGGGCGTGACGCTGCTCGGTCCGCGGGAACACGACGAAGGGGCAGCCACGATCGACTGCCCCTTCGGCCGTGATGCTGCGGGTGATCCGCCCGGTTGCTAGCGGCTGAGGTGGGCGAAGAGGAACCAGCGGTCCTTGTCGAGGCCGCGGGCGATCTCGATCGCGATGTCCTGGCTGGTCTGGTCGAGCTCGTCGAGCTCGTCGACCGCGGTGTTGACCGAGGCGGACGCTGCGTCGATGAGGGCGATGACCTCGGCGATGGTGCGGTCGGACTGCTGGAAGCCCTCGCTCAGCTCGGGCGTGCTGGTCTTCGCGGCGACGGTGCTGAGGCGTGCGTCGACCGGGAGGCCGAGGGCGACGATGCGCTCCGCGGCGAGGTCGGCCCACTCCTGCGCGTGGTCGACGATGTCGTCGAGCAGTTCGTGGACCCCGATGAAGTTCGCACCACGCACGTGCCAGTGGGCCTGCTTGCCGTTGACGACGATGGCGGTGAGGTCGACGACGACGGGGCTGAGGAACTGCGCGGTGCCTGCTGCGACGTCCGGGTTGGCGACGGCCTGCGGAATGGAGGTGGTGATGTCGGTCATGGTGTTTCCCCTTCGTTGACGAGTGAGGCCCTGGTCGGACGGATTCGTCGGTCTGCTTGAATGCAACGGTACTCAGCCGCAGACATTCCGCAAGGAAGTCGAGGCTCGGCTTACGAAGGGTGCACTCAGCAAGGAAAGCCTGACCGTACCGGCGATTCACCCCGGAACGACGCGGGTTCCCGTCCGTCGGAGCCGCCTGCGATAGCGTGGCCGGTATGACGCTGCACGGTTCGGTCAGGAAACTCTCAGACGGACGCTCGCCCCGCATCGATCCGAGCGCCTACACGGCGCCGGGATCCGTGCTGGTGGGGGCCGTCGCGCTCGCCGCGGATTCGAGCGTCTGGTACAACGCCGTCCTGCGTGCGGACTCCGACTCGATCACGCTCGGCGCCGGGTCCAACATCCAGGACGGGGTCGCCGTGCACACGGACAGCGGCCACCCGACGGTCATCGGGCGCAACGTCTCCGTCGGACACAACGCGGTCGTCCACGGCTGCACCGTCGAGGACGACTGCCTCATCGGTATGGGTTCCGTGGTCCTGAGCGGAGCCGTGATCGGTGCCGGGTCGCTCGTCGCCGGGGGAGCCGTGGTCCTCGAGGGCATGATCGTGCCGCCCGGTTCGCTCGTCGCGGGGGTCCCGGCCAAGGTGCGGCGGGAGTTGACGGCCGACGAGCAGGAGGCGATCCGGCAGAACGCAGCGCACTACGTCGCGCTCAGAGCGGTCCACGCCGCAGCCGTCGACGAGGATTAGCGGCGGCGTGCGTCGCGCTTCTTGAGGCGACGCTGCGCGGCGAGCGAGCCGGACAGGCAGACGACGCAGCCGATCATGCAGATGAGGCCGACGCCGAGTCGTCCGGTCGCGAGCGCGTACACCCCGATGAAGAAGACGAGCGCGCCGGCCACCGTCCAGATGTGGGGCCAGATCGCGTCGAGTCGCATGCGCTCAGCCTAGGCCGTCGCGCATCCCGTGCTCCGTCCTCCCCGCGCTTCGACCCCTCGAACGGCACACGAGCGACCTCCCCGCTCCGGTGGTCTCCCTCCCGACCCCGATGACCACCTCCGGTCCCTGGGGGACCTCCTCCGGTCCCTGAGCCTGTCGAAGGGCATGCGGAGAACCTCACGAATCCGGCGCCCTCCCTCCGGTCCAGAGCTTGTCGAAGGGCATGCGGGGAACCTCACGAATCCGGCGCGCGTCCTCCGGTCCCTGAGCTTGTCGAAGGGCACACGAACAACTTCCACAGTCACCCTCACTCGGCATCTGGAATGTCAGTGGTCCATGGTGGACTTGTCCCATGACCGAGACCACCATCACCGCGATCCGCGCGAGCGACGAGCACGCCGCACGCCTCGCGGAGTTCTCGGACCACTATGCGGACATCCAGCGTCGGCGTGCTGCTCTGGACGCCGAGGAGGCCCGGCTGCTCGCCCGCTCTGCCGCTTACGCGGACGCCTTCGCAGACGTCGCGGTTCCGGCGATCTTCCCGCCGGCTGAACGTCAGGCCCTCTCCCGCCGGTCGACCTGTGCGGCGCTCGCGATGGCGACACGGACGCCGGAACGGACGGTTCAGCGTGCGACCAACGATGCCGAACTGCTCGTGAACGAAGCGCCGACTGTGCTTGCCTCACTTGAGGCCGGTCGTATCTCCGCCCGGCATGCGCAGACCATCACGGACCAGCTCTGCGACGTCCCGACCGCAGGGCGAGCGGTGTTCCTCGCCGAGGTCCTGCCGGTCGCCGAACAATCCACCAATGCGTACCTCCGGAAGCGTGCCCGCGTTCTGCGCGAGCGCCTCCACCCGGAATCGATCACCGCGCGCGCAACCCGTTCGGAGGCTGACCGCCGGGTCGAGTTCGAACCTGCCGCCGACGGCATGGCGTGGGTGCACCTGTTCACCACGGCACCGATCGCGCAAGGCATCATCGAGCGGGTCGAGACGGCAGCTGCGGAATCGCGCAAGGCCGGTGACACCCGCACCTGCGGACAACTCCAGGCCGACGCGCTCGCGGCGCTCGCACTCACCGGCGTCACACCCGACGACGTCATGTCCAGCGCGGTCCTCCCGCACCCGATCGAGGTGCAGGAGCACATCAAGCCGACCGTGCAGATCACGGTCCCGGCACTGAGCATGGCCGGTGTCTCGGACGCCCCGGCCACCCTCGACGGCTACGGGCCCATCGACCCCGAGACCGCAGCACGCATCGCGGTGAACGCTCCGAGCTTCACCCGGATCCTGGTCCAGCCGGAAACGGGATCCGTGCTGTCCGTCGGGCGGAACCAGTACCGGGTCCCGGCCGACCTGCAACGCGCGGTGCGCCTCCGGGACGGCACCTGTCGCGCACCGGGCTGCGGGAGGCGAGCCAGAGCGTGCGATCTCGACCATTCCGTCGCGTGGGAAGACGGCGGGACGACGGATGTCGGCAATCTCGCGTGCCTGTGTCGACATCACCACCGGATGAAGCACCTGCCGGGTTGGAACCTCGATCATGGTCCCGGTGGGGTGCTCGAGTGGACGACACCCGACGGGAAACACCACCGCACAGAACCGGACCCTGCTCCGTTCTGACCTCGGAACGACAAGGCGTCCTCGTGGGCACTTCGACAGGCTCAGCGACCGGGAGAGGTTCGCTCGGGACGCTTCGCCCCCTGAGCCTGTCGAAGAGTGCGACGAGCCTGTCGAAGGGTGTGACGTCAGGAAGGCCCTGTGCGATGACCGAACCGTCGCGCCTGCTTTCGCGCCGCCGCCTGGTTCTGATGTATTGAGAGGGGATGACGGGAATCGAACCCGCGTAATCAGTTTGGAAGACTGAGGCTCTACCATTGAGCTACATCCCCGAGGCGCCGCACTGCGACGAACTCACCCGGTAATGCTACTGCATCCCGAGCGCCCATCCGTGCAGCCACGTGTGCCGAGGCCGGTTCCGCCCCGGGAACCGCACAGGGGCCGCACAGATTCTGGGCTAGACTGACCGAGGCCATTTCGCCCACCGCTCGTCGGTCGGGCCGGCTGGCCGGATTGTCGCCGATCCGGGGCGTAGCTCAGCTTGGTAGAGCGCCCGGTTTGGGACCGGGAGGTCGCAGGTTCGAATCCTGTCGCCCCGACTCCGTTTTGCGTCCTCAACTGAGGCAGAATCCCCGACACAGGAGAAGTAATCACGTGAAGACCACGGTCGAGAAGCTGAGCCCCACTCGCGTCAAGCTCGCCATCGCGGTGACGCCCGAGGAGCTCAAGCCGAGCATCACCCACGCCTACGGACACATCGCCGAGGACATCAACGTCCCCGGCTTCCGTAAGGGCAAGGTGCCACCGGCGATCATCGACCAGCGCGTCGGCAAGGGCGCCGTGATCGAGCACGCCGTCAACGAGGGCCTCGACGGCTTCTTCCGCAAGGCACTCGAGGAGAACGAACTCCGTCCGCTCGGCCGCCCGCAGGCCGACATCGTCGAGTGGCCGAACGAGAAGGACTTCTCCGGCGACCTGCTCGTGAACATCGAGGTCGACGTCCGTCCCGAGATCACGCTTCCCGACTACGAGGGCCTCAAGCTCACCGTCGACGCCCAGGAAGCCGGCGAAGCCGACGTCCAGGACGAGCTCGACCGCATCCGCGCGCGCTTCGGCACGCTCGTGACCGTCGACCGCCCGGCCAAGACGGGCGACTTCGCCCAGCTCGACCTGGTCGCCAAGATCAACGACGCCGAGGTCGACCGCGCGAGCGGCGTCTCCTACGAGATCGGTTCGGGCGAGCTGCTCACCGGCATCGACGAGGCACTCGACTCCCTCACCGCCGGTGAGACCACCACCTTCACCTCGCCGCTGCTCGGTGGCGAGCACGAGGGCGAGGACGCCGAGGTCACCGTCACCCTGACCGCCGTCAAGGAGCGCGAGCTCCCCGAGGCCGACGACGACTTCGCTCAGATCGCGAGCGAGTTCGACACCATCGACGAGTTCAAGGCGCAGCTGCGTGAGGTCGTCGAGCGCCAGCAGGTCATCACCCAGGGCCGCGACGCACGCACCGCGCTCGTCGACGCCATGCTCGAGGCCGCGCAGATCCCCGTGCCCGAGAGCGTCATCGAGGACGAGGTGCACCGTCACCTCGAGGGCGAGAACCGCCTCGAGGACGACGAGCACCGCGCCGAGGTCACCGAGTCCAGCGAGAAGGCACTGCGCACGCAGCTCCTCCTCGACGCCCTCGCCGAGTCGCTCAACGTCCAGGTGAACCAGAACGAGCTCACCGAATACCTCATCCAGAGCGCGTCGCAGTACGGCATGGAACCCGGTGAATTCATCGAGGCACTCGGCCAGCAGGGTCAGATCCCAGCCATGGTCGGCGAGGTCGCCCGCAACAAGGCCATCGCCATCGCGCTCGGCAAGGCCGAGGTCGTCGACTCCAACGGCAAGCCCGTCGACCTGAGCGACTTCGTCGCCGTGGTCGAGGACGAGGACGCCGCCACCGAGACTGCAGCCGACGAGACGACCGAGGCTCCGGCCGAGGACGCCGCCGACGAGGCTCCGGTCGAGGCCGAGCCGAAGAAGGCCGCCGCCAAGAAGGCACCTGCGAAGAAGGCGCCCGCCAAGAAGGCACCGGCCAAGAAGGCCGCTGCCGACGAGGCCGCTGCCGAGTAGGACAGCAACCAGCAGTGACGACAGGGGCGGAAGCGATTCCGCCCCTGTCGTCGTCTCCGGACACATCAGCCGAATGGGAGCAATGATGACGACGATCGAACCAACCGGCTGGGACGAACGGGTCGCAGCCGTCTGGGCCGACGAGACCATCGACGACGAGCAGCGCATCGCGGCCATCGACGCGCTGGTCGCGGAGCGTCCGGCGGGTGACGCCCGTGCCGCGTTCCAGGCCGCCGGTGCACGCGACTCCGCCGGCCACGAGGTCGAGGCCGAGGTCTTCTACCGCGCCGCCCTCGAAGCCGGGCTCGACGAGGAGCACCGTCCGCAGGCGATCATCCAACTGGCCAGCACGCTCCGTAACCTCGGCCGGACCGCTGAGAGCGTCGATCTGCTCGAACAGCAGCTCGCGGACGATCCGACCGGTCCGTACGCGGACGCGACCGCGGCCTTCCTGGCACTGGCGCTCGCCAGCTCGGGGGACCCGCGCCGAGCGACCGCGGTCGCCCTCCGTGCCCTTGTGCCGCACCTCCCGCGCTACCACCGGTCCGTCCGCGCCTACGCCGACGAACTCGAGACGGATCCGCTCCGCTGAGACCCGGCGGTCGCGCGGTCCGTCCGCTCGCCGTCCGCCTCCGGCGAACCCCGCCGCCCGGGAGTCTGCCGAGGGCGAACAGGGCGTTGGTGGTGCGTCGCCTCCGATAGATTCGAACCACTGCACAACCGAAACGGAGCGATAATGGCCGAACCACAGTTCTCGCCCAGTGTCTTTGACCGCCTGCTGAAGGACCGGATCATCTGGCTGGGCGCCGAGGTCCGCGACGAGAACGCGAACGAGATCGCGGCCAAGCTGCTGCTGCTCGCCGCGGACGACCCGAAGCGCGACATCTACCTCTACATCAACTCGCCCGGTGGCTCCATCACGGCCGGCATGGCCATCTACGACACCATGCAGTTCGTGCCGAACGACATCGTCACGGTCGGTATCGGCATGGCCGCGTCGATGGGTCAGCTCCTCCTCACGGCCGGCACCAAGGGCAAGCGCTACATCACCCCGAACGCCCGCGTGCTCCTCCACCAGCCGCACGGCGGATTCGGCGGGACGTCGAGCGACATCCAGACCCAGGCGCAGCTCATCCTCGACATGAAGCGCCGTCTCGCCGAGATCACCGCGGCACAGACCGGCAAGAGCGTCGAGCAGATCAACGCCGATGGCGACCGCGACCGTTGGTTCAACGCCGAAGAGGCGCTCGAATACGGTTTCGTCGACCACCTCCGTGAGTCCGCGCTCGACGTGGCCGGCGGCGGCGGAACCGTCGACAGCGACAAGTAACCCGGCTTCGACCAGACAGGAATGCAACACATGGAGACTCCAACGTTCAGTGCGGCGGGCCGCTCGCTGCAGATGCCGGGTGCTCGCTACATCCTCCCGAGCTTCGAAGAGCGCACGGCCTACGGCTACAAGCGCCAGGACCCGTACGCGAAGCTCTTCGAGGACCGCATCATCTTCCTCGGCGTGCAGGTCGACGACGCATCGGCCGACGACATCATGGCCCAGCTGCTCGTGCTCGAGAGCATGGACCCCGACCGCGACATCGTCATGTACATCAACTCGCCCGGTGGCTCGTTCACCGCGATGACGGCGATCTACGACACGATGCAGTACATCCGTCCGCACGTCATGACGGTGGTCCTCGGACAGGCGGCCTCCGCCGCTGCCGTGCTCACCGCCGCCGGTACGCCGGGTAAGCGCCTGGCGCTCCCGAACGCCCGCATCCTGATCCACCAGCCCGCCGTCGGCGAGGCCGGCCACGGACAGGCTTCGGACATCGAGATCCAGGCGGCCGAGATCCTCCGCATGCGCGGCTGGCTCGAGTCGACCCTGGCCCACCACTCCAACCGTTCGGTGGAGCAGGTCAACAAGGACATCGACCGCGACAAGATCCTCTCGGCCGCCGAGGCGCTCGAGTACGGCCTCATCGACCAGGTGCTCACCTCACGGAAGAACCCGATCGCGGCCATCACGGCCTGACCCGGTTCCCGTGCTCACGACTCGGCGCGTCATCCCAGCGGGGTGGCGCGCCGAGTTGTCGCACGGACAGGTTAGGCTCGGAGCACCGAATCTCCAGGGAGAGGGAAAGACATGGCACGGATAGGCGAAAGCGCCGATCTGCTCAAGTGCTCGTTCTGCGGCAAGAGCCAGAAGCAGGTCCAGCAGCTGATCGCTGGTCCCGGCGTGTACATCTGCGACGAGTGCGTCGAGTTGTGCAACGAGATCATCGCCGAGCGACTCGCCGAAGCGAGCGAGGAGACGGTGAGCGAGTTCGACCTCCCGAAGCCGAAGGAGATCTTCGCCTTCCTCGAGGAGTACGTCATCGGCCAGGAGGCCGCGAAGAAGGCGCTCTCGGTCGCGGTGTACAACCACTACAAGCGCGTCCGCTCCCGTGCCACGCTCGCTCCCGCCGAGACGGTGCACGACGACATCGAGATCGCGAAGAGCAACATCCTCCTCATCGGCCCGACGGGCTGCGGCAAGACCTATCTCGCGCAGACCCTCGCGAAGCGACTCAACGTCCCCTTCGCCGTCGCCGATGCGACCGCATTGACCGAGGCCGGCTACGTCGGCGAGGACGTCGAGAACATCCTCCTCAAGCTCATCCAGGCCGCCGACTACGACGTCAAGCGCGCGGAGACCGGCATCATCTACATCGACGAGGTCGACAAGATCGCCCGTAAGGCGGAGAACCCCTCCATCACGCGCGACGTCTCCGGTGAGGGCGTCCAGCAGGCGCTCCTCAAGATCCTCGAGGGCACCGTCGCCTCGGTACCCCCGCAGGGCGGCCGGAAGCACCCACACCAGGAGTTCATCCAGATCGACACGACGAACGTCCTGTTCATCGTGGCCGGCGCCTTCGCCGGCCTGGAGGAGATCATCTCCTCCCGCGCGGGCAAGAAGGGCATCGGCTTCGGCGCACCCCTGCACAGCAAGGGCGACGACGTGAACCTCTTCGGCGAGGTCCTGCCGGAAGACCTCCACAAGTTCGGCCTCATCCCCGAGTTCATCGGTCGCCTGCCGGTCGTCACGACGGTCACACCGCTCGACCAGCACGCGCTCATGGAGATCCTCACGGTCCCGAAGAACGCGCTCGTGCGTCAGTACCAGCGCATGTTCGAGATCGACGGCGTCGAGCTGGAGTTCGACCAGGCGGCACTCGAAGCGATCGCCGACCTCGCCGTCCTCCGCAAGACCGGTGCCCGAGGGCTCCGAGCCATCATGGAAGAGGTGCTCGGGCCGATCATGTTCGAGGTGCCCTCCACCGACGAGGTCGCTCGCGTGGTCATCACCCGGGAGTCCGTCGTCGAGAACGCGGCCCCGACGATCGTCCCGCGCGCGGCTCGCCGCCAGGAGAAGTCGGCCTAGACGACACCCAGCGGTGGACAGCCCGCCGCAGCGCCCCGGATCCTCCGGAGTAGCTGCGGGGGGCTTCGTCGTTCAGTCCTCGAGCCCGCGGCGTCGGAGGAGCGGCTCGAGGACCGCGTCGCGCCCTCGGAAGTCGCGGTAGGCCTCCAGCGGATCCTTCGAACCGCCGACCCCGAGGAGCTTGGTGCGGAAGCGGTCGCCGTTCTCCCTCGTCAGTCCGCCGTTCTCCGTGAACCAGTCGACGGTGTCGGCGTCGAGCACCTCGCTCCAGATGTAGGAGTAGTAGCCGGCGTCGTATCCACCCGAGAAGGTGTGGGCGAAGTACGTGCTCGCGTACCGGGGCGGGACGGCCGGATTGTCGAGTCCGGCGGATCGGAGCGCCGCCGCCTCGAAGGCCTCCACATCGTCGATGCGGTCATCCGCACCGATGCTGTGCCACGCCTGGTCGAGCATCGCCGCAGCGAGGTACTCGCTCGTTGAGAAGCCCTCGTTGAACCCCTCGGACGCCTGGAGCTTCGCCACCAGTTCCTGCGGCATCGGCTCACCGGTCTCGACGTGCCTGGCGTAGCCGGCGAGCACCTCGGGCCACAGCATCCACATCTCGTTCACCTGGCTCGGGAACTCGACGAAGTCCCGGAACACGTTCGTACCGGAGAACCGCGGGTACTCGACCTCCGCGAAAAGGCCGTGCAGCGCGTGGCCGAACTCGTGGAAGAAGGTCGTGACCTCGTCGAGGCTCAGCAGGGTGGGTTCGCGCTCGGCCGGCTTCGGGACGTTCAGGTTGTTGACCACGACGGTGGGCTGGTCGAGCAGGCGGTTCTGGGAGATGAGCGCGTTCATCCAGGCGCCGCCGCGCTTGCTGTCGCGGGTGTACAAGTCGAGGAGGTACAGGCCGAGGCCGGAGCCGTCCTCGTTCCAGACCTCGAAGACACGGACGTCGGGGTGATAGCCCCGGAGATCGGTCCGTTCGGCGAAGGTGATGCCGTAGAGCTTGGTCGCAGCGGCGAACACCCCGTCGAACAGGACCCGCTCCGCTTCGAAGTACGGGCGCATCACGCTGGTGTCGACGTCGAACCGGTCGATCCTGACCTCTTCGGTCGCGAACGGCCAATCCCATGCTTCGACGGTCTCGAGGCCGGTGACCCGCTCGAGCTCGCGCTGTTCCCGATCCGCGTTGCGGGCAGCGGGGATCGCCAGACGGGAGAGGAGCGCTGCGACGGCCTCCGGGGTCCCCGCGGTCTGGTCCGCGGTGACCACCGCCGCGTGCGACGGGAACCCCAGGAGTGCGGCGCGCTCGGCTCGGAGGCGGGTGATCTCGAGCACGAGGTCACGGTTGTCGTTCGGTCCGCCGTGCGTGCCGCGGGCACGGGAGGCCGTCATGATCCGCTCGCGGACGCCGCGGTGCGTCAACGACGACAGCGCCGGATGGCCGGTCGGGAGGACGAGGGTGATGAGCCATCCGTCGAGACCTCGTTCGGCGGCCGCCTGGGCCGCGGCGGAGATCTCGCCCGCACTCAGCCCGTCGAGCTCAGCGGCATCGGTGAGGTGGACGGCGAGGTCGTTGGTGTCGGCCAGGAGCTGCTTCTCGAACCGGGTGGTCAGCGTCGAGAGGCGGAGATTGAGGTCGGAGAGCCGCTGCTTCTCCTCGGCGTCGAGACCGGCGCCCGCGAGCGTGTGTTCGCTGTACACGCGTCGGACCAGGTAGGCCGCCTCGGCCGACAGCTGGAGGTCGTCGAGACGTGCGTGGACCGCCGCGATCCGCGCGTACAGCGCGGGGTCGAGCCTGATCGCGTCCTCGTGGGCGGCCAGCTGTGGCGCGAGCTCCTCCTCGAGTGCATTGGTGAACGCGGAGCTGTCCGCCGAACTCTGATTGAAGAAGACCGCTGCGACCCGCCTGAGGATCGCGCCGCTCCGTTCGAGCGGGATCAGCGTGTTCTCGAAGGTCGGCGCGTCGTCCTGCGCGGTGATCGCCGCGATCTCGTCGAGTTGCTGCGCGAACCCGGCTGTGAAGGCGGGGCGGAAGTGTTCCTCGCGGATCTCGCCGAACGGCGGCAGCTGATAGGGGAGTGTGCTCGGCTGGAGGAACGGATTCGTGTGTGATTCCATACCTCACCCTATCCAGCGTGCCGGGGAGGAGGCTCAGTCCTCGTCGTCGTCGTGGTCGTCGTCCGGCCGGGTGAGGCTGACGGAACCGTCCGCGTGCTGACGGATGGTCGTACCGTCGTCGAGCTCGACGACGGGTCGGCGTTCGAGCCAGGTGAGGGTCCAGCGCCACGAGGATGCGTCCACGCCCTGCGCGAGCAACTCCTGCTCCTCGGCGGCGATGGCCGTCTGCACCGGCGTCGGCACGTTCTCCGGTGGCTTGGCGCCGACGGCCCAGCGGGTCCCGAGTTGCATCACGGCTCCAGGTCGTAGGTGACCCAGCTCGTGCGGGTCGCCAGTTTGTCGTACACAGCCTGGGCGCGCTCGTTGTCGGCGGCGGTGATCCACCGTACGACGCTGTGGCCGTCCGCCTTCGCGAGGTCGCGGACGTGCTCGATCAGCGCGGTGCCGACTCCTCCGGTGCGGGCGTCCTCGGCGACGAAGAGGTCGTCGAGGTAGAGCCCGGTCCCGCCGGCGAGGGCACGGGGGAACACCCGATAGTGAGCGAGGCCGACGAGGGCGCCCTGTGCGTCCTCCGCGACGAGCGCGGTCAACGGGTGGGTCGGGTCGCTGAGCCAGCCCCACACGAGGACGGCCTTCTCGTCGGTCAGGGGGTTGCCGTAGAACTCCCCGTAGCCGGAGTACAGCGCGTGCCACGCGAACAGGTCGCTCTCGACGGCGGGACGGATGGTGACGCTCATGCGCGTGCCTCCTCGGCGTCGGCCGCCGGGGCGAAGACGATGTCGCCGACCGACAGGACATCGGCGGTGCGGAACTCGAGGGACTCGATGCGTCCGACGGCGCGGAGGTCGTCTGCGACGAGCGCGAGCAGCTCGATCGATGCGGCGGGTCCGGCGATGACCGCGGAGTCCACCGGGGTCTTCTGGGACGCCTTGGCGTCGGTCTTCGCGCGCCGGATGCCCGTGAGTGCCTCGCTCGCGAGCTGCAACACCTGCGGTTCGCCCGCTGCGAGTCCTGCGAACTCCTCGTCGGTGGGCCAGCTGGCACGGTGCACGGAGCCGTCGTGCGTCCAAGACCAGGCTTCCTCGGCCGCGAACGGGATGAACGGGGCGAACAGGCGGAGCAGGGTCGAGAGCGCGATCCGCAGCGCGGCCACCGCCGAAGCCTGCTCAGGGCTCTCCTCGCCGTAGGCCCGCTCCTTGACGAGCTCGAGGTAGTCGTCGCAGAACGTCCAGAAGAACGCTTCGGTGAGCTCGAGCGCGCGCGCGTGGTCGTAACCGGCCAGCGCACTGCTGGCGTCGGCGACGGTCTTGCGGAGGACGCTCAGCATGGCGAGGTCGACGGCCTCCGTCACCGGGGCGTCTTCACGACCGGTGAACCCGAGGATGAACTTCGAGGCGTTGAGCACCTTGATCGCCAGGCGTCGGCCGATCTTGATCTGCGTCGGGTTCTGCGGGTCGAAGGCGGCGTCGGTGCCGAGACGGCTCGAGGCAGCCCAGTACCGGACGGCGTCCGAACCGTGCTGTTCGAGCATGGCCGCCGGCGTGACGACGTTGCCCTTCGACTTCGACATCTTCTTGCGGTCGGGGTCGACGATGAAGCCGGACACGGAGGCGTGCTCCCACGGCTTCCGGTCGTACTCGAGGACGCTGCGGAGCATGGTGGAGAACAGCCAGGTGCGGATGATGTCCTGACCCTGCGGGCGCAGCGAGTACGGGAACACGAGATCCCAGAGCTCGGGGTCGCGCTCCCAGCCGCCCGCGAGCTGCGGGGTGAGGCTCGACGTGGCCCAGGTGTCCATGACGTCGACCTCGCCCATGAACCCACCGGGGACGCCGCGCTGCGACTCGTCGTAACCGGGTGCGGCATCGCTGGAGGGATCGACGGGCAGAGCGGCGTGGTCCGGCGCGATCGGCTGGTCGTAGACCGGGTTGCCGTCGGCGTCGAGCGGGTACCAGAGGGGGATCGGCACACCGAAGAAGCGCTGGCGGGAGATCAGCCAGTCGCCGGACAGACCACCGACCCAGTTCTCGTAGCGCACGCGCATGAAGTCGGGGTGCCACTCGAGCTCCGAGCCGAGTTCGAGGAGGCGGCTGCGGAGCTGTTCGTCGCGGGCGCCGTTGCGGATGTACCACTGGCGGGTCGAGACGATCTCGAGCGGCTTGTCGCCCTTCTCGAAGAACTTCACCGGGTGGGTGATCTGCTTCGGCTCGCCGATCAGGTCGCCCGAGGCTGCGAGGAGGTCGACGACGGTCTGCTTGGCGCTGAAGACGGTCTTCCCGGCGAGCTGCGCGTACGCCTCGAGACCGGCTTCGGAGGTGATCGCCTCAGGGGCCTCCGAGATGACGCGGCCGTCGAAGCCGAGGATCGCGCGGTTGGGGAGGTCGAGTTCGCGCCACCACACGATGTCGGTGATGTCACCGAAGGTGCACACCATCGCGATGCCGGCGCCCTTGTCGGGCTGGGCGAGGTGGTGGGCGAGCACGGGTACCTCGACGCCGAACACCGGCGTGGTCACGGTCGTGCCGAACAGCGGCTTGAAGCGCTCGTCGTCGGGGTGGGCGACGAGGGCGACGCAGGCGGGGAGGAGCTCCGGCCGTGTGGTCTCGATCTCGATGGTGCCGCCGTCCGGGCGGTGGAAGGAGAGCCGACGGTAGGTGCCCGGCTGCTCCTTGTCCTCGAGCTCCGCCTGGGCGACCGCCGTGCGGAAGGTGATGTCCCAGAGGGTCGGCGCCATGGCCTGGTAGGCCTCGCCGCGGTCCAGGTTGCGCAGGAACGCGAGCTGGCTCGCCGTGATCGACTCGTCGCCGATGGTGCGGTAGCTCTGCGTCCAGTCCACGGAGAGGCCGAGCGCACGCCAGACGGCCTCGAACTGCTGCTCGTCCTCGACGGTGAGGCGCTCGCACAGCTCGATGAAGTTGCGACGCGAGATCGGGATCTGATCGGCGGCCTTCGTGCTCTTGTTGTCGCCACCCTCGAACGGCGGGGTGAAGTCAGCGTCGTAGGGGAGTGTCGGGTCGCACCGGACGCCGTAGTAGTTCTGGACGCGGCGTTCGGTCGGGAGGCCGTTGTCGTCCCAGCCCATGGGGTAGAAGACGCGCTTGCCGGTCATCCGCTGGTAGCGGGCGATCACGTCGGTGTGCGTGTAGCTGAAGACGTGACCGATGTGCAGGGAGCCGGATGCGGTCGGCGGCGGGGTGTCGATCGAGTAGATGCACTCACGCGTGGCGCCGTCGCGCTCGAACCGGTAGGTCCCCGCGGACTCCCAGGAGGAGCCCCACTTCTGCTCGAGACCTTCGAGGGCCGGCTTGTCCGGGATGCTGGCAGCGGTCATGAGGCGATCTCCTGCTGATATGTGCGGCACCGTGTCTGCGTGCCTGAGTGTGTGGGAACATCCCATGCTATCGCAGGGGACCGGGAGGTCGCCGGACCGCCGACCGCCATCCTCCGCCGATAGCATCGGACCGTGTCGACCAGAGCCGTCACCGGACCCGTCAGAGCCGACCTCCAGGGCCTTCGTGCCGTGGCGGTCTCGCTCGTCGTGGTGTTCCATCTCTGGCCGGGGCTCATACCGGGCGGGTTCGTCGGCGTCGACGTGTTCTTCGCGATCTCCGGGTTCCTCATCACGGCGCACCTCCTCGACGAGGTCGAGCGATCCGGTTCGGTCCGACTCGGGCGGTTCTGGGCCCGGCGCGCACGACGGCTGCTCCCCGCCGCACTCACCGTCCTCACCGCGACCTTCGTCGCGAGCTGGTACCTCGCGCCGCTCGGGGACCTGCCCCGGTTCCTGCGCGAGATCGCGTGGTCGGCCCTGTACATCGAGAACTGGGCGCTCGCCGGATCCGCGATCGACTACCTCGCGGCGGAGGACGCTCCGTCGCCGGTGCAGCACTTCTGGTCGCTGTCAGTCGAGGAGCAGTTCTACCTCGTCTGGCCGATCCTGGTCCTCGGCGCCGGCTGGCTCGCCGTGCGGGTCGCCCGTCGCTCGGCTGCGCCGACGGTGCGGCGTCGGGGCGTCGCGATCGCGATCGGACTCGTCTGCATCGCGTCGGCCGCCTGGTCGGTCGTCTTCACCGCGCAGGACCCGTCTCCGGCCTACTTCGCGACGACGACGAGGGCCTGGGAGTTCGCCGCCGGGGGACTGACGGCGATCATGGTCGCCGAGGGGGCCCGGCGCGGCTGGGGGCTGCGGGCGGGTGGGCGCACGGTCGTCGCCTGGCTCGGCTTCGCCGCGATCGGGGCGGCTGCCGTCTGGTATTCGGGGGAGACACCCTTCCCGGCGTTGACCGCGGCGCTGCCGGTGGGCGGGACGATCGCCGTGATGGCGGCCTGGGCCCCGGACGTCCGGTGGTCGCCGACCGCACTGCTCGCCCGGTCGCCGATCCAGTGGCTCGGCGACCGCTCCTACGCGGTCTACCTCTGGCACTGGCCCCTCATCGTGTTCGGCGGGATCGTGCTCGGTCGTTCGGCCACGGTCCCCGAGCAGCTCGTCCTCCTCGTCATCACCGGCGTCCTGGCGGAGGTGACGACGCGGTTCGTGGAGCGCCCGATCCGGTTCGGGCGTGTCGCAGCTTGGCGGCCACGACGGGTCATCGGCGCGACCGCCCTCGCGATGAGCGTCCTGTCGATCGCCTCGATCGGGGTGCTCCCCGGTGCCGAGGCACGCGTCGCGGCCGAACAGCAGCGCATCGAGACCCTGGTCGCGACCCCGTCGAACTGCCTCGGTGCCGCAGAGCTCGTCGATGCGGCAGCGTGTCCGCGGGACGACGGAGCGTCATCGGACGGCAGGGAAGGCTCCGGTGGCGAGACCTCGCGCGACGGTTCCTCGGCGTCTCCCGGGGATGAGACCCGCGGGGTCGTCATTCCCGACGCGTCGCTGGCCGACCTGCCGCCGGACCGCTGCATCACCGGCATCCGAGCCGCCGCGTTCGAGGTCTGCGCTTACGGCGCCGGCGCGGAGCAGGCGACGAGGACGGTGGCGCTCATCGGGGACTCGCACGCCGAGCAGTGGTTGCCGGCGTTCGCGACGGCTGCCGAGACGAACGGGTGGCGGCTCCTCGTCGCGGCGAAGAGCTCCTGCCCGTTCAGCGACGCCGAGCGCACGGAGCCCGGGACGAGCGCGGCGGTGCTCGCCGAGATGCGCGCCGGGTGCCTGAGCTGGAACCGCGACGCCCTCGAGCTGCTGCGGCACGAGCCGGGGATCGACACGCTCGTCGTCTCGGCGCGCGCCCGGAACCCGGTCGTCGCCGAGGGGGACCGCGACTGGCGGGAGGTGGCTGCGGAAGCCTATGCGGAGCGCTGGGCGCTCGTGCCCGAGACGATCGAGCAGATCGTCGTCCTGCGCGACACCCCGACGATGGCGGACGACGTGCTGGAGTGCGTCCGCGACGACGCTGCTCCGGAGGACGGGTGCGCCCGGGACCGGAGCGACGCGCTCTCGGAGGATCCGCAGTACGAGGCCGCCCTCGCGAGCACCGACCCACGGGTCCGTGCCGTCGACCTCTCGGACGCCCTGTGCGCGTCCGATCGGTGCTCGCCGGTGATCGGCGGTGTCCTCGCGTACCGCGATCACCACCACCTGAGCTGGGTGTACGCCGAGACCCTCGCGCCCGTCGTCCAGGCGGTGCTCGACCGGATCCCGACGCCGGACTCAGACCGCGTCGCTCCCTGATGCCGCACCCGGCGCGATGAGGCGCGGAGCGTCGGCTGCCAGTCGGGCGGTGTAGGGGTGGGCCGGGGCGGTGAAGACCTGCTCGGCGTCGCCATGCTCGACGACCCGCCCGTGCTGCATCACGGCGACGCGGTCGCTCATGTGGCGGATGACGCCGAGGTCGTGGGAGATCAGCAGGTAGCTGAGGCCGTGGCGTCGCTGCAGCTCGTCGAGGAGGTCCAGGATCCTGGCCTGGACGGTGACGTCGAGCGCGGAGACGGGTTCGTCGAGGATGAGCGTCGACGGTCGACTCGCGAGTGCCCGGGCGATCGCCACGCGTTGCCGTTGCCCGCCGGAGAGCGTCCGCGGGCGAGCGCGGGCCAGCGAGGGATCGAGGCCGACGTCCGCGAGGAGACGGCTGATGTCGCGAGGTGCGGCCGCGCGTCCACGAACGGCGTCGGCGAGGATGGCGTCGACGCGCCAGCGTGGGTCGAACGAGCTCAGCGGATCCTGCGAGACCCAGCCCAGACGGTTCCGTCGTGGACGACGCGCTCGCTCGGGGAGCTCCGACCACGGTTCGCCCTCGAAGAGCACGGCTCCCGACTGCGGTGCGGTGAGACCGAGTGCGATGCGGGCGAGGGTGGTCTTGCCCGAACCGGACTCGCCGACCACGCCCAGGGTCGTCCCCGGTTCCAGGCGGAGCGAGACCTCGTCGACCGCCACGATCGGCGAGGCGCTCCGGCCACGCTCGAAGCTCCGGGTGACGGATCGGAACTCCAGCGCTGGTGCATCCGATCCGGTCTGCGTCGTCGGACGGGTGCGCGTCGTCGGCTGTTCGGCCACCGGGGCCGCGTCGACCGGCTGGTCTGCGCTGAGGCGCGTCCCTCGAGCGCGGTCGGTGGGGACCGCGGCGATGAGGGCTCGGGTGTACGGGTGTGTCGGCCTGGTCAGCACCTGCTCGGCCGGCCCCTGCTCGACGACGACACCGTGCTGCATCACGACGAGGTGGTCGGCGATCGACGAGACGACGGCGAGGTCGTGGCTGATCAGGAGGAGGCCCGCCCCGCGCCGCTTGACGTCGTCGAGGAGGCCGATGACACGTGCTTGGACGGTGACGTCGAGCGCGGTCGTCGGTTCGTCGGCGATGAGGAGGTCGGGGGCCAATGCGATCGCCGATGCGATGAGCGCGCGCTGACGGAGTCCGCCGGAGAGTTCACCGGAACGTTGGCCGATGCGCGAAGCCGGGTCGGGCATGCCGACGGATTCGAGGAGTTCGAGCACCCGCCGGGTGCGGGCGGTCCGGTCGAGGTCGGTGCCGAGTCGGAGTGCGTCGTCGATCTCGCGGCCGATCGGTCGCAGGGGGTCGAGCGACACCAGCGCGTCCTGGAGGACGAGTCCGATGCGACGCCCGCGCAGGCGTCGCCAGGCCGATGCTCCGAGTCCGCGGAGATCGGTGCCGTCGAAGTCGAGTCGAGCGGCCGTCACCCGCGCCGATGCGCCGGCGAGGCCCAGGAGCGATCTGGCGGTCACGCTCTTGCCGGAGCCCGACTCGCCGACGATCGCGACGCAGGTGCCGCGCTCGACCTGGAAGGAGACGCCGGAGACGACGGCGTCCCCACTGCCGAATCCGACCGTCAGTGCTTCCACCTGGAGCAGTGGCGCGGAGTCGCTCATCGGCCGTCCTCCCGAGATCGGCGCTGGAGACCCCGGCCGAGGACCGTGGTGGACAGAGCGGTCGCGACGATCATCAGACCCGGGAACGCCGTGAGCCACCACGCCGTCGCGAGGTAGGTGCGTGCTGCGGCGAGCATGGCACCCCACTCCGGCGCGGGTGGTTGCGCCCCGAGCCCGAGGTAGCTCAGGGCGGACGCCCAGACGACCGCCTGTCCGATGCCGAGGGTCGCGAGGACGAACAGCGGGGCGACGGCGTTCGGGAGGATGTGTCGGAACAGGATCCGGGCCGGCCCGTGCCCGAGCACTCGCGCGGCCTCGACGAAGTCGGAGGAGCGGACCTGGAGCAATTGACCGCGGATGAGGCGCGCGTAGCCCGACGCAGTCGACAGGCCGACCGCGATCGTCGCCGTGACGGGGCCGGGCCCCGCGATGACGATCACGAGGAGCGCGAGCAACAGGCCGGGGAACGCGAAGAGCACCTCGAGGACGCGTCCCACGGCGAAGTCCGCGATCCGGCCGCCGACTGCGGCGATCGTCGCGAGGACCGCTCCGAGGATCAGTCCGATGGCCGTCGCGGCGACGCCGATGAGGAGCGAGGTCCCCGCACCGTGCACGACCCGGCTCCAGACGTCGCGACCGGACTCGTCCGTGCCGAACCAGTGCGCGAGGGAGGGCGGCGAAAACGCGGCCCGCGGGTCGACCGCCGTCGGTGACGCTGTCGCGAACAGCTGGGGGGCGAGCGCACAGCCGAGCAGGAACAGCACCACCACGGCCGCGACGATCTCGGGTGCGCCGAATCCCGACGAGCGGCGCCGTCCGCGGCGGACCCGGGCGTCGGGGCTTCCGGATGTCGGGGTGATCGCGAGCCCGCTCATGAGCCGGACCGCCGGATCCGGTCGCGTGGGTCGAGCAGCTCCGCCGCGAGGTCCGCGACGAACATGACGACGACGTAGGCCACCGCCGAGCTCAACACCACGCCGGTGACCACCGGGACATCACGGACGGTCACCGCTTGGAGCAGTGTCCGTCCGAGACCGGGCCGGGCGAAGATGGTCTCCACCACCACCGCGCCGCTGATGAGGTACCCGAAGGCCCATCCCGACAGGTTCACCGCGGGCACGGCGGCGTGGCGTAGGCCGTGCCTCAGCAGGAGGCCGGTGGTCGATTCACCACGGGCGGCTGCGGAGACGGCGAACGGTGCGCTCCCCGCGTCGAGCAACGGTTCCCGCATCACCTGGGCCAGGAACCCGGCGACCGGGATGGCCAGGGTCAGCACCGGGAGGATGAGACCGACCGCATCACCCGTGCTCACCGGAGGGAGCCATCCGAGCCAGGTGCTGAAGAGTGTGATGAGGACGGTCGCGAGCCAGAACTGGGGGAGCGACGCCGCCACGAGCTCGACGGCCGATCCGAGGGCCGCTGACACTCGCCCACCCCGGGTCGACCAGACCGCGAGGCCGAGCGCCAGGAGCCAGGCGACGGCGAGCGACGCCGTCGCCAGCACCAGCGTGCCGCCGAGCTGTTCGCCGAGCACCTGGGCAACCGGCGTGCGGAGGGACGCCGACTCGCCGAGATCCCCCTGGACCAGTCGGACCAGTTGCGCCAGGTACTGCACGAGGAGCGGCTGGTCCAGGCCGTACTGCTCGCGCACCCGCTCGAGCGCTTCCGCCGAGGCCTGGGAGCCGGGGCCACCGAGATAGGCCTGCGCCGGATCGCCGGGGATCAGCCGGACGGCGAAGAAGGTGACCGTCGCGACCGCCCAGAGCACGAACACCGCACCGGCCAGACGCGCCCCGATCCGCCCGGCCAGGCGGCGGAGGTCGCGTCCCGAGCGGCCGATGGAGCTCACTCCACGAGCCAGGCGTCCCCGAAGACCGGCGTCGACACCGTCGGCAGTGCGCGGACGCCCTGCAGCGAGGTGCTCAGCAGGAAGTGGTTCTGCTGGTCGTAGAGCGGCAGGATGTAGTAGCCGTCGAGGATGATCTGCTGCGCCTGCTCGTAGAGGAACGCCCGCTCCTCGGGATCGAGGGTGTCGCTCGCCTGCTTCAGGATCTCGTCGAGCGCGGGGTCGTCCAGCTGGGCGTGGTTCGCGAAGTAGCCGCTCGGCGCCGGAACGATGCCCGAGGAGTCGTAGAGCACGCGGAGCACGTCCGGTCCCACCTTCGTGTACGGAGCGCTGACGGCCTCGTAGGCGTTGGAGCCGAGCGCCTCGTACCAGCTCGACAGGTCGAGCAGCTCCAGCTGCACGTCGAAGCCGGCGTCACCGGCTCCGGCCTGGATCTGCTCGAAGAGCGACTGTTCGGCCGGGATCGACTGGTTCGTGCTGACCGGGAACCGCACGGTCAGCCGGACGCCGTCCTTCGTCCGCACGCCGTCCTCGTCCTTCTCGGTCCAGCCGGCCTCGTCCAGGAGCTTGTTGGCCGCATCGAGGTCGTAGCCGAACAGGCTCTCGTCAGAGTAGGCGGTCGCCTCCGCACTCGACAGCGGCGAGTAGGAACGCTTCGCCGTGCCGAAGAACAGGGACTCGATGCCGGCGTTCACGTCCGTCGACCGCACGAAGGCCTCACGCACGCGCTGGTCGTCGAACGGCGCCTGTCCCGCGTTGAGCTCGATGCGGTTCGAGGCGCCAGGACGTGGTGCGTCCAGATCGACGATCGTCTTCGAGTCCTTCGCCTGCGCGATCGTGTCGGGCTGCGCGTTGTCGATGATGTCGACGTCGCCGCTCTGCAGCGCCGCGAAGCGCGACGCGGAGTCGGGGATGAAGCGCCACGTGATGCCGTCGAGGTACGCCGGACCGTCGTTCGCGGCATCACCCGGTGCCGAGTCGTAGGCGTCGTTCCGGACGAGCGAGACGTGGTCCTGCTTCACCCACTCGTCGATGACGAACGGCCCGGTACCGACCGGAGCGTCGCAGTTCGCCGCTTCACCGCGGGCGATCCCCGTCGGGGACTCCATCGCCGTCCACGGCTGCGACAACGACTCCAGGAGCGCGCTGTCGGGAGCGGAGAGCGTGAACCGGGCCGTCGTGGCGTCGACCGCCTCGACCGACGCGACCTTGCCCACCGCGAGGTAACCCGTGGACGACTTCGTCGCCGGGTCCTGCAGGTGCTCGATGTTCGCCTTGACCGCCGCCGCGTCGAACGGGGTGCCGTCGGTGAAGGTCACGTCCGACCGCAGGGTGAACTCCCAGGTCAGACCGTCCTCCGACGTCGTCCAGGACTCGGCGAGCCACGGGATGATCTCGCCCTTGGCGTCTCGCGAGACGAGCGGCTCGAGGAACTGCGCACTCAACAGGGCCTGTGGGTAGTTGCCGCCGACATGCGGATCGAGACACGTGGGCTCGGCGTCCCCGCTGGCGTACACGAGGGTCCCACCGGCCTTCGGCGTGCTCGACGCGGCCGGCGTCCCCGGTGCACACGCCGCGAGCAGGACCGCGAGCGGAACGAGCGCCGCGGCGATGTGCAACGGACGACGCGAGGACGCCGGGCGCCGACGGGCAGGGGAGGGGGATGCGGGCACAGGGACTCCAGAAGACGATCGACCGGGTGCTGAGGGCCCGGTGGCGGCGTCGGACGAATTATTGGACGCCGTCTCGGAACCAGCATAGAGCCTCAGCACCACGCCCCGACCCCTCGCACGACGGCTAGGCTCACAGGCGGCGGAAGGAGCCCCCATGTCACGACCACCGGCACGGAACGCCGTCGGCAGACCCCGACGATCCTCCCGACGCGTCCTCGAGGAGGCGGCCGCCGAACTCTTCCTCGAACAGGGATACCCCGGCACCACCGTCGACCAGATCGCGAGCCGCGCCGGCGTCAGCCGCAACACCTTCTTCAACTACTTCGGCTCCAAGAGCGACGTCCTCTGGGTCGACGTCGACGCCGCGCTCGCCGGACTCGAACGGGCGCTCGCCGCAGGCGGGGAAACCCCCGCGACGGATGTCGCCGACGCCATGCCGTCACTGCAGGCCGCCCTCCTGGGCATCGCCGAGGAGCGCTCGAACGGCGCCGTGCCCTGGGCGCTGACGCAGATCGAACTGATGGACACCGCCTGGGAGCTGCAGGCGTCCGGCCTCGAACGGCTGCTGCGTCTCCAAGCCGTGCTCCGGGTCTCGCTCGCGCGCCTCGCCGTCCGCGCCGACGAGCTGACGATCCGGTCCGCCGCAGCGGCGCTCGCCGGCGCGATCGTCGCCGGCGCCGGGGCCTGGGCGGCTGCAGGCGTCGGCCGGGGCGAGCTCGGCGACTACCTCCGCCGCGCGATCGCTCCGGTGGTGGACGGGTACGGCCGCGCCGTCGCCCGGGTCGAGGGGCGGAGTTCCTCGTAGCCGACCCTCCGCGGAGCCGCTCCGCAGGCTGTACGATTGGACCATCGACATCGATCCGGACATCACCGGGGAGTCCTCGGCAGAACAGCGACCGCCCAGCGGGAGCCCAGTAGAACCGAGCGGGTCAGGCCCGTCACAGCCGATGCAGAGCGGCCGTTCCAGTGGAGCGGCAAGCGGGGTGGTACCGCGTCGGCAGTGCCGGCGTCCTCGCAGGACCCACGAGACCTGCCAGGAGAACGATGAGCTACCCGAAGTCCCAGGAACCGACCCCAACCGAGTCGGCGTCGAACGGCGCGGCGTTCGGCGTGACGCCGTCGCCCAGCTTCCCGTCGATCGAGGAGGGGGTGCTCGCCCGTTGGGCCGCCGACGGCACCTTCCAGGCCTCCATCGACCAGCGCGAGGGGGCTGCGGAATGGGTGTTCTACGACGGCCCGCCCTTCGCGAACGGACTTCCGCACTACGGTCACCTCCTCACGGGCTACGCCAAGGACCTCTTCCCCCGGTTCCAGACGATGCGCGGCAAGCAGGTGCACCGCCGGTTCGGCTGGGACACCCACGGCCTCCCCGCCGAGCTCGAGGCGGAGCGACAGCTCGGCATCACCGACAAGCGCCAGATCGACGAGATGGGGCTCGCCGCCTTCAACCAGGTCGCACGCGACTCCGTCCTCCGCTACACGGAGGAATGGCAGGACTACGTGACGCGCCAGGCGCGCTGGGTCGACTTCGAGCACGACTACAAGACCCTCGACGTGACCTACATGGAGTCGGTCATCTGGGCCTTCAAGCAGCTCCACGACAAGGGCCTCGCCTACGAGGGCTACCGGGTGCTGCCCTACTGCTGGCGCGACCAGACGCCGCTCTCCAACCACGAGCTGCGGATGGACGACGACGTCTACCGCTCCCGCCAGGACCAGACCGTCACCGTCACCTTCCCGCTGGTCGGTCCGAAGGCCGAGAGCCTCGGCCTGACCGCCGTCCGCGCGCTCGCCTGGACGACCACGCCCTGGACCCTGCCGACGAACGCCGCGCTCGCCGTCGGGCCCGACATCGAGTACGCGGTCGTCCCGGCCGGCCCGAACGGCACCCCCGACGCCACGGTGCTCCGGGAGGAGGGCTCCGCCCACGCCGACACCGAGGTCCTCGGCGGCGAGTACCTCATCGCCTCGGCGCTGCTCGGCAACTACGCGAAGGACCTCGGCTACGACTCCGCGGCCGAGGCGCAGGCCGCCGTCTCCCGGACGGTCGTCGGGCGCGAGCTCGAAGGCGTCTCCTACGACCGCCTCTGGGACTACTACGCCGACGCCGAGTGGGGCATGGAGCAGGCCTGGCGCATCCTCGTCGCCGACTACGTGTCGACCGAGGACGGCACCGGCATCGTGCACCAGGCCCCCGCCTACGGTGAAGAGGACCAGAAGGTGTGCGAGGCCGCCGGCATCCCGGTGATCGTCTCCGTCGACGACGGCGGGAAGTTCCTCCCCGAGGTGTCCGACGTCGCCGGTCTCCAGGTCTTCGACGCCAACAAGCCGCTCACCCAGCTGTTGAAGGCACAGGGACGCCTCCTGCGTCAGGCGAGCTACGAGCACTCCTACCCGCACTGCTGGCGTTGCAAGCAGCCGCTCATCTACAAGGCGGTGTCGAGCTGGTTCGTCCGCGTGCCCGAGTTCCGCGACCGCATGGAGGAACTCAACCAGGAGATCACCTGGGTGCCGGAGAACGTCAAGGACGGGCAGTTCGGCAAGTGGCTCGCGGGTGCACGCGACTGGTCGATCAGCCGCAACCGGTACTGGGGTTCGCCGATCCCGGTGTGGAAGAGCGACGACCCGGCCTACCCGCGCATCGACGTGTACGGCTCGCTGGACGAGCTCGAGGCCGACTTCGGCGTACGCCCCACCGATCTGCACCGCCCGTACATCGACGAGCTCACGCGGCCGAACCCCGACGACCCCACCGGCCGGTCGACGATGCGCCGCATCACCGACGTCCTCGACGTCTGGTTCGACTCCGGATCGATGCCGTTCGCCCAGGTGCACTACCCGTTCGAGAACCGCGAGTGGTTCGACTCGCACAGCCCGGCGGACTTCATCGTCGAGTACATCGGCCAGACGCGCGGGTGGTTCTACCTCCTGCACGTGCTGTCGACCGCGCTGTTCGACCGGCCGGCGTTCACGAGCGTCGTGAGCCACGGCATCGTCCTCGGCAGCGACGGCCAGAAGATGTCGAAGTCGCTGCGCAACTACCCGGACGTCAACGAGGTCTTCGACCGCGACGGTTCCGACGCCATGCGCTGGTTCCTCATGTCGAGCTCGGTGCTGCGCGGCGGCAACCTCGTCGTCACGGAGGAAGGCATCCGTGAGGGCGTCCGACAGGTGATGTTGCCGTTGTGGAACACCTGGTACTTCTTCTCGCTGTACGCCAACACGGCGGTGCCTGGTGGCTACGACGCCGTGTGGCGCACGGACTCCACCGACGTCCTCGACCGCTACATCCTCGCCAAGACGCGTGAGCTCGTCGTCACCGTGACCGACCACCTCGAGGCGTTCGACGCGACCCTCGCAGCGGCCTCGCTGCGGGACTTCGCGGACGTCCTGACCAACTGGTACGTCCGTCGCTCCCGTGACCGTTTCTGGTCGACCGACGGTGGCGCCTTCGACCGCGACGCCTTCGACACGCTCTACACCGTCCTCGAGACGTACTGCCGGGTCACCGCTCCGCTCCTGCCGCTCGTCACGGAGCAGGTCTGGACCGGCCTGACTGGCGACCGCAGCGTGCACCTCACCGACTGGCCGGAACCCGAGGCGTTCCCGGAGGACGCGGCACTCGTCGAAGCGATGGACCGGGTCCGCGAGGTCTCCGGCGTCACCCTCGCCCTCCGCAAGCAGGCCGGTCTCCGTGTCCGGTTGCCCCTGGCATCGCTCACGGTGGTCACACCCGACCCCGCGTCGCTCGCACCGTTCGAGGCGATCCTCCGAGAGGAACTCAACCTCAAGGCCGTCTCCTTCGCCGAGCTGACCGACACCAGCGGCACCGAGTTCGGTGTCACCTCGCGCCTCTCGATCAACGCCCGCGCGGCGGGTCCGCGCCTCGGCAAGACGGTGCAGCAGGCGATCAAGGGCGCTCGGAGCGGCGACTGGTCGGAGGTCGACGGCACGGTCACGGCCGGCGGCATCGAGCTCGTCGACGGTGAGTACGAACTCGTCATGGAGGCCTCCTCGGGCGCCGCCGGTGGTGTCGCACTCGCGCTCCTGCCCTCGGGTGGATTCGCCCTGCTCGAGACCACGCTGACGCCCGAACTCGAAGCGGAGGGACTCGCCCGCGACGTCATCCGCGCCGTGCAGGACACCCGGAAGGCGGCGGATCTGCAGGTGAGCGACCGGATCCGGCTCCAGCTCCGATTCGAGGACGACGCCGACGAACGTGCGGTGCGCAGCGCCCTCGACGTGGTCGACCTCGCCGGCGACACCCTGGCGACGTCCCTGACCTGGTCGGACGTCGAGGCGCAGGCTGGGGCGTCGGGCTTCGCCCAGTCGTTCGCTGCCGGGAAGTTCGGCAACGCCGGAGCCTTCACCGTGACCGTTGCGCGTGCAGAGGAGACCGCCCATGTCCGATGACCTGATCCCCGGAGACGAGCTGTCTGCGGCCGATGCCGCCGACGCCGTGTACCGCGAACTCCTCGAACGGCTGGGGGAGGCACAGCCGCAGCCGCGTCTCGGTGCGACCAAGCGGGCGCTCGAGCTCCTCGGCAACCCTGAGTCGTCCTTCGCGATCATCCAGATCGCCGGGACGAACGGCAAGACGAGTACGGCGCGCATGATCGAGAGCATCCTCCGTGCCCACGGGCTCCGCACCGGTCTCTTCACGAGTCCGCACCTCGTCCGGTTCACCGAGCGCATTGGGATCGACGGCGAGCGGATCTCGGACGAGGCCGTCGCCAGGAACTGGGACGACATCAAGCCGTATCTCGCGATGGTCGACGCCGAGCTCACGGCGGCCGGTGAACCCGCGCTGACCTTCTTCGAGGCGCTCACCGTCCTGGGCTTCGCCTGCTTCGGCGACGCCCCCGTCGACGTCGCCGTCGTCGAGGTGGGGATGGGCGGTGCCTGGGACTCGACGAACGCCGCCGATGCCGAGGTCGCCGTCTTCACGCCCATCGACCTCGACCACGTGCAGCGGCTCGGCAAGACGATCGCCGAGATCGCGCGCACCAAGGCCGGCATCATCAAGCCCGGAGCGCAGGTGGTCTCGGCCGCTCAGCACCCCGACGCGCGTCAGGCGATCATCGACGCCGCCGCCGCGGTCGACGACCCGGCCGTGTTCGAGGGTGAGGAGTTCGCCCTCGTGCAGGACGCCGTGGCGGTGGGCGGACAACTCATCACCGTCCGAGGACGCGCCGGCACCTACCCGGAGCTGTACCTCCCGCTCTACGGGGACCACCAGGGACGGAACGCGACGCTCGCGATCGCCGCGGTCGAGGCGTTCCTCGGCGGAGCGACCCAGCCGATCGCGGAGGACGTCCTCGCGGAGGGCCTCACCGAGGTCGCCTCCCCGGGGCGTCTGCAGCTCATCGGCACCGAACCGACCGTGCTCGTCGACGCGGCGCACAACCCGCACGGCGCCGCGTCCCTGGTCGCCGCACTCGGCAGCTACTTCGACGTCGACGAGATCGCCTTCGTGGTCGGCATCCTCCAGGACAAGGACGCCGCCGGCATCCTGACGACCCTGGCGCCCGCCGCATCCGGCTTCTTCTTCACCCAGTCGGAGTCGGAGCGGGCGATCCCCGCCGAGGAGCTCTCGCGCCTCGCGGCGTCGCTCGACCTGCCGGCGTCGACCTTCGCCGACACCCTCGACGAGGCCGCGGAGGACGCACGGCGCTGGGCCGAGGAGGCGCCGCGCCGCCTGGTCGTGATCACCGGCTCGATCACCCTCGTGGGCGAGGCGATCGAGATCGCCGACGACCGGGAATGGAAGGCGACCGCATGAGCGGCACGGCACGGAGCCGGGCTCCACGGAGCATCAAGCAGACTCTCGGATCGATCATCCTGGGCTTCGAGATGATCGTCATGTTCCTCGGCGCGCTCGTCATCTTCGGGCTGAAGGCCCTCCCGGCCCCGGTCGCGTTGATCGGCGGAGCGGTGCTGTGCCTGATCATCGTCGCGACGATCCCGCTCCTGCGATTCCGCTGGGGGTATTGGCTGGGCTGGGCGGTGCAAGCCGCTATCGTGGCTACCGGCCTGCTCGTGCCGATGATGTTCCTCGTCGGCGGGATGGCCGCAGCCGTCTGGACCTATGCGATGGTCCAAGGCGACAAGATCGAGCGTCAGCAGGCGCTCTACCGAGAAGCGAAGGATTGACCGTGGCTGTTGAAGAAACCCTGGTACTCGTGAAGCCTGACGGCGTCGCACGCAACCTGACCGGCGAGATCCTCCGTCGGATCGAGGCGAAGGGCTATTCGCTCGTGGACCTGCGCATGGTCGAGCCGGACCGCGAGCTGCTGGCCGCCCACTACGCCGAGCACGAGGGCAAGCCGTTCTACGAGCCCCTCGTCGAGTTCATGCTGAGCGGTCCCGTCGTCGCGATCCGCGTCGCCGGCAACCGCGTCATCGAGGGCTTCCGCTCGCTCGCCGGCACGACCGACCCGACCACCGCCGCGCCCGGGACCATCCGCGGCGACTTCGGCCGCGACTGGGGCCTCAAGGTCCAGCAGAACCTCGTCCACGGTTCGGACAGCCCCGAGTCCGCCTCCCGCGAGCTCGCGCTCTGGTTCGCCTGACGCACCGACTCCGTACGACGAAGTCCGCCTCCGATTCCGGGGCGGGCTTCGTCGTGTGCGTGAGGCGGCCGTCCGGGCCGCCGCCGGCTACAGGTAGGACAGGACGTCGAGGCGCAGCTGGGCGATGACCGCCACGACGAGGTAGCACCCGAGCGTCACCACCACGATCCACGAGGACACGACCCCGGCGACGCGGCGGACGGCGGGGGACGCCGGTATGATGCCGTTCCGCAGGGTGAACTCGGTCACCGCGATGAACGAGGGGATCGTCACCGACCAGGTGACCATGCACCACGGGCACAGCGTGCCGAGGACGAAGATGCTCTGCGAGATCAGCCAGATGACGAATCCCAGCGCGCCGAGGAACCCGATGTTGAAGGCGATCCAGAACCACCGCGCGAACTGCGCACCGGCGAGGACCGCGACGCCGACGGCGATCGGGGCGATCCAGGCGGCGAGGCCGATGATCGGATTCGGGAACCCGAGGATGGCACCCTGCCAGGAGTTCAGGTTGACCCCGCACTGCACGAGGATGCTCAGATTGCAGCCGAGCTGGGCGTTCGGATCCTGCAGGAGCTGGAACTTGTCGAGGGTGAGCGCGAACGCCGCGATCCACCCGATGACGCCTGCGACGATGAGGAAGATCGCGAAGCCCCTGGGGCGCGCGTCGATGACCGGAGTTGACACGCCCTGATTCTCGCACGCCCGCCTGAACGGCGGCGGGACATGCCCGGGTGGTCCGTACTCAGGACCGTCGGCCCTGTTCGTGCGATAATCGTGGGGTGGTGCCCGAGCCGCGCTCGACCGCACGACACAACAGGCTTGTTGGGCAATGAGAGCCCAGGACCCGCCGGCACGTGCCGGCACGATCGTGAGAGCTCCGAGAGCCAGCGATCACACAGGATTTGCGAACGGCTGCAACCGCGGCCGCACGCACGAGACGAAGAACCGGAGGGTGGCGCGGCCACCGACCCGGCATAGGGGAGTACACCAGGAATGGTGAAAGAGCACACCGAGGATCCGGCCACGCCGGGGACCGAGCACGAACCGACCGACCAGCACCTCACGACGCCCGAGACGGCGGACGAGTCGACCAGCACCGAGGCGGACGCCCAGGCGGCCGGGCCCGACGAGCAGTCGGCACCTGCCGCACCGGTGCGTCCACCGACCACCATGCTGCTGTTCCAGGCGCCCGACCTGCCGCCGATCGTCCACCGCGACGACGAACCGCTCGAGGCCGAGCTCAGCTCGTCGAGGCGTCGCACGCGTCGTCGTGCCGGCGATGACGGACCGGAGCAGGGCGAGCGGGGTGGCGACTCGCGCCCCGACACCCGCAACGTGGTCAAGGTCCGCACGCCGCGTGAGCCGGAACTCATCACCGAACCGCAGAAGGTGCGCGGCTCGACGAGGCTCGAGGCCAAGAAGCAGCGTCGCCGTGACGGACGCGACGCGGGTCGTCGTCGTCCGGTCGTCACCGAGGCCGAGTTCCTCGCCCGCCGCGAGTCGGTCGACCGTGTCATGGTCGTCCGCTCCAAGAACGGCAAGACGCAGATCGGCGTGCTGGAGGACGGCGTGCTCGTGGAGCACTACGTCGCCAGGAGCCAGGAGGCGTCGCTCATCGGCAACGTCTACCTCGGCCGGGTGCAGAACGTCCTGCCCAGCATGGAGGCGGCGTTCGTCGACATCGGTCGCGGACGCAACGCGGTGCTCTACTCCGGCGAGGTCGACTGGGACTCCGTGGAGACGGGTAACCAGCCCCGCCGGATCGAGCTCGCGCTCAAGGGCGGCGACAAGGTCCTCGTCCAGGTCACGAAGGACCCGGTCGGACACAAGGGTGCGCGCCTGACGAGTCAGGTCTCGCTGCCCGGTCGGTACCTCGTCTACGTGCCGAACGGCTCGATGAACGGCATCTCGCGCAAGCTGCCCGACACGGAGCGCGCCCGCCTGAAGAAGATCCTCAAGGAGGTCCTTCCGGAGAACGTCGGCGTCATCGTCCGCACGGCCGCCGAGGGAGCGACCGAGGAGCAGCTCACGCTCGACGTCACGCGGCTGAAGTCGCAGTGGTCGGAGATCTCCCGTCAGATCGAGACGGTCCAGTCGCCGGCACTGCTGCACAGCGAGCCCGACCTGCTCATCAAGATCATCCGCGACGTCTTCAACGAGGACTTCCACAAGCTCGTCATCCAGGGCTCGGACGCGCTGCAGGACATCCAGAGCTACCTTCGCGGCGTCGCCCCCGACCTGCTCGAGCGGGTCGAGCCGTACGACGGCACGGGCGACTCCTTCGTCGACTACCGCATCGCCGAGCAGATCGAGAAGGCGCTCGACCGCAAGGTCTGGCTGCCGTCCGGCGGATCCCTCGTGATCGACCGCACCGAGGCCATGACGGTCGTCGACGTCAACACGGGGAAGTTCGTCGGTTCCGGCGGCAACCTCGAGGAGACGGTCACCAAGAACAACCTCGAGGCCGCTGAGGAGGTCGTGCGTCAGCTGCGGCTGCGCGACATCGGCGGGATCATCGTCGTCGACTTCATCGACATGGTGCTCGAATCGAACCGCGACCTCGTGCTGCGCCGCCTCGTGGAGTGCCTCAGCCGCGACCGCACGAAGCACCAGGTCGCCGAGGTCACCTCGCTCGGTCTCGTGCAGATGACGCGCAAGAAGCTCGGTCTCGGCCTGCTCGAGACGTTCAGCGAGCCCTGCGAGGTCTGCGCCGGACGCGGCGTCGTCGTGCACCACGACCCCGTCGTGAAGCATCGCCAGACGCCGCAGCCGGAGCAGCAGCGCCGGCGCGGCAAGGGTGGGTCACAGGGCGGCCAGCCGTCCTCGAACGGCCAGGGCGCCCAGCAGAAGCCGGCGGGACAGACGCACGGGATCACCGACGACGCGAAGAACGCGCTCGCCCTGATCGCGGCGCGCACGCTGCACCACGAGGAGCTCGCCGCCGCCGAGGCCGTGGCCGACGCCGTCGTGGCCGAGGCGCAGCACACGCAGTCCCAGCACACCGAGGCGCAGGGTTCCGAGGGGCCGGTCGCGGACGAGTCCACGACGTCACCGGAGGATCAGTCCGGGTCGCACGACGGTCGTCGGAGCCGGCGCGAGAAGCGGGAACCGCGTCGTCGTGGCGGTGACGGATCCCGCCGGGGTTCTTCGGAGGAACGCCCCACCGAGGCGCCGAGCGAATCCGCGGCCCCGACGTTGGCCTTGCTCGACCTGCCGATCGCACCGGTCGCCGACAAGCCGCGTCGCGCAGCCGTCGCGGACCCCGAGCACCTGCTCGAATCCGTCCTCGACGCGCTCCCCGAGCCGAAGCAGCCTGGCCAGGGTCGCGGCCGCAGCCGTCGGGTGTCCACCGCTTCTCTCGCGGGCGGACAGGCCGTCGGGTCGGACGGCGCGCAGCGTCAGGCCGAATAGTCCGGTCGCATCAGGACGGCGCGTCTCCTCGGGAGGCGCGCCGTTCGCGTGCGGTGATGCGCAAGCCGCTGGCGATGAGTCGACGGACGAGTTCGCCGCCGGTCACCGCGACGGCGCCGGCCGCCACGAGCGAGGTGTGGCGCTCGGCGGGGACGTCGTAGTGGTCGAGGTCGAACGATCGCGGCGGGAGCCCGGTGCGTCCGGCGAAGGCGTGCAGCTCCTCCAGGGAGCTGTCGCTCACCACGTGGGACCAGAGCGTGCCGTGCGCCGGCCACAGCGGGGGATCGATGAGCACCGTCATGCCACCATCCAACCATCGAGCGTCCATCGCGATTCCCGTCCGCGCTCGGACGCGCCGGGCACCCGGCCGGCGTTCAGGAGCCCCCGGGGTACACTGGTCGAGTGCGTCCGGTGTGGGAGCCGTGAGGAACAGCCTCGGTCACGAGGTTCTGTGCCCGCTGGTTTGACCTGGACTGCACGATGAAGTAAACTCGACCGTTGGTGTGCATTGAGTTTTCATTGCCACGCCCAACGGTTTTCTGCCATCAAGGTGTCCCACGTGTTCGAGCCTTTCCGAGCAGTAACTTCCAGCAACAGTCAGTCGGAGCGTTTCGCTCCCCAAAGAACGGGTACGTAGTGGTTTACGCAGTTGTGCGCGCCGGAGGACGGCAGGAGAAGGTCGAGATCGGAACCATCGTCACGATGGACCGGGTCAAGGCCGACAAGGATGGCAACATCGAGCTTCCCGCGGTGCTCCACGTCGACGGTGAGAAGATCATCTCCGACGCGAAGTCGCTCGCGAAGATCACGGTGACGGCCGAGGTGCTCGAGAACCTCCGCGGTCCGAAGATCATCATCCAGAAGTTCAAGAACAAGACCGGGTACAAGAAGCGTCAGGGGCACCGTCAGGAGCTCACGCGCGTCAAGATCACCGGCATCAAGTAAGGCATCGAGGAGAAGAAGAGATGGCACACAAGAAGGGTGCGAGTTCCACTCGCAACGGTCGTGACTCCAACGCACAGCGTCTCGGTGTGAAGCGCTTCGGCGGCCAGGTCGTCCTCGCGGGCGAGATCCTCGTTCGTCAGCGCGGCACGCACTTCCACCCCGGCGCCAACGTCGGTCGTGGCGGCGACGACACGCTGTTCGCCCTCGAGGCAGGCTCCGTGCAGTTCGGCAACAAGGGCGGCCGCAAGGTCGTCAACATCGTCGCTGCTGCAGAGTAGCAACAACGTCTTTCCAGCAGGGGGCGGGCTTCGGCCCGCCCCCTGCTGTCGTACAACCGAGTTCCATGATCCAGAGAGGGGCTGAGCGTCCATGGTCACATTCGTCGACCGGGTCACACTGCACCTGCGAGCGGGCGGCGGCGGCAACGGCTGCGTCTCCGTGAAGCGCGAGAAGTTCAAGCCGCTGGCCGGCCCCGATGGCGGCAACGGCGGACACGGTGGTGACATCGTGCTCGTGTCCGATCCTCAGATCACGACGCTGCTCGGGTACCACCGGTCACCGCACCGGAGCTCCGACACCGGCGGCTTCGGCATGGGCGACCACCGCAACGGGTTCCAGGGCGAGACGCTCATCCTGCCCGTCCCCGTCGGGACGGTCGTCAAGGACGTCGACGGCGTCGAACTCGTCGACTTCGTCGAGCCCGGCATGGAGTTCGTCGTCGCTCCCGGCGGCCAGGGCGGCCTCGGGAACGCGGCGCTCTCTTCGACCAAGCGCAAGGCCCCCGGGTTCGCGCTGCTCGGCACGCCCGGCTGGGAAGGCGATGTCCTCCTCGAGCTGAAGACCGTCGCGGACGTCGCGCTCGTCGGGTACCCCTCCGCCGGCAAGTCCAGCCTCATCGCGGCGATGTCCGCTGCGAAGCCGAAGATCGCGGACTACCCGTTCACCACCCTGCACCCGAACCTCGGCGTCGTCGAGGCCGGCGAGGTCCGCTACACCATGGCGGACGTCCCAGGGCTCATCGAGGGCGCCAGTGAGGGCAAGGGCCTCGGTCTCGAGTTCCTGCGTCACGTCGAGCGCTGCTCCGCGCTCCTGCACGTGCTGGACTGCGCGACGCTCGAACCGGGACGCGACCCGATCAGCGACCTCGACATCATCCTGGCCGAGCTCGCCGCCTACCCGGTACCGGAGGGGCAGACGCCGCTGGTAGAGCGCCCGCAGCTCATCGCCCTCAACAAGATCGACGTCCCGGAGGCGAGGGAGCTCGCCGAGTTCCTGCGTCCCGACCTCGAGGCGCGCGGCTACAAGGTCTTCGAGATCTCGACGGTCTCGCGCGAGGGCCTCCGACAGCTCTCGTTCGCGTTGAGCGAGCTCGTCGAGGAGAGCCGCGCCCGCGCAGCCCTCGAGGCCGCCAAGCCCCGGATCGTGCTGCGCCCGAAGCCGGTCGACGACTCCAAGTTCACCGTCACGGTCGAGGGTGGCACCTACGGCAACCTCTACCGCATCATCGGCGCGAAGCCGGAACGCTGGGTGCAGCAGACGGACTTCAACAACGAGGAGGCCGTCGGGTTCCTCGCTGACCGCCTGGCGAAGCTCGGCGTCGAAGAGGCGCTCTTCAAGGCCGGTGCCGTCGCCGGCGCGACCGTGATGATCGGTGCGGGTGGCGGTGTGGTCTTCGACTGGGAGCCCACGCTCACGAGCACCGCGGAACTGCTGACGCAGCCGCGTGGAACGGACCCGCGTCTCGACGCGAGCCACCGCCCGACGCGCAACCAGCGTCGTGACGAGTACTTCGAGCGCATGGACGCCAAGGCCGAGGCCCGTGCCGAGCTGCTCCGTGAACGTGCGGCCGGTCTCTGGAACGACGACGAGGGCTTCGAGGTCGGCTCCGTGCCGGCCGACGCACCCCAGGACGAGGGTGTCACGACGGAGGACGACGACCGGTGACCATCCACCAGCGCAGTGGCATCCCCTCGGCGCGACGCATCGTCGTGAAGGTCGGGTCCTCCTCGATCAGTGGCGACAACGCCGGGCAGATCACTGCGCTGGTCGAGGCGCTGGCCGAGGCGCACGCCCGAGGCACCGAGGTCATCCTCGTGTCCTCCGGCGCCATCGCGACCGGGATGCCCTACCTCCGCCTCGACGCCCGTCCGAGCGACCTGGCGACGCAGCAGGCGGCTGCCGCCGTCGGGCAGAACGTGCTGATCTACCGATACCAGGACAGCCTCGACCGGTTCGGCATCGTCGCAGGCCAGGTGCTGCTCACCGCCGGTGATCTCGAGAACCCCAGTCACCGGAGCAATGCCCAGCGGGCGATGGAACGCCTCCTCGGCCTGCGCATCCTGCCGATCGTCAACGAGAACGACACCGTCGCCACGCACGAGATCCGGTTCGGCGACAACGACCGCCTGGCCGCCCTCGTGTCGGTCCTCGTCGCGGCCGACGTCCTCGTCCTCCTGAGCGACGTCGACGCGCTGTACACCCGCCCTCCGCACGAAGCGGGTGCCGAGCGCATCGAGGAGGTCCCGTTCGGAGACACCCTCTCGGGCGTCACCTTCGGCGACATCGGCTCCGCGGGCGTCGGTACCGGGGGAGCGGGCACGAAGGTGTCGGCCGCCCGGTTGGCCGCCGAGGCGGGGACGTCCGTCCTCGTGACGTCGACCACGAACGTCGCGTCAGCCCTCCGCGGTGAGCACCTCGGCACCTGGTTCCAACCGGCGTGACGCGGAGAGCGTCCACCAGACGCCGCTGAGTAGAATCGACGCATGTCGTCGCCAACCACCACCGTGCTGCCACTCGCGGATCGTCTCACCGCTGCGAAGCGTGCTTCCCGGGTCCTCGCCCAGGCGACCACCGCGCAGAAGAACCGGGCCCTCGAGGCCATCGCCGTCGCGATCGTCGAGGGTGCGGATGCGGTCATCGCCGCCAACGAGCGCGACCTCATCGCGGGACGCGAGCAGGGCATCAGTGTCGGTCTGCAAGATCGTCTCCGCCTCGACCGGGGCCGCATCGACGGGCTCGCGGTGGCGGTCCGCGACGTCATCGCGATCGTCGACCCGGTCGGCCAGGTGGTCCGCGGAAGCAACACTCCGGACGGGGTGAAGCTCGAGCAGGTACGCGTCCCGTTCGGCGTGGTCGGCGCGATCTACGAGGCGCGCCCGAACGTCACGGTCGACATCGCCGCCCTCGCGATCAAGAGCGGCAACGCCGTGGTGCTCCGCGGCGGGTCGGCAGCGGAACACTCGAACGCGGTCCTCGTGGGGCTGCTGCGATCGGCACTCGAGTCCGTCGGCCTTCCCGGGGATGCGGTACAGACCATCGACGAGTTCGGTCGCGACGGTGCGAAGCAGCTCATGAACGCCAGAGGCCTGATCGACGTCCTCATCCCGCGGGGGAGCGCGTCACTCATCGAGACGGTCGTCCGGGAGTCGACGGTCCCCGTGATCGAGACCGGCGCCGGCGTCGTCCACGTGTTCCTCGACGAGAGTGCCGAACTCGACTGGGCGGTGGACATCGTCCGCAACGCCAAGGTGCAGCGCCCATCGGTCTGCAACGCGCTCGAGACGATCCTCGTCCACCGTGCTGCGGCCGCGCGCGTGCTGCCCGCCGTGCTCGGCGACCTGCGCGAGCACGGGGTGCTGATCCACGCGGACGAACGCGCCAGGGAGGTCTTCGCCGACGTCGTGCCCGCCGTGGAGGAGGACTGGTCCACCGAGCACATGTCGCTCGAGCTCTCGGTGCGCGTGGTCGACGACCTCGACGCCGCGCTCGAGCACATCGACCGATACTCCACCGGACACACCGACGCGATCATCACGAACGACGTGGTGAACGCCGATCGGTTCCTCGCCGAGGTCGATTCGGCCGTCGTCATGGTCAACGCCTCGACCCGCTTCACCGACGGCGCCGAGTTCGGATTCGGCGCGGAGGTCGGCATTTCGACGCAGAAACTCCATGCCCGCGGTCCGATGGGACTGCCGGAACTCACGAGCACGAAGTGGCTCGTGCGTGGTTCGGGCCACACCCGTCGGTAGTCGCTAGACTGGTACGGGCGTCACCAGGCGTCGCACAGAAGGAGAGATCATGTCGATTGCCGCGTCCGTCTTGGCCACCGCCGTCCTGGCTGAATCGGAGCACGCCGTCGAACTCGCCGCACCGACCTGGGTGTTCGGTGCGGTCGCCCTCGTGCTGTTCGCCATCCTCGGCGCTGTGACCTTCAGCTACCGCGACGTCGCCAACCGTCACGCCGACAAGGGCGAGTCGGCCTCCGCTCACGGCGAGCACGGCCACTAGGCTGTCCGGCGTGAGCGCGCCCGTCACCGAGACGACGACCCGTCGTCCTCGGATCGGGGTCATGGGCGGGACGTTCGATCCGATCCACCACGGGCACCTCGTCGCCGCCTCGGAGGTCGCGCAGCACTTCGATCTCGATGAGGTCGTCTTCGTCCCGACCGGCATGCCGTACCGGAAGTCGGGCGTGAGCGACAGCGAGCACCGCTACCTCATGACCGTGATCGCCACCGCAGCGAACCCCCGCTTCACCGTCAGCCGGGTCGACATCGATCGAGCCGGACCGACGTACACAATCGACACGCTGCGCGATCTGCGCCGCAAGCGTCCCGATGCCGAGCTGTTCTTCATCACGGGTGCCGACGCGATCGCCCAGATCCTCAGTTGGAAAGACGTCAGGGAGGTCTGGGACCTCGCTCACTTCGTCGCTGTGAGTAGACCGGGACACGATTTGAACGTTTCCGGATTACCACAGCACGACGTAAGCTTGTTGGAAGTTCCGGCCCTAGCGATATCGTCGACGGATTGCCGGAGCCGGGTGAGCAAAGGCTTTCCGGTCTGGTATCTGGTTCCCGACGGTGTCGTGCAGTACATCACCAAGCACCACCTGTATCGGAGTGAAGCCACATGACCGCGTTGCCAGAGGATGCGCCCCTGACCAGGCGACAGGCTCGAGCGAGCCAGCAGCCCTCGACGTCCGCTGACGAAGCGACGCCCGACACTGCTGCGCCACGGACACGACGCGCGTCGACATCCGAACCCGTCGCCGGGGGAGCGATCCCCGGGCGGACCACGTCGCGCGACGAGAGCGCTCCAGCACCAGCGTCCACGTCACCCGCGCCGTCGTCGAGCGCTCCGGCATCCGGTGCGCCGGCTCCGGCCCCGACCGGTGGACTCACGCGTCGTCAGTTGCGAGAACTCGAGCGCACCGGCTCGATCGAGCAGGTGGGCTCCCCGGCAGCGCCGGTCGCTCCTCCGGTCGAGCAGCCGGTCCCCTCGGTCGCCCTGCCGCCGCGGACGCCCGATCAGGTGGTCGCTCCGCCTCAGAAGCAGAACAAGGCGGCCCGTCAGCAGGCAGCGAAGCTCGCGCAGCAGGAAGCGGACGCCAAGGCTGCCGCTGCTGCTGAGCAGGAACGTCGCGAAGCCGAGGCCACCAAGCAGGCCGAGCAGCGCCAGGCCGCCGCGCGCAAGGCCGAAGAACAGCAGGCTGCAGAACGCAAGTCGGCAGAGCGCAAGGCCGCTGAGCGGGCCGCCGCCGACGAGCGCGCGGCCAAGGCCCGGTCGGCCGAGGCGCCGACGCCTTCCGTGACCCCCGCCGCTGCGGCGCCGGTGGCCACCGGTTCACTCTTCGACGTCTCGGATCGCGACGACATCTCCGAGGACCCCGCGTCGACCCTGTCCAAGGGGTTCGGGCGCGACTCCATGCTCGTCGCGGCACTCGAGGCCGAGAAGGCTTCGCAGGCGGACAACGAGGTCGCGTTCGAGGACCTCCTCGGAAGCGGCATGACGAGCACGGGGCAGATCACCACGAGTTCGCTCATCATCCCCGTCGCTCCGGCCCAGGCTGAAGCGGGAGCCACGTCCAACTCCACTGGCGAGATCCTCATCACCGGAACCATCGATCTGCCCCGCGGACTGGGTTCCGCCGGTCAGGACCCGAACCATTTCGACGGTGCAGGGATCGACCGACTCATCGAGGGCGATGAGCTGCCGGCCTCGGTCACCGCGGCATCTCCGGTCGCGGCCAGCCGTGCGGTCAGCAGCCACGGTTCCACGCGCGACGTCGTCCCGGCCACCACCAACCAGAGCAACAAACTGTTGATGACGCTCGCGATCGCCGCCGCGGTGCTCGCCGCCGGCGTGATCGCGGTGCTCATCATCGGTTTCTTCGGCGGAGCGTTCTAGCCCTGCCGGCATTCACCCGATCGCGCTCCATGCGATCGTCAGAGGAGTACACCACATGACCCTGTCCGACACCACACTGGACGCCGTCCAGCTCGCAGCGACCGCAGCCGAGTCCAAGGGCGGCGAGGATCTCGTCGCGCTCGACGTCTCCGGTCCGTTGCCGTTCGTCGACGCCTTCCTCCTCGTCACCGGCCGGAGCGAGCGCAACGTCGTCGCCATCGCCGGCGAGGTCGAGGACCGCTTGAACGCGAGCGGCGTGAAGACGCTGCGGCGCGAAGGCAAGTCCGAGGGGCGGTGGATCCTGCTCGACTTCGGCGAGGTCGTCGTCCACGTCTTCCACGAGGAGGAGCGGATGTACTACTCGCTGGAGCGTCTGTGGAAGGACTGCCCGGTGATTCCGCTGGTCTCGTCCGCACCGCAGCCCGCGAACTGACCATCCCGTCGGTGCCGAGCACCGAAAGTGGTCACAACCGCTCTCAAGATGTAGTAACCTATTCAAGTTGCTTCCGCTGAAACAGCAGGGGCAAGCAAGTTGAATACGGGTCTGTGGCGCAGCTGGTAGCGCACCTGCATGGCATGCAGGGGGTCAGGGGTTCGAGTCCCCTCAGATCCACCCGAACACCGAGAAGTCCCCGTCAGCGGAACAGCTGACGGGGACTTCTGCGTTGGTCAGACCCTGGGTTTGGCGGGACCCTGAGGTCAGTTCACCTCGTCGGGGTGGCTGCCGACGCGCTTGCCCGAGTCGAGGGCGTCGATGGACGCGATCTCGTCGGCGGAGAGCTCGAAGCCGAAGACGTCGAAGTTCTGGGCGATGCGCTCGCGCGAGTTCGACTTCGGGAAGACGATGAGCCCGTTCTGCAGGTGCCACCGGATGACGACCTGCGCCGGCGTGACGCCGTGCGCCTCTGCTGCAGCGGAGACGGCCTGCTCGCCGAAGAGGTCGTACTTGCCCTGACCGAGCGGGCCCCAGGACTCGATGTGGATGCCGTGCTCGGCACCGAAGGCGCGCAGCTCACGTTGGGCGAACGCCGGGTGGAGTTCGATCTGGTTGACCGCAGGGACCGTCTCGGAACCGGCGATCAGCTTCTCGAGGTGCTCGACCTGGTGGTTCGACACGCCGATCGAACGCGCCTTGCCTGCCGCCTTGATCTCCTCGAGGGCGAGCCACGCTTCGAGGTAGTCGTCCTTGGCCGGGGTCGGCCAGTGGGTCAGGTACAGGTCGACGTGGTCGAGCCGGAGCTTCTCGAGACTCTCGTCGATGGCGGCGTGAGCGGACGCCTTCTGGTGACGGTCGTTCCAGAGCTTCGTGGTGATGAAGAGTTCGTCGCGGGGGATGCCGGACTTCGCGATGGCGGCGCCGACTCCCTCCTCGTTCTTGTAGATGGCCGCGGTGTCGATGTGGCGGTAGCCGACCTCGAGCGCGTCCGAGACGATGCGCTCAGCCTCCTGCGGGTCGACGAGGAAGACGCCGAAGCCGAGCTGAGGGATGGTGTGGCCGTCGTTCAGGGTGATGGTGGGAACTGTCATGTCCTCATGCTGGCACCGGAACCGTCCGGCCGGAACAGGTCTTCGCCCTGCGCGTAACCGGTCGACACGCATGGGAATACCAGCGGCGGCATGACGCTTGTGTTTCGAGAGGGCAGGCGTCTGCCCGCACGACGGCCGAGGCCTGAGAAGGATGACACCGCTATGACGACTGAAACCGTGCCGAATCCGACCGGTTCCGTCCCGACGACCGGGAAGCCCTCGGACGATCGCCTCCCACCCGGGTCCAAGCTCCTGATCGGGCTGCTCCTCGTGTCGGCGTTCGTCGTCATCCTCAACGAGACGATCATGAGCGTCGCCCTGCCGCGGCTCATGCAGGACCTCGACATCACGGCGAGTTCCGCACAGTGGCTGACCACCGGCTTCATGCTCACCATGGCCGTCGTGATCCCCGCGACCGGGTTCCTCCTCGAGCGGTTCTCCCTGCGGACGATGTTCATCACCGCGATGGTGCTGTTCAGCCTCGGTACGCTCATCGCCGCGCTGTCCCCGGGATTCGGCACGCTCCTGCTCGGTCGTGTCGTCCAGGCCAGCGGTACCGCCATCATGATGCCGCTGCTCATGACGACCGTGCTCAACGTCGTGCCGGTGTCGGCACGCGGCCGGACGATGGGGGCGATCTCGATCGTCATCTCGGTCGCGCCGGCCGTCGGGCCCACTGTCTCCGGCCTCATCCTCAGCGTGCTCGACTGGCGCTGGATGTTCTGGATCGTCCTCCCGATCGCCGTCGCCTCGCTGGTCCTCGGTGCCGTCCTCGTGCGGAACGTGACGGAGCCGCGTCGGGTCCGCTTCGACGTGCTGTCGCTTGTCCTCTCCGCGTTCGCGTTCGGTGGTCTCATCTTCGGGCTGAGCAGCATCGGCGAGTCTGCCGAGGGACACGCGCTCATGCCCGTCTGGATCCCCCTCACGGTCGGTGTCCTCGCCCTGCTGGGCTTCGTGCTCCGCCAGCGTGCGCTCGCCCGCGACGACCGGGCGTTCATGGACCTCCGCACCTTCGCGAACCGCTCGTTCTCCGTCTCGATCATCCTGGTGGTCATCGTCATGATGGCGTTGTTCGGCTCGCTGATCATCCTGCCGATCTACCTGCAGACCGTGCTCCAGGTCGACACCCTGACCACGGGCCTCATGTTGCTGCCAGGCGGCCTGACGATGGCCGCTCTCGCGCCGCTGGTCGGGTCGCTGTTCGACCGGTTCGGTCCGCGTCCACTCGTGATCCCCGGGGCCTTCGCCGTGAGTGCTGCGCTCTGGCTGTTGACGATGCTCGGCGTCGGCAGCGCCATCGTCATGATCATCGCCGTCCACGTGCTGCTGAGCGCCGGCCTCGCGTTCATGTTCACCCCGCTCCTCACCTCGGCGCTCGGTTCCCTGCGGCCCGAGCTCTACCCGCACGGCAGCGCCATCGTCGGCACGGTCCAGCAACTCGCCGGAGCGGCGGGGACGGCGTTGTTCATCACCATGATGTCGACCACGGCGGCGGCTCGTGCGGCGGCCGGGAGTGCCGCGGTCGACGCGACGGCGGCCGGTGTGCAGGCTGCGTTCATGTGCGGGGCCGTGCTCTCGCTGCTCGCGATCGGTGCGTCGTTCCTCATCCGGCGAACGGACCAGGCTTCCGCGGGCATGCACGTCGGTCACTGAACCGGAAGACCTCGGACGGCGTCAGCGCAGCCAGCGCATCGTGTAGGCGTCGGCGAGGATCGGCATCGCGGGACCGTTGAGCGCGGTTCGCAGCGCGAGGTCCCGCACGCCGACGAGCGGGCCCGGCAGTGGACGTCCCAAGCGCATGTTGAGTTCCGCCTGCCAGGAGGCCCGACGGATCGCGCGCTGTTGGCGGGAGACGGCCGCGGCCACGTCGTGCTGTGTCGAGCGATGCCCGGCGGTCATGCGGGCGATCAGTGGCGCGAAGACCCGTGCGTCGGACCAGCCCAGGTTCATGCCCTGGCCGCCGATCGGGCTGATCTCGTGGGCGGCGTCGCCCAGATAGACGACCCGATCGTCGACGACGCGCTTCCGTCGTCGACGGAGCACGCCGAACGCGCTGAGCATGGTGTTCGTCGCCGGGTCGACGTCGTCGCCGGTGCGGTCGGCGACGAGGGACGCGAGGTCGGACGCGGTGGGTTCCGGGCGGGCCGCGTCCTGACCGTCCGAGTACCCGGTGTGTACGACGTATCGTCGCATGCCATGGGGGAGCGGGAAGGACTCGACCACGCCGCGGTGGTGCAGGTGCACCCTGGCGATGGAACCTGCCCCACTCCGATCCGCGACGTCCCCCATGAGGTACCGGTCCCGATACCGGTGCACCGGGCCCGGAGCCTGCATCCCGTCGACGGCGGCGCGTCCGCCTGCTGCGACGACCACGACGGTTGCGCGGGTGCTCACCGTTCCATCGGCGTCGTTCCCGGACACGAGGACACCGTCCTCGGCCGGAGTCAACCGCGTGCAGCTCGTCCCCGTCCGAAGCGATCCCGGTGCGACGGCCTCAAGTCGAGCACGGAGGACCCGTTCGGTCCGCCATTGCTCGAGCGCGGCGACGTAGGGGTGCGGTACGGGCCGATCACGGAACACGACCGCCCCGAGGCGTCGTCCGGCGTTCCAGGCTTCGCCCTGGTCGATCCGGACCGCGTCGCGGCGGATCTCGTCGAGGACGCCGAGCTCCTCGAACAGGTCGAGTGACGGTGGGTGGATCCCGATAGCCCGGGTGCCGGAGGGGGAGTCCGACCGTCGTTCCCAGACGGTCACGTCGACGCCGGCCTGAGCGAGGAGGATCGCGGACACGAGGCCGACCGGTCCGCCTCCGATGACGAGCACCTCGGTCATCGGGGCTCGTCCGCTGCCGACGAGACGGTCTGCGAGAGCAGGAGTCGCATGGGGAACCGACGCTCGACGATCCAGTCGTTCGGCACGACGCGCTGCAGCTCCCCCTGGCGATAGCTGCGACGGATCGAGCGCAGCCCGTCGACGTGGAGGAAGGAGCGCCGTCGTCCTGCACGGGTGGCGAGCCCGTAGACCGCGTACGCGAGTCGGTTGCGCTCGAGGTCGCTGTGCAGGACGAGTCGTCTGGCGATCCGTGAACTGTCCGCGAGCAGGCTCGACAGTCCCGCGGGATCGAGGTGGTGGAGCACATGGTTGGACAGGACGATGTCGGCCTCCTCGCCAGCGGCGACGAGGTCGCTGCTGTGCGCCGGACGGAAGGCGACGGGGCCATCGGGGTACCGGCGACGGGCGAAGGCCACGGACCGCTCGTCGGGATCGATCCCCACCACCTGCACGCGGAGGTGGTCGGCCCTCGCCCAGTCGGCGATGGCCACGGCGACATCGCCGCCACCGAAGCCGATGTCGAGGATCGTCGTGGTCCGGGACGGGCGGAGGAGTGGACGGATGCGTGACCGGTACAGGCCACGCCAGCCCGAGACGAGCCGGTTCACCGTCTCGAACCTGGCGTAGGTGGCGTCCAGCAAAGCGGGATCGCAGTCGGGGTCGTCCATCAGTTCGAGGAGATCCGTCGCACGGCGGCCGAGGTCGGGCAGCATCAGACTCGGCCGGCCCGGAGCCGGAGCAGTGCGCTCTCGATCGTCAGTCCCGGACCGAAGGCGAGCGCGCACACCCGTTCATCGGCGTCAGCCGGCGCGCCGTCGAGCAGACGCTGGAGGATGAAGAGCACGGTGGCGCTCGACATGTTGCCGTACTCGCGGAGCACCGTGCGTGACGGAGCCAGCAGTTCGTCGTCGAGCCCGAATCCGCGCTGGACCCGGTCGAGGATGCTCCGGCCACCGGGATGGATCGCCCAGCGATCGATCGATGAGACCGGGGCGTCGTCGGCTGCGGCGAGGAGTGGGCGGAGGGCGATCTCGAGATGCTCGCCGATCAGCTTGGGCACCGCGCCGCTCAAGACCATCTCGAATCCGTGATCGCCGATCGTCCAGGCCATCTCCGTCTCGCCGTCCGGCACGAGCGCGGTGGACCAGCCGTCGAACTCGAGCACGGGCGCGGAGGATCCGGTGTCCCGACCGGTCACGACGGCGGCCGCAGCACCGTCGGCGAACACCGAGGAACCGAGGATCACGTCGGGGTCGTCGGAGGAACGGAGGTGGATGGAGCAGAGCTCGATGCAGACCACGAGGACGACGGCGTCGGGGTCTGCTGTACAGAACGCCTCTGCGGCGCGAAGGGCGGGGAACGCGGCGAAACACCCCTGGAACCCCAGGTGGTAGCGCTCCGTGCCCGGGTCCAGCCCGAGGTCGCGCACGAGGAGGTATTCCGGGCCGGGCGCGAAGAACCCGGTGCAGGACGCGGTTACGACGTGGGTGACGTCCGCCGCCGACAGACCGGGGGCGGCGTCCAACGCCCGCCGTGCGGCCTCCAGGAGCAGCGGGGGAGCGTGCTCGATGTAGGCGTCGTTCCGCACGCCGGTGGGCGGGGAGAGCACCTGCCGCTGAGCCGCGTCGTAGAAGGCGGCCGTGGTCGTCTCGACCTCGTGGTCGAAGGCGTCGATGACGGTGTGCCTGGTGTCGATCGCGGACGCGTCGAACGCCGCGCCGATGAGACGCTGGGCGAGCCGGGTCCGCCCGGGTTGGTCGCGGAACACATCCCTGATCTCGTCTTGATGAAGGATGGTCTGAGGAACGGCCACGCCGATCGCCCTCACGGAGACGGTCATGCTGCAGTGTACCGCCGTGGCATGGGTGTCACCCTAAGCTGAGGCGGTGTTCTCCATGGTCCGTCGTCTGTTCGCGTCCTCCCATCCCGGACCGACCGTCGCGGTGACCGTCCTCGCCGTCGTGCTCGGATCGGCCGTCGGCCTGCCACCCCTTCGGACGGCCCTGCTCGCCGTGGTGGTGTTCGTCGGACAACTCTCGATCGGCTGGTCCAACGACTGGCTCGACGCCAGACGCGATCATCGCTCGGGACGACAGGACAAACCGGTCGCACGCGGCGACCTCAGCGTCTCGGCAGTCCGGGCGGCGGCGCTGCTGGCCGGTGCGGCGAGCATTCCGCTCTCGGCATCCCTCGGCTGGGCGTCGGCTGCCTCGCACCTGCTCTTCCTGGTCTGCGGGTGGGCCTACAACCTGGGCCTCAAGTCGACGGCCTGGTCGGTCGTCCCGTTCATCGTGGGGTTCGGCGCACTGCCCGCCGTGGTCACCTTCGCTGCGGTCCCGCCGATCGTGCCGGCCGCGTGGACGCTCGCGGTCGGTGGACTGTTCGGTGTGGCGATCCACTTCACGAACGCCCTACCCGATCTCGAGGACGACCTGCGGACCGGGGTCCGCGGTCTGCCGCACCGGCTCGGCGCGCGGACCGCCGGTCGGACGGCCTTCATCGCCCTCGGCGTCTCAGGTATGGTCGCCGTCCTCGGACAGAGCGGGATCTTCGTCGGCAGGCCCATCGCCCCGCCGATCGTCGGGGTGCTGGGCGCGGTCGGCGTCCTCGCGCTCGTCGTGTGGGGGCTCGTGCTCGTCGGAACCCGAGCGCCGGACCGTCTGCTGTTCCGACTGATCATCGGGGCCGCCCTGCTCGTCACCGTGGTGCTGGCAGTGGCCGGGACGAATCTCGGCGCGGCCCAGGTTGGTTGAGACGAGGCGTCAGTACCAGTTGGTCGCTTCGGAGTGCGCCCACGCGCCGCAGGGGGAGCCGTACCGGCTGTCGATGTAGCTCAGGCCCCAGTTGATCTGCGTCGCCGCATTGGTGCGCCAGTCGTCGCCGGAGCTGGCCATCTTGCTCCCGGGCAGAGACTGCGGGATGCCATAGGCGCCGCTGGACTCGTTGTAGGCGTTGACGCGCCAGCTCGACTCCCGGGTCCAGAGCTGCAGGAGGCACTGGAATTCTCCGCTACCCCAGCCGTAGGCGCCGATCGCGGACTGCGCGTACGCCTTCGCGCCGGCCGGGTCGGCTGCCAGGTCCGGCGGCGGAGCGCTTGTGGAACCCTCGCCACCGGTCGCCTCGTTGCGTCGCTGCTCTTCCGCCGCGATCGCCTCCTGGCTCTGCGCGTAGGCCTGTTCGACCGCCGCCGTGGTGTTCTTGAGGACGGCGAGCTGCTGGTATAACCGGTCGCGATTGGCCTGCTGCTCGGCGACCGCCGCATCTGCGGCGTCGCTCGCGGACTGCGCCGTCTCGTAGCTGGCATCAGCCGCCTCCGAGAGTCGCTGACGTTCGGTCTCCGCCGCCGTCGCCTGCTCAGCGAGCGCGGTCGCCGTGTTGCTCGCGGCGGTCGCGGACGCGAGGTCTTGCGCCGAGGTCTCGCTCAGCTTGCTGATCGCACTGAGTTTGGAGAGGAGGTCGTCGTCGGCCGCACCGGAGAGGACGAGGGAGAGCGTCGGATCGACGCCTCCGGTGCGGGTCATCTGGGCGATGACCGCGCCGGCCTGACGCTTGCTCGATGCCGCTGCCGACACCGCTGCCGTCGCCTGCGCACTGATGGTGTCGGCGACGGCGGCTTGCGCCTCGAACGCCGCCTTCGCTTCACCTGCCGCCGCACCCTGGCGGACGGCTTCGTCGCCGAGCCGGGCGGATTCGTCGCGCAGACCGTCGAGGAGGGAGACGATCCGGTCGGCTTCGGCCTGAGCGGTCGATTCGTTCGCTTTGGCCGCCTGGACGTCGTCCCAGCTCGGGTAGTCGGCGGTCCGGAACGAGGTGGGGGTCACGGCGGCCGCCGGGCTCGCGACCGACACCGCGATGACGAGCGCGGCTCCGAGGGCTGCGGCTCGCGAGACGCCCCTCGAGCGGGGCGAGAGGGCTGTCAGCGGCTTGCGCATGCGTCCATCCTGGCGGTCACCCACGCAAGTGTAGCCGTCGATGTCACATTCGTCACTCCTGCCACACCGCGAGCGACGCCCAGCCTGCATGGAAGATCCGAGCCTAGAGTGGGCCGGTGCAGCTGGGACGACGAGGGTTTCTCGCAGTCGGCGCCTCGATGGCGGCGGGTGCCGTCCTCGGCCTGTCCGGGTGCACGGGGCCCGGATCCTCGAAGCCGACGAACCGTCCCACGAGCACGACTCCGGCTGCAGCCGACCAGCGTGCGGCCGCCGAACTCGCAGCGATGACCCTGGAACAGCGGATCGCGTCCATGCTGATGCTCCACGCTCCAGGAACCGACCCGGGCACGCTCCGGGCGTTCGTCGAGCGGTATCAGCCGGGCGGCTTCATCATCATGGGCGACAACGTGCCGGGCCTCGCGGGGCTGCCTGCGGTGACGAGTGCCCTCAGCCCCGACCCGACCATGCCGCTGCTCATCGGCATCGACCAGGAGGGCGGCGATGTCCGGCGCATCGACGAGGACGTCTTCGCCGCTGCCGACACCCTGAAGTCGCAAGCGCCCGCTGCGAGCGAGGAGGCGTTCCGCCAGCGAGCGGCCATGCTCGCCGGTACGGGTTGCTCCGTCAACTTCGGCATCGTCGCGGACGAGACCGCCGATCCGAACTCCTTCATCTTCGACCGTGCCCTCGGGACGACGCCGGATGCCTCGGCGGAGCGGGTGGCCGCGGCCGTCCGTGGTGAGCGGGGCGCGGTGCTCAGCACGTTGAAGCACTTCCCCGGCCACGGGCAGGCGCCGGGGGACTCGCACTCGACGGTCCCGACGACGGCCATCGGTGCCGCGGACTGGGCTGCGACCGACGCCCTGCCGTTCGTCGCCGGTATCGAGGCCGGAGCCGAGGTCGTGATGTTCGGCCATCTGGTCTATTCGGCGGTCGACGCCGCGCCGGCGACGCTGTCGGCGGCGTGGCACGAGCGCCTCCGGAACGACCTCGGCTTCACCGGCATCACGATCACCGACGACATGCTCATGCTGCAGCACACCGGCCTGGCGGAGTACCGGAACCCCTCGGAGAACGCGATCCGCGCCGTGGCCGCCGGGAACACGATGCTGCTGTTCGTCCTCGGGGCTGACCCGTCGTCGACCGGTGTCGACCCGGCCGTACTCGTGGCCGACATCGCCGCCGCGGTCCGGTCCGGCAGGATTCCGGAGTCGACGGTCGCCGATGCGGCGCACCGACTGCTCCGCGTCCGGCTCGGCCTGCCGTCGCTCCGGCCGATGTCGCGCTGATGTCGGTGAGGAGAATTTCTCGGGGATGTGGGAATAGCTTCCAGGTCCGTGCGTTTGAATAGAACGTGGCGCGAGTGCGCCGACATCGACGCAAGGAGTACCGCATGACCGACACCCTGACGATTCCCGGCTACAAGGTTGGCACCTGGGAGGTCGACACCACGCACAGCGAGGTCGGCTTCAGCATCCGCCACATCATGGTCTCGAAGGTCAAGGGCAAGTTCGAGCGCTTCAACGCGACGTTCGTCACGCCGGAGAACCCCCTCGAGACGAAGGTCACCGCGTCCGCCGAGGTCGCATCGATCAACACGAACCAGCCCGACCGCGACGGTCACCTCCGCACCGGTGACTTCTTCGACGCCGAGACCTACCCGACGATCGACTTCGTCTCGACCGGCGCCCGCGCCAAGGGCGACGACTTCCTCGTGGACGGCGACCTCACGATCAAGGGCGTGACCAAGCCCGTCACCTTCACCGTCGAGTTCGGCGGCTTCGCGACCGACCCCTACGGCAACTACAAGTTCGGCGCCACGGCGACCACCAAGATCAACCGCGAGGACTTCGGCCTCACCTACAACGCGGCGCTCGAGACCGGCGGCGTTCTGCTCGGCAACGACGTCACGATCACCATCGAACTGCAGGCCGCGCACCAGGCGTAGTCCCAGGACGTCGAAGGGCCGGTGGAGCTTCGCTCCGCCGGCCCTTCGTGTATCCGGCCGACTCAGGTCGGTTCGCCGACGATCTCGTCGCGTACGCGGCGGAGGTCCTCCATGAGCGATCCGATCAGGATCCAGTGCTGGGGGTGCGGGCGGGCGATCACGAGGGGAGCGGTCAGCGCCGGGATCTCCGCGGTCTCGGTCGGTGGCTCGTCGGACGTGGCACGATCGTTCACGAGCAGCCTGAGATCGTGGGCCGCTCGCGTCAGCTCGACGGCGATGTCCGCCACCGTCGGCTCCTCGTGCAGGGTCGGGTCGTCGTGGTCGTGCACCGATCGCGCCATGCCGAGGGTCCTCGTGACCACCGGCTCCAGTCGACGCAGCAGCAGGCGCTGACGGTCGAGCTCGTCGCGGTGCCTCGATCGACGAGGGTTGAGCAGCAGGCTGTCATCGCCTTCCTTCACCGCGGCGATCGCCCGGTCTCGCAGGGGCTTCAGCGCGCGGGCCTCCTGGAGCAGCGCCACCAGCTCCGCGTCCGAGTTCGCGCGCGTGAGTGAGGTGGCGAGATGGTCCAGGGTGTCGGCGCACGCGAGCGCGAGGGCGGTCACCGCCGCCTTCGCGGGAGCGAGGAGGACCGGTGCGACGAGGACGACGTTGACGAGCAGCCCGATGCCCGCACCGAGCACGGTCTCGACGATCCGCGCGACCGCGTAGTCCGGGGTCGCAGCGCCGATCGACAGCACGAGCATCGCACTGATCGGGATCTGGTTCGCGGATCCGGGCCCGAGGCGGAGGACCCATCCGAGCAGGATGGAGATGACGATGGCCAGGAGCACGATCCAGGCGGAGTGTCCGAAGACGATCCCGATGGCCGTCGCGAGGATGACGCCGGTGATGACCCCGAGGCTGCGCTCGAGCGCCTTCCCGAACGACTGGTTGACGCTCGGCTGCACCACGAGGATGGCCGCGATGGCGGCGAAGACCGGGAGCTGGCCCGGGATGATCGTGATCGCGACGATCCAGGACGCGATGGCGGCCAGCGCCGTCTTCAGCACCTGGAGCAGGGGCAGGCGCGATCTGGTGCGCAGGACGGGGACGACGGACATCGGTGCCGTCAGAGCTTGTCGTGGAGCTGGTCGAGCAGTTCTGCACCGTTCCCCGCGTAGACCCAGGGGGCGCCCGCGTGCTGGGTGCCGACCTTCGAGCGTCCACCGGCGAGCACCGCTTCACCGGGGGAGAGCTGACGGATCGCCACGGCGGCGACGCGGTCGGGGTGGCGTTCCTCGAAGCTCCGGTAGAGGGCCTCGTCGTGCTGTCCGTCGTCGCCCACGAGCAGCCACCGCAGACGAGGGAAGTCCTCGGCGAACCGGTCGAGGTTGTTGCGCTTGTGCTCGCGACCGCTGCGGAAGAACCGGTCGTGCGTCGGACCCCAGTCGGTGAGGAGGAGGGCGCCGGCCGGGTAGAGGTTGCGGGAGAGGAACCGGGTGAGCGTCGGCGCGACGTTCCAGGCGCCGGTGGAGAGGTAGATGATCGGCGAACCGGGGTGCTCACGCGCCGTGCGCTCGAGGAAGACCGCCATACCTGGTACCGGTGTCCTGGCGTGCTCGTCGAGGACGAAGGTGTTCCAGGCCGCGACGAGCGGGCGGGGGAGCGCCGTCACCATCACCGTGTCGTCGATGTCGGAAACGATGCCGAACTCGATGTCGTCGGCGACGATGAAGACCGGCGCTTCGACCGGGTCGCTGCCCTCCGAGCTCAGTCTGAGGGTGTGCCAGCCTGGGGTGAGCGAGACCTGGACCACCGCGTCGACCACGCCGCCTCGGTCGCCCGTGACCGTGTGACGCTGCCCGTCGACCTCCACCTCGACCGTCGGGTCGGCGATGCTCAGCGCGAAGAAGCTCTTCCAGCCGCGCACCTTCTGCTGCGGTTGGACGGTGGTCTTACCCGGTTCCGCCAGGACGACCCTGGCCAGGACACGGATCCAGGACGTCGATCCGTAGCCGGTGAAGGGGATGACCGCCGCCTCGCGTCCGTGCCGCCTCGCACGACGCTGGCGGCGCAACTGGACGGCGTCCTCCATCCGTGCGGCGAAGTGCCGGATCTGCTCGGCGGCGTCGGAGGAGGCCGTTGGACGATCGTCGGATGCCTTCACCCGTTCAGTCTGTCATGCCGGTGCGTCCGGCCCGCCGTCTCGCGGCGATGACGGTCGTCTGCTACTGGGGCGTCGAGTCGTCGTCGGGTGGTGTCGCGTCCTCCTGGGCCAGCATGTGTCGCTCCTCGCTCCGCTGGAGGAGTCGCTTCACGACGAGGACCACGACGGCGAAGACGACGATGATGCCGACGAAGACGTAGCCCGCCCAATGGAGTCGGTCCGACAGCTCGCGATAGCTGCCCGCGGCCAGTGCGCCGACGGAGACGTAGGCCGAGGACCAGATGACGCAGGCGGGCAGCGTCCAGGAGATAAAGCGTCGGTAGCTCATCGTGCTCATCCCGACCGTGAGAGGGATCAGCGAGTGCAGGACCGGGAGGAACCGCGAGATGAAGACGGCGATGCCGCCCCGCCGGTCGAGATAGCGCTCGGCCCGGGCCCAGTGCCGCTCGCCGATCCGGCGGCCGAGTCTGCTGGCACGGATGCGCGGGCCGAACCAGCGGCCGAGCGCGAAGCCCACCGACTCACCGATGAGCGCGCCGGTGATGACGGCCAGGATCATCGAGATCCACTGGACGGGTCCGACGACGGCGGTGCTGGCGACGATGACGACCGTGTCGCCCGGGACGACGAGGCCGACGAGGACCGAGGTCTCGAGCATGATGCCGACGCCGGCGAGGATCGTGCGCGTCACGGGGTCGACGCTCTGCACCAGGTCGAGCAGCCAGCCGAGCACGTCGTTCACGGCTCAGAGCCTACTGCCGCGGTTGTGGGAGCGGCTCGGAAACGCCTGTTAGGACACCCTTGGATGTGTGGTCTGACCACAGGCGTGAAGTCCTGTACCATTGATCTCGACGACATGGATCGAAGCCACGGGGATGACCACCCCGATCGGGCCGCACCTGCGCCGCCTTCCCTGGATGCCGCGAAAAATGGAGTGTTCATCGTGAACGACCTTCTCGACCCGCTACTGCTGTCCCGATGGCAGTTCGGCCTCACCACCGTCTACCACTTCATCTTCGTACCGCTCACCATCGGCATGGCGGTGACGGTCGCAGGGTTCCAGACCGCCTGGGTCCGGACCGGCAAGCTGCACTACCTGCAGCTCACCCGATTCTTCGGGAAGATCTTCCTCATCAACTTCGCCATGGGCGTCGTGACGGGCATCGTCCAGGAGTTCCAGTTCGGCATGAACTGGTCCACCTACTCCAGGTTCGTCGGCGACGTCTTCGGCGCACCGCTGGCACTCGAGGGCCTGCTCGCCTTCTTCCTCGAGGCGACGTTCATCGGGCTCTGGATCTTCGGCTGGGACAAGCTGTCACCGAAGCTCCACCTCGCCACCATCTGGATCGTGGCGCTCGGCACCGTACTCTCGGCCTACTTCATCATCGCGGCGAACGCCTTCATGCAGAACCCGGTCGCCTTCCGGATCAACGAGGAGCGCGGTCGCGCCGAGCTCACGAACATCTGGGAGCTGCTGACCAACAAGGTCGCCCTGGCAGCCTTCCCGCACACGATCTTCGCGTGCTTCATGGTCTCCGCAGCCGTCATCATCACCGCTGCGGCCTGGCACCTCGCCCGGGGCCAGCACGTCGAGGCGATGCGCCCGGCGCTCAAGGTCGGAGCGTGGAGCATGCTCCTCGCGGGCGGTGCCACCATGCTCGCCGGCGACCAGCTCAGCCTCGCCATGGTCGAGACCCAGCCGATGAAGATGGCGGCTGCGGAGGCGATGTACAACACGGCGAGCGGTGCCGACGCCTCGTTCTCGATCTTCACCCTCGGCACGCCCGACGGCGTCCACGAGCTCTTCTCGATCCGTATCCCGTACCTCCTGTCGTTCCTCTCGACCCACACCTTCGACGGCACGGTGGAGGGCATCAACGACCTGCAGGCGCAGTACACCCAGCTCTACGGTCCGGGCGACTACTCGCCCGTCATCTGGGTCACCTACTGGGCGTTCCGCTGGATGATCGGTCTCGGCCTCGCCTCGATGCTCGTCGCGGCCGCCGGTCTCTGGTTCACCCGCAAGGGCCGCGAGCCGAAGCGCTGGATGTGGCGCGTTGCGGTCTGGGCCGTCCCGATGCCGTTCCTCGCCATGACCATGGGTTGGGTCTTCACCGAGATGGGCCGCCAGCCGTGGATCGTCTTCAGCCTGTTGAAGACGGAGGACGCGGTCTCGCCGAACACCACCGGCCTCGACGTCCTGATCTCGTTGATCGCCTTCACCGTCGTCTACGGATCGCTGCTGGTCGTCGAGTTCGGCCTCCTGAAGAAGACGATCAAGGCCGGGCCCGACCCGATCGAGCTGTCCGAACCCGACGAGGACGGCGTGCAGAAGCCCGCCGCCCCCGCGACCACGGTCTACTAGGAGCGCATCATGGACCTCACGATTCTCTGGTTCTGGATCATCGCCGCACTGTTCGTCGGCTACTTCGTCCTCGACGGCTTCGACTTCGGCGTCGGCATGACGATCCCCTTCCTCGGGAAGGACGAGACCGACCGCCGGATGCTCATCAACACCATCGGGCCGGTCTGGGACCTCAACGAGACCTGGCTGATCGTCGCCGGTGCGAGCCTCTTCGCCGCCTTCCCCGAGTGGTACGCGACCCTGTTCAGCGGCTTCTACCTCCCGCTGCTGTTCATCCTGCTCGCGCTCATCATCAGAGGGGTGTCGTTCGAGTACCGGCACCAGCGGCCGGAAGCCTCCTGGAAACGGCGCTTCGACCTCATGATCATCGTCGGCTCGGCCCTGCCGGCCTTCCTCTGGGGCGTCGCCTTCGCGAACATCGTCCAGGGCGTCCCGCTCGACGCCGACCACAATTTCACCGGCACGCTCTTCACCCTGCTCAACCCGTACGGCATCCTCGGTGGTCTCACGACGCTCGTGCTCTTCTTCGCCCACGGAGCCGTGTTCGCCTCGCTGAAGACCGAGGGCGACATCCGCGAGCGCGCCCGCCGCCTCGCGAGCCGTGCCGGGCTTGTCGCGATCCTCCTCGCGGCGTCGTTCCTCGGCTGGACCGTCCTCGCGCACTTCTCGCTCCCGGTGCTGATCCTCGCCGCCATCGCCGCGGTCTCGCTCATCAGCGCCTGGTTCGCGAACAGCCGAGGGCTGGAGGGCCGTGCGTTCGCGCTCATGGCCGTGACCGTCGCGGCGGCCGTGCTCACCCTGTTCACCGCGCTCTTCCCAGCGGTGATGCCGGCGAGCAACGACCCGGCGAACAGCCTGACGATCGCGAACGCCTCCTCGACCGAGTACACCCTCACGGTGATGTCGTGGACCGCCCTGATCTTCCTGCCGCTGATCCTCGCCTACCAGGGATGGACGTACTGGGTGTTCCGCAAGCGCATCACGCGGAAGCACATCGAAGCCGCCGCGCACTAACCTGTCATCGTGCGCCCCCTCGATCCGCGACTGCTCCGCTATGCCCGCGGAGCCCGGTCGGTCCTCGGACTCGGCGCGGTCATCGCGCTCGTCCAGACCGCCTGCACGCTCGGGTTCGCCTGGTTCGTCGCCCAGCTCGTGTCCCGGTCGATCGCGGGGGATCCGGTCGAGGAGCTCCTGCCGTCGCTCTGGCTGCTGATCGGCATCGTGGTGCTGCGTGCCGGGACCGTCCTGGCATCCGACTCGGTGAACGCCCGTGGCTCCGCGATCGTCCGCAGTCAGTTGCGGCGGGCCCTCGCGGGTGCGTTCGAGACGCTCGGGCCGGGGTGGGTCTCGCGTCGGAACTCCGCCGCACTGACGACCGTGGCGGGCCGCGGGCTCGACGCCCTGGACGCGTACTTCGGTCGCTATGTCCCGCAGCTCATCCTCACGGCGATCGCCATGCCGATCATCGCGGCGGTGATCTTCGTCCAGGACCCGCTCAGCGGCATCACGGTGATCGTGACGCTCCCGCTCATCCCCGTCTTCATGATCCTCATCGGATTCGCGACCCAGGCGGTGCAGCGGCGCCAGTGGGAGACCCTGGCCCACCTGTCGCGCGGGTTCCTGGAGCTCGTCGCGGGCATGGCGACCCTCAAGCTGTTCGGACGGCAGCACCGGCAGGTGCAGCGGATCCGGACCGTCACCGAGGAGTACCGCGTCGAGACGATGAAGGTCCTGCGGTTCTCGTTCGTGAGCGGCTTCGCCCTCGAGCTGCTGTCGAGTCTCGCGGTCGCCGTGGTCGCGGTCGGCATCGGCCTGCGGCTCCTCGACGGCTCGCTCCTCCTCGGAACCGGGCTCTTCGTGCTGATCCTGGCCCCGGAGGCCTTCCTGCCACTGCGGAACGTCGGTGCGAACTACCACGCGGCCGCGGAGGGCGTCACCGCCGCCGACGAGGTCTTCGAGATCCTCGACGAAGCGAAGGCCGTGCGCGAATCGCCGTCGGCTCCTGATCAGGTCGGCGATTCTGCAACGGTCGGCGACTCCGCTCGCCCGACGTCTGGCCTGGTACTCGACGGTCTCGGCGTGCAGTACGACGAGCTGCGGGTGCTGGACGGCCTCGACGCGACGTTCCCGGCCGGCGTGTTGACGGCTGTCGTCGGCGCCAGCGGAGCCGGGAAGACGAGCATGGCGTCCGCGATCCTCGGATTCGTGGACGCCACCGGATCGATCCTGCACGACGGCGGACGCGTGCCGCCCACGCCCGGCGGACGACGCTGGCTGTCGTGGGCGCCGCAGCGTCCGGTCCTCATCGCCGGGACGGTCGGCAGCAACGTCGCGCTGGGCGACGGCGCCCCTGACGAGGCGCTCATCGTCGAGGCGTTGTCGGCACTCGGGCTGTCCGCGCTGCCGCTCGGACACCCCATCGGCGCGGTCGGCGACGGCGTGAGCGGTGGGCAGGCGCAACGGATCGCGATCGCGAGGGCCCTCTACCGGCTGCGGCGCACCCCGGCGGATGCCGGAACGCCGGTGCTGCTGCTCGACGAACCGAGTTCGGCGCTCGACGCCGCGTCCGAGGCGCTCGTCATCGAGGCCGCGCGCGACGCCGCTCGGGCCGGGGCGGCCGTGATCGTCATCACCCACCGACCGTCGATCGTCGAACACGCGGATGCCGTGCTCGAGATCCGCGTGCGGTCGGAACGCGTCCAGGACGACGAGGTGATGCTCCATGGATGAGCGCGTCCGACAGATCATCCGACTGGCGCAGCCACCGGCTCGCCGCTTCGTCCCTGGACTCCTGGCCGGCATCCTCTCCGCGGGGGCCGCCGTAGCGCTCCTCGCTTCGAGCGCGTTCCTCATCACGAAGGCCGCCGAGCAGCCCTCGATCGTCGAGCTGGGTGTCGCCGTCGTCGGGGTGCGCGCGTTCGCGCTGGCCCGGGCGTCCTTCCGGTACCTCGAACGCCTGCTGAGCCACGATGCTGCATTCCGTCAGTTGGCGCAGCTGCGCGCCGGCATCATCGAACGCGTCATCCCGGTGGCTCCCGACGGACTGCAGCTCACCGGGCGGGGCGACCTCCTCACCCGCCTGGTGACCGATGTGGACGAGCTGCAGAACGTGCCGTTGCGGGTCGTCCAACCACTGGTGGTGTCGGGTGTCGTCGCCGGAGCCTCCGTCATCCTCACGACCGCGCTGCTCCCGGCCGCCGGGATCGCGCTCGCGGTCTGCCTCGTCGCGGCATTCCTCGTCTCGTGGTTGCTCGTGAGTCGGGTGGCGGCGCGCGCCGAACGCGAACTCGCGCCGCTGCGCGGTGCGCTGTCGGAAGCCCTGCTCGAGCTCGTGACCGGTCTCGACGTGCTGACCGCCTACGGCGCGGTCGATGCCGCGCGGGCACGGATCGAACATGCCGACGCGGCACTCACGCGCGCGATGGTGCGGCGGGCCGCGGGCGCTGGGGTGGCCGGCGCCGTCCTTTCCCTGGCTTCCGGGGCGTCCGTCGTCGCGGCGCTCTGGGCAGGCATGCCTGCACTGGGAACGATCGGCGGCCCGGCGCTCACCGTGATCGTCCTCGTCCCGCTCGCCGTGTTCGAGGTCTGCGCGATGGTGCCGCTCGCGTTCGGGGCCTGGCGGGAAGCGGTCGCGAGTGCTGAGCGCGTGGCGGACGCGGTCCCGAGCGAGCGCCCACGCGAGATCCCGGACGAGGACTCCGGCAGCATCCTCACGCCGACCTTCGACGGCGTCATGCTCGAGGCGGAGCACCTCAGCGCACGTTGGCCCGGGAGTACGGCGGCGGCGCTCGCACCGATCAGCTTCCGGCTGTCGGCCGGCGACCGACTGCTCGTCGAAGGCGACAGCGGAGCCGGGAAGACCACCCTGGCGCACACCCTCGTCCGCTTCCTCGAGTACGAGGGTGGGTACCGCGTCGGCGGCGTCGAGGCACGCGACCTCCGTCCGGACACGCTGCGCGAGTCGATCGGGCTCGTCGAGCAGCGTCCGTTCCTCTTCGACGCAGACATCCGCCAGAACCTCCTCTTCGCGAGGGACACGGCCGACGACGCGGAGCTCGAGGCCGTACTCGAGCGGGTCGGGCTCTCGTCCTGGCTCGCCGAGCGTGGTGGACTCGACCGCCCGGTGGGGGAGCACGGCGCGCTCGTCTCCGGGGGGCAGGCGCAGCGCATCGCCCTCGCCCGTGCGCTCCTCCGCGAGTTCCCCGTGCTCGTGCTCGACGAGCCGACGGCCAACGTCGATCCCGAGCGTGCGACCGCCTTGCTCGAGGATCTGCTCGGTGTCGCGGGATCCGAGGGTCGTGCGGTCATCGTGATCTCGCACACGCCGGTTCCCGACGAGCTCGTGACCGGTCGCCTCCGGATCGTCGCGCCGCCGATCGCGGCCGTCGGCTGATGCGATCCACCGGAGCACGCCGGCAGGTCGTCCTCCCGGCCTGGTCCGAGCCGGAGGACGTCTACCGCCGCGTGTTCGCTGACGAGCCCTGGGCGGCCTGGTTGGATTCGGGCCAGGGCGCCCGGACCGGCGTCAGTCTCATCGGACGCGGGACCGAACGCCTCGTCGCGGACGTCCGGCTCGGCACGGTGGAGCGCGTCAGCCAGGTGTCAGCCTCGGTCGACCGGACGACGATCCTCGACGCCCTCCGCACCGTGCGTGCGGAGGGCGACCCGGGCGATTGGGTCGGGTGGTTCGGCTACGAGTCGGGGGCAGGGCTCGTCGGGGTTCCTGCACACGCGGCCGCCACCCCGGATGCGCTCTTCCTGCGCCTCGACGATCAGGTGCGGTTCGACCATGCGGCGCGGACGGTGACGATCTCGTCGGACGATCCCGACTGGATCGCGACGACCGTCGAGCGGCTCAGCACGGCGGCCGAGCCTCCTCCCGTGGCCGAGGCTGCCGGCGGGGTCTGCGCGCCTCGCCACAGCGACGCCGCATACGTGCGGCTCGTCGAGCGGTGCCAGGAACACATCACCCGTGGGGACGCCTACCAGCTGTGCCTGACGAACCACCTGCGCGTCGACGGGGTCCATGACCCGCTCGCGACCTATCTGCTGCTGCGCAGGACGAGCCCCACGCACCACGGCGGCTTCCTCCGGTTCGGTTCGATCAGTCTCGCGAGCGCGTCTCCGGAGCAGTTCCTCGAGGTCTCGGCCGACGGCCGCGTCCGGACGAAGCCGATCAAGGGGACCCGGCCGAGAGGCGCCGATCCCGAGGAGGACGCCCGTCAGCGCGCCGATCTGCTCGCGAGTCCCAAGGAGCGCGCTGAGAACCTCATGATCGTCGATCTGATGCGGAACGACCTCTCCAGAGTCTGCGAGCTGGGTTCCGTGGCGGTGACGGCGCTCCACCACGTCGAGAGTTACCCGCAGGTGCACCAACTCGTCAGCACCGTCGAGGGACGGTTGCGCGCAGGGCTGGATGCACTCGACGTCGTCGAGGTCGCGTTCCCGGCCGGATCGATGACCGGGGCCCCGAAACGCCGGGCGATGGAGCTGCTGTACGACCTCGAAGCGGGGCCGCGCGGGGTGTACGCCGGTGCCTTCGGCCTGCTGTCCGCGGACGGATCGATGGACCTCGCCATGGTCATCCGCTCGATCGTGATCGATCCGCAGGGTGCGTCGATCGGCACGGGTGGTGGCATCACGGCGCTGTCCGACGCCCGGGAGGAGCTCGAGGAGACGTGGACCAAGGCGGCGGCCCCGCTGGCAGCACTCGGCGTCGGACGTCCGCCTGCCGAATCCCGGTAGGCTTGACCGTTGGACGGAGCGCCGTCGTGCGCTCCAGCCCGTCCATCCTGCGGCCGAGCGCCGTGCGAGCAACCCACGGGATTCCACCCCCAGCACCTGCAGTGATTGAGAGTGACGTGTCAGACGAGCGCAACACCGACGACCGCCGAGACGGCGAGCGGTACGACTTCCAGGCGATCCAGGAGAAGTGGCTTCCCGTCTGGGACGAGCTGAAGCCCTTCGCAGCAGGAGATCCTGCCGACAAACGTCCGCGCAAGTACGTGCTCGACATGTTCCCGTATCCCTCGGGCGACCTGCACATGGGTCACGCCGAGGCGTTCGGTTTCGGCGACATCGTCGCGCGGTACTGGCGTCACCAGGGCTTCAACGTCCTGCACCCGATCGGCTGGGACTCGTTCGGTCTCCCCGCCGAGAACGCGGCCATCCAGCGCGGTGTCGACCCGCGCGAGTGGACCTACGCGAACATCGCGCAGCAGAAGGCCAGCTTCCGTCAGTACGGCCCCTCGTTCGACTGGGACCGCGAGCTCCACACGAGCGACCCCGAGTACTACCGGTGGAACCAGTGGCTGTTCCTCCAGCTGTTCGAGAAGGGCCTCGCGTACCGCAAGGCGAGCCCCGTCAACTGGTGCCCGAACGACCAGACCGTGCTCGCGAACGAGCAGGTCGTCGACGGACACTGCGAGCGCTGCGGCGCCGAGGTGACGAAGAAGAAGCTCACCCAGTGGTACTTCCGCATCACCGACTACGCGGACCGCCTGATCGACGACCTCAACCAGCTCGAGGGCACCTGGCCGGCCAAGGTGCTCAGCATGCAGCGGAACTGGATCGGTCGATCCAACGGTGCGGACGTCTCGTTCTCCATCGAGGGTCGTGCCGAGCCGGTCTCCGTGTACACGACCCGCCCCGACACGCTGTACGGCGTGACGTTCATGGTCGTGGCGCCCGACTCCGAGCTCGCAGCCGAGCTCGTCGCCGACACCTCCGACGAGGTCAAGGGGCGCTTCCAGGCCTACCTCGACAGCGTCAAGGGCGAGAGCGAGATCGCACGGCTCGCGACCGACCGCCAGAAGACCGGCGTGTTCCTCGAGCGCTACGCGATCAACCCGCTGAGTGGCGAGCGTCTGCCGATCTGGGCGGCCGACTACGTCCTGGCCGACTACGGTCACGGGGCGATCATGGCGGTTCCCGCGCACGACCAGCGCGACCTCGACTTCGCGCGGGCGTTCGACCTGCCCGTGCGTGTCGTGGTGGACACCACCCAGCCCGTCACCGGTGCCATCCCGATCATCGTCGACGGTGAGCTGCCGGAGGACCTCCCGTCGATCGATCCCGCCAAGACGGGTGTCGCGCTGACGGGCGACGGTCGCCTGACGAACTCCGGCCCGTTCGACGGCCTGAGCAAGGCGAACGCGATCCCGAAGGTCACTGCGGCGCTCGCATCGAGCGGCCTCGGCGCGAAGACGAAGAACTACCGCCTCCGCGACTGGCTCATCTCCCGACAGCGCTACTGGGGCACGCCGATCCCGATCATCCACTGCGACGCCTGTGGCGAGGTGCCGGTCCCCGAGGACCAGCTCCCCGTGCGGCTGCCGGACGCCGCGGGTCTCGACCTGCGTCCGAAGGGCATGAGCCCGCTCGCGGCGGCAGAGGACTGGATCAACGTGGACTGCCCCTCGTGCGGGAAGCCTGCGAAGCGCGACTCCGACACGATGGACACCTTCGTCGACAGCTCGTGGTACTTCCTCCGGTTCCTGAACCCGACCTCCGACGAGATCGCGTTCGACCCGAAGGAGGCCGACAAGTGGGCCCCGGTCGACCAGTACGTCGGTGGTGTCGAGCACGCGATCCTGCACCTGCTCTACTCGCGGTTCATCACGAAGGTCCTGTTCGACCTCGGCAAGGTCGGCTTCACCGAGCCCTTCAGCGCGCTCCTCAACCAGGGCATGGTCATCCTCGACGGTTCGAAGATGAGCAAGAGCAAGGGCAACCTGGTGGAGTTCGCTCAGGAGCTGAGGTCGTACGGCGCCGACGCCCTGCGCGTCACGATGGCGTTCGCCGGTCCTCCGGAGGACGACATCGACTGGGCGGACGTCTCGCCGGCCGGTTCGGCCAAGTTCCTGGCACGCGCCTGGCGGGTCGCGCACGACGTCACCAGCTCGCCCGACGTCGCCTGGAAGGACGGCGACGAGAAGCTGCGGAAGGTCACGCATCACTTCCTCGCGGAGGCTCCAGGGCTCATCGAGGCGGGCAAGTTCAACGTCGTCGTGGCACGGCTCATGGAGCTCGTCAACGCGACGCGGAAGGCGATCGACGCCGGGCCCGGCGCGGGCGACCCCGCCGTGCGCGAGTCCGCCGAGGTCACGGCCATGGCGCTCGACCTCTTCGCACCGTTCACCGCCGAGGACATGTGGGCCAAGCTCGGCTACCAGCCGTCCGTCTCGCTGGTGCCGTGGCGGAAGGCCGACCGGTCGCTGTTGGTCGAGGACCAGGTGACCGCGGTGGTCCAGGTCGACGGCAAGGTCCGCGAACGGCTCGAGGTGTCGCCGAAGATCTCCGGCGAGGAGCTCGAGCAGCTCGCACGCGCGAGTGCGGCAGTGCAGCGTTCCGTGGGCGACCGCGAGATCGTCAACGTCGTGGTGCGTGCCCCGCGTGTGGTGAGCATCGCGACGAAGGGTTGATGCGGTTCGGGGCGGGCCCTGTGGCCCGTCCCGAACACGCTCGGAGCGCTGGGCGCCACCCTCGAGTCCGATCCGCTTGTCCCATCCGGCGGCAGTCTGCCCTGCTTCCTCGGTAGCATGACCGGGTGATCGCTCCCGCCCCAGCCGTACGAACGCTCCGCGTGTTCCAGATCCTGTGGGTGGTCGGCTTCCTCGTCGGGACGACGACGCACACCGCGGATCTGATCCTCGGCGGGTTGGACGTCTACGGCGGCTTCCCGCCCGGCGTCCGGCTGTTCTGGGTGACACTCACGGTCTTGGACCCCATCACCGCTGTGTTGATCGTCCTTCGACGGCGCTCCGGCATCGTGCTCGGTATCGCGGTGATCGTCGCCGACATCGCCGTGAACTGGACCGTCTTCGTGCTGCTCGGCGGACTCTCGTGGTTCGGCGTCATCAATCAGAGCCTGTTCGCGGTGCTCATCGTCGTGACCGCTCGCCCGCTGTGGATCTGGTTCGGGCAGTCTTCGACGCGAGAGGGGGCTGAGCCAGCCAGAGTGGCCTGACCCCCCGGTCGGAAGACGACCAGTCAACACCGAGGCGCTCGGTGAGCTGACTGCATTCTGCATCCCAGGCGAACGCGCTCCACAGGGGTCGTCGCGGTGCGGTCGGTGCCCATGGCGACGGCGAGCGTGTGGTGCGGGGCGTCCGGGCTCGTAGCGTTCGAGGATGACCATCGAACCGGAACCCACGTCCCACCCGGTGCCGTCCAGGCGTTCGTCCACGCGCCGTGTGCTCGGTGAGCTACCGCGCCCGGAGTTCCGCGCCGGGGCGGTCGTCGTGCTGGTGATCGCGGCGCTCGTGGTCGCCATCCTCGTCTCGCTGTTCACCTCAGGCGGGGCGGTCAGGACGATCGGTGGGGTGGAGCTGTCGGCTGACGCGAGCGCCGTGCCCGCCGCCACACCGGGATCGACCACGCCCGCCGGCTCGGCGGCGGGAGAGCTGTTCATCCATGTACTCGGAGCGGTCGCGGCCCCTGGTGTCTATCGGCTGCCGGACGGATCACGTGCGTTCGATGCGGTGGCGTCCGCCGGCGGCCTCCTACCGGAAGCGGACACCAGTGCCGTGAACCTCGCACGGTTCGTGAACGACGGCGAGCAGCTCTATGTCCCCGTGGTCGGCGAGGTGCCACCTGGCGGAGGCGCGAGCGGGTCGGCTGCCGGGAGCCCGTCCGGCTCGCAGCTCGTCAACGTGAACACGGCATCCGCGGCCGAACTCACCGCACTGCCGCGGATCGGGGAGGCCCTGGCTGCACGCATCGTCGCCTGGCGGGAGGCGAACGGGCCGTTCGCCACCCTCGACGACCTGAGCGCGGTCGAAGGCATCGGCGCGAAGACCCTCGAGGGGCTTCGCGCGGCGGCGACGGTGTGACCGCGGACGCGGCCGCCGGACCGACGTCCGGGCGAGGTGAGCGCGCGATGCGGTTCCCACGCCTCCTCATCCCGGCGGCGGTCACCTGGGTCGGTGCGGCCGTCTGCAGCGCGGCTCCGACGCTGGCCTGGGGTGGGGTACTGGTCGCGTTCGTCGTCGCCTCCGCCTGCCTCGGGTGCAGCACGGTCGTCCGGCGTCGCCGTGCAGAGTATCGCCCGGGCGAGCGCCGGACAGGGTCTGTCGTCATCACGACACTCTTGCTCTGCGCGTGTGCTGCGGCGCTGTTCGGCATGGTCGCCGCATCGATCGCCGCACGCGCGCCTGATCGGCAGCCGGAGGCGCTGCAAGCGCTCGGGAGCACGCCCGTCACCGCCGAGGTCGTGGTGACCGGCGACGCCGTGCCCACCGGTTCGGTCACGGCTGCACCCACGGTTCGGTTCGCGGCCGACCTGGTGACGGTCTCGGACGACGGGGGAGCACCGGAGGGCCTCTCGGTCCCGGTCCTCGTCTTCGCACCGGTGCCGGCGGATCGGGCGCCGAGGATCGGTGAGCGCTGGCGCGTCGATGGCCCCCTCCGATGGAATGCACCGGGTGATGCGCGGGCAGCGCTGCTGTTCGCACGGAAACAACCCGAGCTGCTGGGGGAGCCACCGGCGATCCTCGACTGGTCGGCGTCACTGCGTTCCGGCCTGGTCGGGGTCGCGTCCACCTTGCCCGGCCCGGGTGGGGAGCTGCTGCCCGGCCTCGCGATCGGCGATGTGAGCCAGGTGAGCGACGCGGTCACGGAGTCGATGCAGCGCAGTTCGCTCTCGCATCTGACGGCCGTGTCCGGCGCGAACTGTGCGGTCATCGTGTGGCTCGTCAGCACCGCGGTCGCGGTACTCGGCGGTGGGCGGAAGCTCAGGATCGCCTGTGCCCTACTGTGCCTCGCCGCCTTCGTGGTCCTCGTGACGCCCCAACCGAGCGTGCAGCGGGCAGCACTCATGGCTGCCTTCGTCCTGGTGATGGGCGGCTTCGGGCGGCCGATCCGTGGCCTCGCCGCGCTGTCGTTGGCGGTGGTCGTGCTCCTCGTCGCCGACCCCTGGCTGGCCGGGCAGTACGGTTTCGGACTCTCGGTGCTCGCCACCAGCGGTCTCCTGCTCCTGAGCGGACCCCTCACGGACCTGCTCGGTAGGTGGCTGCCCCGGGGGATCGCGGCCCTCATCGCGATCCCGGCGGCCGCCCAGCTCGCCTGCCAGCCGATGCTCGTCCTCCTCGACCCCGCGATCCAGCTCGGCGGTGTCCCGGCGAATCTGCTCGCGGGCCCGGCCGCCGCGCCCGCGACCATGCTCGGACTGCTCGCCTGCGTGCTGGTCCCGTTCGCACCACCACTCGCACTGCTCGTCGCGTGGCTCGGGTGGGTGCCCGCGACCTGGATCGCCGCGGTGGCCCGGTGGTTCGAGGGCGTCCCTGCTGCGCGGGTGCCGTGGCCGGAGGGGCCGCTGGGCGTCGTGCTCGTCACCGTGCCGACGGCCCTGATCGCCACGCTCCTGCTGTTCCGTCGGGATCTGCCTCCGCGGTGGTCGAGGACGATCGGGGTGGCGGTGGTCGTGTCGCTCGTGGCACTGTGCGGTCGGGCGGTCGGGGACGGACTCGGCCCGGCCCTGCACCGGCCGGGCGACTGGATCGTCGCCGCCTGCGACGTCGGTCAGGGCGACGCGGTCCTCCTGCGACAGGGCACCGCCACCGCGCTCGTCGACGTCGGGCCCGACCCAGAACCGCTCCGCGCGTGTTTGGACGCGCTCGGGGTCTCACGCATCGAGCTGCTCGTCCTCACCCACTACGACCTCGACCACGTCGGAGGCCTCGACGCGGTCGTCGGCAGGGTCGACGAGGTGCTGCTCGGGCCGGTCGACGACCCGGAGGACGAGCGCATCGCTCGAGTGCTCCGAGCGGCCGGTGCCGAGGTGCGACAGGCCGGCGCCGGAGACCAGGGGGTGCTGGGGGATCCGGAGAGCGCGGCGCCATGGCGCGTCCTGTGGCCGGACCCCGCGGCAGGCAGCGTCGAACCGGGGAACGATGCGAGCGTGGTGGTCCGGTTCGATCTCCTCGACGCATCGGTGCTGCTGCTCGGCGACCTCGGTGAGGAGGCACAGGACCGGCTACTCGGTCGGCACACGCTCGGGGACGCGGTCGACATCGTCAAGGTGTCGCATCACGGTTCGGCCGATCAGAGCGACCGCCTGGCGCGCCGGGTGGGCGCGACGGTGGCGCTCGTCTCCGTCGGGGCCGACAACGGCTACGGGCATCCGACGCGCTCAGCGCTCGAGCTCTACGAGGCCACCGGTGCCGAGGTCCTCCGCACGGACGAGTCGGGGACCATCGTCCTCGGCCCGGGCGACGGTGGCGGGTTCCGCGTGTGGTCGGAGCGCGGCGGGTGAGCCGCCGACCGCCCCGCCTGGCGTCGGCGGTCGCCGGTAGACTCGGACGGTCGAGAGGAGCCGCTGTGGCTGCACCACGTTCCGCCGGTCGCGGGAAGGCGAAGACGGCGGCCAAGGCCTCGGCGGCGATCCCGCAACTCGGCTGGTCCGAGATCCGCCCGGCGCCGATCGTGTTGGTGTCCGGCACGGAGTCCTTCCTGGCCGACCGGGCGATCCGCCGGCTGCGCGACTTCCTCGTCTCCGAAGACCCCTCGCTCGAGGTCAACGACGTCGCCGCCGACAGTTACGCCCCGGGCGAGCTGCTCACGGTGGCAAGCCCGTCTCTCTTCGGTGAGCCCCGGCTCGTCCGCGTCAGCCAGGTCGAGAAGTGCTCCGACCAGTTCCTCACCGAAGCCATCCGGTATCTCGAAGCACCGCCGGAGGGCGCCTACCTCGTGCTGCGGCACAACGGAGGCGTGCGCGGCAAGAAGCTGCTCGACGCCATCCGCTCAGGCACCGGTGGCGGTGTCGAGATCGTCTGCACGGAACTCAAACGGGACAGCGACAAGGCCGACTTCGCCGCGGCTGAGTTCAAGACGGCCGGTCGGCGGATCACGCCCCAGGCGCTCCGGGCACTCGTCGGAGCCTTCTCCGACGACCTCGCCGAGCTCGCAGCCGCGTGCAGTCAGCTCATGGCCGACGCGTCCGAGGAGATCACCGAGCAGACGGTCAACAAGTACTACGGCGGTCGACTCGAGACGAGCGCGTTCGACGTCGCCGATGCCGCGATCGCCGGGCGTCACGGGGAGGCGCTGCTCGCCCTGCGGCAGGCGCTCGACTCCGGTGCCGACCCCGTGCCGATCGTCGCCGCGTTCGCGATGAAGATCCGCACGATGGCCAAGGTGTCCTCGGCACGCGGCGGGTCCGGGCAGATCGCCCAGCAGTTCGGTCTCGCGCCGTGGCAGGTCGACCGCGCCCGTCGGGACCTGTCCGGTTGGACGGACGCCGGCATCGGCCGCGTGGTGCAGATGCTCGCAGAGACCGACGCCGGCGTGAAGGGCGCGAGCCGCGACCCGGTGTTCGCGCTCGAGCGGCTCGTCGGCGTCATCGCGGCACGCGGGGTCGATCTCTCAGAGCGGTAACCCGTCGAGGCGGTAGAACGTCGAGCTGGCCGTGGTGGCGGGCGGCCCTTCGACAAGCTCAGGGACCCGTGTGCGCTCAAGGACCAGTGCGCGTTCAGGGACCGGTTGTGCGCTCAGGGACCGGCGTGCCCGGGGGACGCGAAAGGCCCCGCACGTTCCGAGGAACGCCGGGGCCTTGCAGCTGGTGTCGCTTAGAGCGCGTTGACCTGCTTGGCGATGGCCGACTTGCGGTTCGCTGCCTGGTTCTCGTGGATGACGCCCTTGCTCACGGCCTTGTCGAGCTTCTTCGAGGCGAGCTTGAGAGCGGACTCGGCCTGAGCCTTGTCGCCGGCGACGACGGCCTCACGGGTTGCGCGGATGGCGGTCTTCAGCTGGCTCTTGACGGCCTTGTTGCGCTCGTTGGCCTTCTTATTGGTGCCGATGCGCTTGATCTGCGACTTGATGTTTGCCACGTTGGGTCAACTTTCGGTTCGAGGAAATGATGTTCGGTGCCGTCGGACGGAAGAGGGCGTCTTCAAGCGAGTTCTCGTGTGGTCTCAACTCACACGCAAGCCAACAGGCAACATTACCAGTCGGGCTGAGTTCTGGCAATCCAGGGTACCGCAGCGCGGGTGCTCCCCGCCGTGGGACAATGAGGGTTGCCCGATTCCACCCCTGACCCCGAGGAACGCGTGAGCCCCCAAGCAGTGAAGGCCCTCGAGCCGGCATCGACCGACCCGGCGTTCATCCGGAACTTCTGCATCATCGCCCACATCGACCACGGCAAGTCGACCCTGGCGGACCGCATGTTGCAGATCACCGGCGTCGTCTCGGACCGCGACATGCGGGCGCAGTACCTCGACCGCATGGACATCGAGCGCGAGCGCGGCATCACCATCAAGAGCCAGGCCGTGCGCATGCCGTGGTCGCTCAACGGCGAGACCTTCGCGCTCAACATGATCGACACCCCCGGGCACGTCGACTTCACCTACGAGGTCTCGCGGTCGCTCGCCGCGTGCGAGGGCGCGATCCTCCTCGTCGACGCCGCTCAGGGTATCGAGGCGCAGACGCTCGCGAACCTCTACCTCGCTCTCGAGAACGACCTCGAGATCATCCCGGTGCTCAACAAGATCGACCTCCCGGCGGCCGACCCCGACAAGTACGCGAAGGAGCTCGCGAGCCTCATCGGCGGCGAGCCCGAAGACGTCCTGCGGGTGTCCGGCAAGACCGGCATGGGTGTCGAGGACCTCCTCGACCGCGTCGTCGGACGCATCCCGAACCCCGTGGGCGACCCGGACGCACCCACGCGCGCCATGATCTTCGACTCCGTCTACGACACCTACCGTGGCGTCGTCACCTACGTCCGCATGATCGACGGCCAGCTGAGTCCGCGCGAGCGTATCCAGATGATGTCCACGCGCGCGGTGCACGACCTCCTCGAGATCGGTGTCAGCTCGCCGGAACCGACGCCCACCAAGGGCCTCGGCGTCGGTGAGGTGGGCTACCTCATCACGGGCGTGAAGGACGTCCGGCAGTCGAAGGTCGGCGACACCGTCACGACCGCGGTGAAGCCGGCGACCGACGCCCTCCCGGGCTACACCGACCCGAAGCCGATGGTCTTCTCCGGTCTGTACCCGATCGACGGCAGCGACTACCCGATCCTCCGCGACGCGCTCGACAAGCTGAAGCTCTCCGACGCCTCGCTCAACTACGAGCCGGAGACCTCCGTCGCCCTCGGCTTCGGGTTCCGCGTCGGCTTCCTCGGCCTCCTGCACCTCGAGATCGTGACCGAGCGGTTGCAGCGCGAGTTCGACCTCGACCTCATCGCCACAGCGCCGTCGGTCACCTACGAGGTGAAGACGGAGGACAAGCAGGTCGTCACCGTCACCAACCCGAGCGAGTTCCCCTCCGGCAAGATCCTCGAGGTGTCCGAGCCGATGGTCAAGGTGGGCATCCTCGCCCCCAAGGACTACGTCGGCACCATCATGGAACTCTGCCAGAGCCGTCGAGGTGCGCTGCTCGGCATGGAGTACCTCGGCGAGGACCGCGTCGAGCTGCGGTACACGATGCCGCTCGGTGAGATCGTCTTCGACTTCTTCGACCACCTGAAGAGCCGCACGCAGGGGTACGCGTCGCTCGACTACGAGCCCTCCGGCCAGCAGGCAGCCGACCTCGTGAAGGTCGACATCCTCCTGCAGGGCGACCAGGTCGACGCGTTCAGCGCCATCGTCCACCGCGAGAAGGCGTACGCCTACGGTGTGCTCATGACCGAGCGCCTGAAGAAGCTCATCCCGCGCCAGCAGTTCGAGGTGCCGATCCAGGCCGCCATCGGTGCGCGGATCATCGCCCGCGAGTCGGTCCGTGCCATGCGCAAGGACGTCCTGGCCAAGTGCTACGGCGGTGACATCACCCGCAAGCGCAAGCTCCTCGAGAAGCAGAAGGAGGGCAAGAAGCGGATGAAGATGGTCGGCAAGGTCGAGGTGCCTCAGGAGGCGTTCATCGCAGCGCTGTCCGGGGACGTGGAGACGAAGGACAAGAAGTGAACGCACGACGCAGTTCGTTCGAGGACGAAGCGGTCGACTACGCGGCCGTCGGCGCCACCCAGCGGACCGACCTCATGCAGTACCCGCCGGAGGGCTACGTGCCGTCGGAGGACGAGTTCCGCCTCGGGAGCGGAGAGGAGCGGTTCGCCCTCGCGAGCAGCGCCCTCCTCACCTGGGGACTGCACCGTTCGAGCGGCGTGGAGATCTCCGAGGTGCACCCCGGCACGGGCGTGCAGTACGGCGGCATCGCCTTCGCCGAGGACGGTACGCCGCTGGAACCCATCGAGACGCACCAAGAGCAGCGCTTCGCCGAGGACGGCACGCCGTTCATCACGCCGGGCACGACGGTCGTCTTCGCCGGCACCGTCGGCGGGGAACCGCTCGTCGGACCGCATCGCGTCATCTCCGTCACCGAGGAGCCGGGTCACGTGAGCCTGGCCATCGGCACGATGGAGGGCGATCCGGAGAGCGGTGAGCAGTCCTTCACGATCGAGCAGCGCGAGGACGACTCCGTCTGGATCGTCGTGCGCTCGTTCTTCCGCCCGACGAAGGGTGCCGCGAAGCTCGTCGGCTCCAAGCGTCGCCGCAAGACCATGAACGACGCCTACCTCCGCGCACTCCTGCCGTCGCGCGGCGTCTGAGCGACGGACCGTGCCGAGCGCCCTTCCACTCGCCGATCCGGCCCCGTCCGACGGACTCCTCCCGGAGACGGCGGCCGTCGGTGCCCACGAGCGCAACTTCGGGGTCTACCTGCACGTCCCGTTCTGCCGGGTCCGATGCGGCTACTGCGACTTCAACACCTACACGGCGACCGAGCTCCGCGGCGCGAAGCAATCGGACTACGCCGACGAGGCGGTCGCGGAACTCCGCTTCGGCAAGTCCGTCCTGGCGTCATCGACCGTCCCCGACCGACCGGTCTCGACCGTGTTCTTCGGTGGCGGCACGCCGACCCTCCTGCCTGCTGACGACCTCGTCCGGATGCTCCGTGGCGTGACGGACAACTTCGACCTCGCGCCCGGCGCCGAAGTGACGACCGAGGCGAACCCCGACTCCGTCGACGCCGCCTACCTCCGCACGCTCGCCGAAGCCGGATTCACCCGGGTGTCCTTCGGGATGCAGTCCGCGGTGCCGAGCGTGCTCGCCACCCTCGAGCGCACGCACGATCCGGCTCGGGTGCCGCTCGTCGTGCAGTGGGCTCGCGAAGCCGGCCTCGGCGTCAGCCTGGACCTCATCTACGGGACGCCGGGGGAGACCCTGGCCGACTGGCGCGTCTCACTCGAGACGGCGATCGCCTGCGCACCGGACCACGTGTCGGCCTATTCGCTCATCGTCGAACCCGGGACGAAACTCGCGCGCCAGATCCGCTCGGGCGTGGTGGGGACCCCCGACGAGGACCTGCAGGCCGACATGTACGAGCTCGCCGACGATCTCCTCACCGAAGCCGGGTACGGCTGGTACGAGGTCAGCAACTGGGCGACGGACGACACGCACCGCTCCCGGCACAACCTCTCCTACTGGACCGGCGAGGACTGGTGGGGTGTCGGCCCGGGCTCGCACAGTCACGTCGGCGGGGTGCGCTGGTGGAACGTCAAGCACCCGGCGGCGTACGCCCAGCGGATCGCGGCGGGGGAGTCGCCGGCCGCCGGGCGGGAGACCCTGGACGACGAGACGCGGGAACTCGAACGCATCCTGCTGCTCACCCGCACGCGGGACGGCATCCCCATCCGGACGCTCGCCCCCGAGGCTCGTACGGCGGTCGCCGGGCTCATCGCCGAGGAACTGGTCGACGCACGGCAGGCCCTGCTCGGACGGCTGGAGCTCACGCGCCGCGGACGGCTCCTCGCCGACGCGGTCGTCCGGCGTCTGGTCGGCGACTGACCCTGCCCGAGGCGCAGAACAGCCCCGCCCGGCGGACCGGACGGGGCTGTGCTCGTACTCGACGGATCAGGCCTTGATGAACTGGATCGTGAGCGGGTAGCTGTACAGCTCACCCTTGTTCGCCTTGATCGCGGCGATGATGCTGAACACGATCACGACGACGTAGACGGCGATGATGATGAACAGACCCACGACGACGATCGTCAGGATCGAGCCGACCACGAGCGCGATCAGCATCGTCAGCTGGAAGTTCAGCGCGGTGAGCGTGTGCGCCTTGATGAACGGGCCGCGGTCCTTGAGGACCAGGTAGCCGATCAGCGGGGGGATGAATCCGAAGAAGATCCCGCCGATGTGGATGAGCGTCGACCAGAGCTTCTCGTCCGACGGGCTCATGGGCTGAGCGGCGGCGTACGGCTGCTGGTACTGCGGGGCGCCTGCGGGCGGCGGCGGGTAGGAGCCGGCAGCGGGCGGCGGCGGCGCGTAGCCACCGGCGGGCGGGGGCGGGTAGGCGCCTGCGGGCGGCTGCTGCGGAGCTGCGGGAGGGGGCGTCGCGCCATCTCCTGCAGGCGGAACCGACCCGCCCTTCGCTGGGTCGACGGGCGGCTGAGCGTTCGGATCGGACATCTTCGCACCTTTCACGGAGAGTGATATTCAATTGGTCCAGCTGAGCGTATCGCACCAGGTGTCGCTCATCAGGGACCCACGCCTGCGGCCAACGGTATTCCCGCGGCACGGGGCCGCGCAAGGGACGGCTGCGCGGAGGCCACGATATGATTGGCAGTCAGGGTCTTCGAGTGCTGATGGTCGGCGCTCCGAGGTGGATGACGGGAGGAGATCGAGATGGTGTCGGATCGCGGTCTCGAAGTGCTCCGCGTCATCGTGCAGGACTACGTCGCCTCGCGAGAGCCCGTCGGGTCCAAGACGATCGTCGACCGCCACTCCTTCGGGGTCTCCGCAGCCACCATCCGCAACGACATGGCGCAGCTCGAGGACGAAGAGCTCATCGCCGCCCCCCACACCTCCTCCGGCCGGGTGCCGACCGACAAGGGCTACCGGATGTTCGTCGACCACCTGGCCGACCGCCGCCCGCTGAACAACGCCCAACGGACGGCGATCGAGACCTTCCTCGGTGCGTCCGGCGACCTCGACGAGGTCCTGCACCGCACGGTGCGGCTGCTCTCGCAGCTGACGAACCAGGTCGCGCTCGTCCAGTACCCGATGTTCTCCCGGGCGCGCGTCCGGCACCTCGAGTTGGTGAGCGTCACCCCGAACCGTGTGCTCGCGGTCATCATCCTCGACAACGGCCGCGTCGAGCAGCGGCTCATCGAGACGGAGAGCCCGGTCGACGATGACCTCATCTCGCGTCTCCGCTCGCTGTGCAACGAGGCGGTCGCGGGCCGTCCACTCCTCGACGCCCACGACGCGATCGGCGACGTCCCCGCCGACATCGCCGATCTCGACCGCGCGGCGGCCGTCCGCATCGTCGACGCGGTGCGCGAACAGCTCTCGGCGCAGCGCCAGGACCGCCTCGTCATGGCCGGCGCCGCCAACCTCGCCCGCACCGAAGACGACTTCCCCGGCAGCATCTATCCGGTCCTGGACGCCATCGAGCAGCAGGTCGTGCTGCTCCGGCTCTTCGGTGAGATGGAGTCCGAGCGCGACGGCGTGGTCGCCAGCATCGGGCGCGAGAACGCGTCGTTCGGCCTCGAGACCACGAGCGTCCTCGCCGGGAACTACCGTTCCTCTGGTGGCGAAATCGCCCGGCTCGGCGTCCTCGGCCCCACGAGAATGGACTACGCGAGCAACATGGCTGCGGTCCGCGCCGTCGCCAGGTACCTCTCGCGCATCCTCGACGCCGAGTGACGCATCCTCGTCGCGTCCTCCAACACCTTCCGCACCTCGAACGAAAGGCCCTCAGTGGCTGACTACCCCGACCACTACGCAGCACTCGGTGTCGCCAAGGAGGCGACGCCCGAAGAGATCAAGAAGGCGTACCGCCGCCTCGCTCGCGAACTGCACCCCGACGTGAACCCGGGTTCCGACGCCTCAGAGCGGTTCAAAGAGGTCACCCACGCCTACGACGTGCTGAGCGACCCCAAGCAGCGCCAGCAGTACGACCTCGGTCCGCAGGCGGGTGGGTTCGGCGGAGGTGACGCCGGGTTCGGCGGCTTCGGCGACATCTTCGACACCTTCTTCGGCGGGGGTGGCCAGCAGCGCGGACCCAAGTCCCGCCGCGCACGCGGCGAGGACGCCCTGTTGCGCGTCGAACTCGACCTCGACGAGGTCATCTTCGGCACCCACCGCGACCTCGAGGTCGACACCGCCGTGCTCTGCAGCACCTGCAACGGCTCCTGCTGCCAGCCCGGCACCTCACCGGTGACCTGCGACATCTGTCACGGCACCGGCTCCATCCAGCGGGCCGTCCGCTCGCTGCTCGGCAACGTCATGACCTCGGCGCCCTGCGGCACCTGCCGCGGCTACGGCACGATCATCGCGACCCCGTGCGTCACCTGCCAGGGTCAGGGCCGGCTCCGTGCCCGCCGCACCGTCTCGGTCGACATCCCGGCCGGTGTCGACACCGGTCTGCGTCTGCAGATGCCGGGGAGCGGCGAGGTCGGCCCGGCAGGCGGCCCGAACGGCGACCTCTACCTCGAGATGAAGGTCAAGCACCACGACGTCTTCAGCCGCGACGGCGACGACCTGTTGTGCACGCTCGAAGTCCCGATGACCGACGCCATCCTCGGCCGCCAGGTCACCGTCCACGCGCTCGACGGCGACGTCGAGGTCGAGCTGCGACCGGGCGTTCAGAGCTCGGAGGTCATCACGGTCAAGGACCGCGGGGTCACGCGCCTCCGCGGGAACAGCCGGGGTGACCTCAAGATCGGCGTCCAGGTCGTCACCCCGACGAAGCTCGACCACCGCGAACGCGAGCTGATCAAGAGCTTCGCCTCGGGACGACGCCAGGGTGCTCCGGCGCTCGCGCAGTTCCAGCAGGGCCTGTTCGCGAAGATCCGCGACCGCTTCCACGGCGTCGGTTGAGATGAGTTCGCTGTACCTCCGCGAGGACCTCGAATCGACCGGTGTCGGCGACTCGGTGACCCTCCGTGGGCCCGAGGCGAAGCACGCCGTCGCCGTGAGTCGGCTGCGGGTCGGCGAGACGACGTCGATCGGCAACGGTCGTGGCCTGATCGCGACCGGACCGGTCGTGCGCAGCGAGCCGGGCGAGTTGGAGATCCGCGTCGAATCGGTCGTGGTGCATCCGGAGAACCGTCCCGGGCTCGTCCTCGTGCAGGCGCTGGCCAAGGGCGATCGCGACGAACTCGCCATCCAGGCGGCGACCGAGCTGGGTGTCGACCGCATCGTCCCGTGGGGTGCCGAGCGCAGCATCTCCAGGTGGCAGGGCGACAAAGCGGTCAAGGGCCGTGCGCGCTGGCAGCTCATCGTGCGCGAGGCGTCGAAGCAGTCGATCCGCGCCCGGGTACCCGAGGTGGCCGAGGTCGTCGACACCCGTGGACTCGCGGCGATCGTCGCCGGCCGGACCGTCCTCGTCCTCGAACCCAGCGCGGCACTCGCGCTCTCGGAGCTCGACCCGTCGGCACTGCTCGCCGAGGAGCTCGTCCTCGTCGTCGGTCCGGAGGGCGGCATCTCGCCGACGGAGCGGGAGCGGCTCGAAGCGGCCGGCGCGATCGAGGTCCGGATCGGCTCGGGCGTCCTGCGCACCTCGACGGCAGGGCCTGCGGCGATCGCCGCGCTCAACGTGCTGCTCGGTCGGTGGTGACGATCCACCAGCCCGCGCACGAGGCCGCCACGAACCTTAGACTGGTGGACATGAGTGAAGCACCGTCGGTATTCAGCCGCATCGTGTCGGGGGAGATCCCGACGACCCTCCTCGCCGAGACCGATCGGGTGATCGCGTTCGCCGACATCGCACCACAGGCGCCCGTGCACCTCCTCGTCGTCCCGAAGACCGCCGAGTACCGCGACGTCGTGGAGTTGGCCGCTGGAGACCCCTCCTTGCTCGCTGAGATGGTCGAGGTGGCGTCGTCGCTCGCGAAGGAGCACACCGGTGGCGAGTTCCGACTCGTCTTCAACACCGGCGAGTCCGCCGGGCAGACGGTCTTCCACGTGCACGCGCATGTCCTCGGCGGTTCCCTGCAGGAGGGCACCCTTGGCGGAGCCTGAGTCCTCGAACCCAGACCACCCCACCGCCGCTCGGCCGGAGGAGGTCGAGCACGTCCTCCTGGTGGACGGGCTCGCCATGGTCCGTCTCCTCGGCCCACAGGACCGACTCCTGACGACCGTCGAGCGCGAACACCCCGGTGTCTCGGTGCACGTGCGCGGCAATGAGATCACCATCACCGGCCCGGCGCCGCAGGCCGACGCCGCCAGACGACTCGTAGAGGAACTCATCACCATGGTCCGAGAAGGACACGACCCGGGGCCGGCGGAGGTCAGCACCTCCGCCCGCATGCTCGGGCAGGACGGCTCGGCCTCCCCGTCGGAGGTGCTCGGGCAGGTCATCCTCACCTCGCGTGGCAAGACGATCAAGGCGAAGACCGTCGGGCAGCGGGCGTACGTCGACGCGATCGACGAGAACACGATCGTGTTCGGCATCGGCCCGGCCGGTACCGGCAAGACGTATCTCGCGATGGCGAAGGCGGTGCAGGCGCTGCAACGCAAGGAGGTCAACCGGATCATCCTGACGCGCCCGGCCGTCGAGGCCGGCGAGCGACTCGGGTACCTCCCGGGCACGCTGACGGACAAGATCGACCCGTACCTGCGTCCGCTCTACGACGCGCTCAACGAGATGATGGACCCGGAGATCGTCCCGAAGCTCCTCGCGGCCGGCACGATCGAGGTCGCCCCGCTCGCCTACATGCGCGGCCGGACCCTCAACGACTCGTTCATCGTCCTCGACGAGGCGCAGAACACCACGCCGGAGCAGATGAAGATGTTCCTCACCCGGCTCGGGTTCGGGTCCAAGATCGTCGTGACCGGCGACGTCACGCAGATCGACCTGCCGACCGGCGCGTCCGGTCTGCGACTCGTGACCCGCGTGCTCAAGGACGTCGACGACATCCACTTCGCCCAGCTCACGAGCGAGGACGTCGTCCGCCACACCCTCGTCGGTCGGATCGTCGACGCCTACGGCGAGTACGACGCCGTCCGACAGGCGCAGCGGTTCGAGCGCGAGCAGGCCGCCGAGTTCGCCAACCGCGCCGAGCGTCGCGGCGCCGCCAGAGACCACCAGCCGAAGCGAGGACGCTCATGACCATCGAGATCAACAACGAGTCCGGCGTCGCCGTCGACGAATCGCGCATCCTCGCCCTGGCGTCGTTCGCGCTCGACGCGATGCATGTGAGCCCCGATGCCGAGCTCGCCATCGTCCTGGTCGACGAGGGCGCCATGGAGCAGTTGCACGTCCAGTGGATGGACGAGCCGGGACCGACCGACGTCCTGAGCTTCCCGATGGACGAGCTCCGTCCCGGCACCGAGGAGAACCCGACGCCGCCCGGGCTGCTCGGCGACATCGTGCTCTGCCCGCAGGTCGCCGAGACGCAGGCGGCCGCCGCGAAGCACTCGACGATGGACGAACTCCAGCTCCTCACCTGCCACGGTGTGCTCCACCTGCTCGGGTACGACCACGCGGAGCCCGACGAGGAGAAGGAGATGTTCGGCATCCAGCGGGACATCCTCCTCGCCTTCGCGCTCCAGGAGAGACGACGCAGCCGCTGATGTCCCTCGTCGCCGTCTTCGTCATCGTCGCGTTCCTGCTCGTCGCGTTCGCGGGTCTCATGGCCGCAGCCGACGCCGCGATCGGCGTCCAGTCGGGTGCGGACATCCTCGACCTCGCAGAGGGCGCCCGCTCGGGATCCGCGCTCCGCGCCATCGCGGCCGATCCGGGTGCGCACGTCAACGCGATCAACTTCATCCGGATCCTGGCCGAGACCACGGCCGCCGTCCTCGTCACGCTCGCACTGGCCTCGTCGATCGACGAGTTGTGGCTCGTCCTCGTCCTCGCGGTCGTCATCATGACCGGCACCTCCTTCGTGCTCGTCGGTGCGAGCCCGCGAGGCGTCGGACGGACCCACGCGAGCGGAGTGCTGCGTTTCAGTGCCCCCGCCATCCGTGCCGCACGGGTGGTCCTCGGCCCGGTCGCGAACGTCCTCGTCTCCCTGGGCAACCGGGTGACCCCGGGGTTGCCCCGTTCGGTCTCCTTCACCTCGGAGGAGCAGTTGCTCAGCATGGTCGACGAGGCCGCCGCGCACTCGGTCCTCGAAGAGGACGACCGCGAGCTCATCCACTCGATCTTCGAGTTCAACGAGACGCTCGTCCGCGAGGTGATGATCCCGCGCACCGACCTCGTCAGTCTGCAGCGCGATCTCAGCGTGCGCGAGGCGCTCGAGGTGTTCCTGGAGACGGGGATCTCGCGGGCGCCCGTCAGCGACGGCGACATCGACGATCTGGTCGGCATCCTGTACCTGAAGGACCTGGTGCGCGCGATGTTCGGTGGCGACGGCGTCACCGAGGTGGGTTCGATCGAGCCGCTCCTGCGGCCGGCGAGTTTCGTACCCGAGTCCAAGAAGGCCGATTCGCTCCTGCAGCAGATGCAGAAGGAGTCCAACCACATCGCGATGGTCGTCGACGAGTACGGTGGCATCTCCGGTCTCGTCACCCTCGAGGACCTCATCGAGGAACTCGTCGGCGACATCTCCGACGAGTACGACACCGACACCCCCGAGATCACCGATCTGCACGACGGACGGTTCCGGGTCGACGCCCGCCTGCCGGTCGACGAGCTGGGGGAGTTGTTCGGCCTCGAACTCGACGACGACGACGTCGACTCCGTCGGCGGGCTCCTCGCGAAGGCCCTCGGAAGGTTGCCCGTGGTCGGATCGACGGTGTCGACCAACGGCCTCGAACTCACCGCCGAGCGGGTCGAGGGGCGGCGGGGACGCATCCTCACCGTCATCGCCCAGCGCGACGACCAGCTGCAGGACGCCCAGCAGGCGTCCACCGACCATCGGGAGCACCCATGAACGACACCACCCCTCCGTCCGACTTCCGAGCGGGGTTCGTGTCCTTCGTCGGGCGTCCGAACGTCGGCAAGTCCACGCTGACCAACGCCCTCGTCGGCGAGAAGGTCGCGATCACGAGTTCGAAGCCGCAGACCACGCGTCGCGCGATCCGCGGGGTCGTGCACCGCGACCACGGCCAGCTCATCGTCGTCGACACCCCCGGCATCCACCGCCCGCGCACCCTGCTCGGCCAGCGACTGAACGACCTCGTGCAGTCCACGCTCTCCGACGTCGACGTCATCGGGTTCTGCATCCCAGCCAACGAGAAGCTCGGCCCGGGCGACCGCTTCATCAACGAGTCGCTCGACGGGTTCCCGCGCGCCAAGAAGGTGGCGATCGTCACGAAGACCGACACCGCCAGCCGGACGACGATCGCGGAGCAGTTGCTCGCGATCTCGGAACTCCGAGACTGGGACGCGGTCATCCCGCTGTCAGCGGTGACCGACGACCAGCTCGACATCCTCGTCACCGAGGTCACGAAGCTCATGCCGCTGTCGGAACGCCTCTACCCGACCGAGGCCACCACCGACGAGACGGTCATCGACCGCGTGTCCGAGCTCATCCGCGAGGCCGCGCTCGAGGGCGTCCAAGACGAGCTGCCCCACTCGCTCGCGGTGACCATCGACGACATGATCCCGCGCGAGGGGACCGACCTGCTCGACATCTACGCGAACGTGTTCGTGGAGCGCGACAGCCAGAAGGCGATCATCATCGGGAAGGGCGGTTCCAGGCTCCGAGAGGTCGGTGCCCGGGCCCGCGCCGGGATCGAGCCGCTCGTCGGATCTCGGGTCTTCCTCTCCATCCGCGTCAAAGTCGCGAAGGACTGGCAGCGCGACCCGAAACTGCTCGGTCGCCTGGGATTCTGACCGGGATCCGGTCGACCGTCGGCGCCGTGCGCCCGCGCGGGTCTGCGCGGGAGTTCTCCGTTACCTGAACGTGACTTGCGTGTCTGCTTTGGGCCCGCTGTGGAACCAGTCGTCTGGCCGACAGGCTCGCGGGCCCGCGGACATACTGGTCCTCGGGGTCGCGAGAAGGAGTCCGAGTGTTCGACTGGTTGCTGGCCATCAGGCTGGATCGTCCGGAGCTCCTCGTCTGGGTCGGCGGTGCCGCCGTTCTCCTGGCGATCGTCCTGTTGACCGGGCGCCGAACGGTTCGCGGCTGGCTGACGATGCTGCTCGTGGCGAGCGGTGGAGCGCTCCTCGCCTATGCCACTGCCTGGTTGCTCGGTGACGTGTTCGACGTCTTCGGGATCGAACTGACGCCGGTCACCCGTGCGTGGGCGGCGGTCGGGTTCGCCGGTGCCGCCCTCGCGATCGCGGCGATCGTGCGGACCCGCGCGTGGCGGGTCGTCGTGGCGAGCCTCGCCATCCCCGCCTTCCTGCTCATCGGGGCGATCGGCGTGAACCAGGACTTCGGTGAGTTCGCGACGGTGCGGGCGGCGCTGGGGATCAGCCCGTACCAGTCGTTCTCGGCCCTGCCGGCCGCCCTGGGGACGACGACGACGTGGCAGCGACCCGCCGACCTGCCCAGCGGCGGGCGGGTCGAACACGTGGACATCCCGGCGACGACCTCTGGGTTCGCCCACCGGGACGCGCTCGTCTATCTGCCACCGGCCGCCCTGACCGCACACCCGCCGGCACTGCCCGTCATCGAGGCGTTCAGCGGTCAGCCGGGAGAGCCTGCCGACCTGTTCGCCTCGGCTGGGATCGCGGGGATCCTCGACCGCTTCGCCGCCTCGCATGCGGGTCTCGCGCCGATCGTGGTCGTGCCCGACCAGCTCGGCGCTCCAGACCGCAACCCGATGTGTGTCGATGGACCGCTCGGCAACTCGGCGAGCTACCTCACGGTCGACGTCCCCGCGTGGATCTCGGCGCACCTCCCGGTGTCCGCATCGCGGACGGACTGGTTCATCGCCGGGTTCTCGCAGGGAGGGACCTGTTCCATCCAGCTCGGTGCCGCGCACCCCGGACGCTACGGCGGCATCCTCGACATCTCGGGGGAGGTCGTCCCGTCCATCGGACCGACGACGATCGCACAGGGCTTCAGCGGGTCGGCGACGGCGTACGAGGCTGCGGCCCCCTCGGCGATCCTCGCCGCACACACCCCGTACGCGGACACCGTCGGCGTCTTCGGCTACGGCAGCGACGACAGCCGCTATGGTCCTGGTGTCCGGCGGGTCGCCGCGATGGCCTCGGCCGCCGGCATGCGGACGACGACCTTCGTCTCCGACGGGACCGCGCACGACTGGCACACCGTCCACACGGTGTTCGAGCGGGCGCTCCCCGTGATCGCCGCACGATTCGGGCTCGCCTGATGCGCGCGGGGAGGGCGACGCCGTTCGGCCGACTCGTGACCAGCGTGCTCCGGTCGGTGCCGATGAGCATCGGGATCACGGCGCTGGTGCTCGTCGTCAGTGCGTTCGTGTGGCGCACGCCGCCGGTGGCGACGCCCGCCTGGCGGTCGGCGATCCGTGAGGCGGCCGGCGTGGGGTACGAGCAGGTCGTGGTGGACGGACACTGGTGGGCGCTCCTGACCGGTGCCCTGGGAACCGACGGGGTGCTCGGGCTCCTCGCCTTCCTGCTGATCGGCGTCCCCGCGCTGGTGCTCGCCGAGCGACGGTTCGGCGCCGTCAAGACGCTCCTGGCGGTGCTGGTGACCGCGGTCGCCGGGAACGCGCTCGCCATCGGGCTCCAACTCCTCGGCACGCTCGGCGGCGAGTTCTGGAGCGGCGAGGTCGCTCGCATCGTGGCATTCGACCCGGTGGCCGGCACCCTCGGCGCCCTCGCCGCGTCGAGTGCGTTCCACGGGCCGCTCTGGCGTCGACGGATCCGCGCGTTCGTCGTCGTCGGTGCCCTGATCGTGCTGCTGTACTCGGGACTCCCGCAGGATCTCGCACGACTGTTCGCAGCGCTGGTCGGCGTCCTGCTCGGGGTCGTGCTCGCCGGGGCCAGCCCGTCGGTGCGACGCGTGCGGAGCTCGCACCACGAGACCCGGGTGCTCCTGGCGTCCGTCGTCGCGATGATGGGCGTGGGACCGCTCATCACCTTCCTCTCCGGCCGGCACCTCGGTCCGCTCGCGCCGCTCGTGCTTCTGCTCGAACAGAACATCCCGGACGCCGGACGGGTCATCGGCCAATGCCGCACGGTCGGCGTGTCAGCACAGTGCCTGCGCGACCTCACGCTGGTACGCGTCGACGGCCTCGGAGCGGTGCTCCTCTCGGTGGTCCCCATGATCGCCCTGCTCTTCGCAGCGTGGGGCCTGCTCCGCGGCAGACGCTTCGCGGTCTGGTTCGCCACGGCGATCATGGTGTCCTTCGCCGTCCTGAGTGCGCTGTCGCTCGGAGCGGGGGTGCGACTCCACCCGACGGGACACCCCTCCTCGTTGCTCGGGACGGGGCACGGCGCGCAGCAGCGGTCCGTCGAGATCGCGATCGCGCTGTGGGCGGCGATCCTGCTGCCGCTCGTCGTGGCGGCGCTCCTGGTCGTGCTCCGTCGTGGGTTCCCCGTGCGGGCCACCCGACGCAGCGCCTTGGGGTATCTCGCCCTGGTCGGCGCGTCGTGGGTCGTGCTCGCCGCGCTCTTCGTGGTCGTCGCCCTGCTCCAGCCTGGAGGATTCTCGCCGAGGTCCGACGTGTGGGAGGTCCTCCGTGCGGCGCCGGAGCGCTTCGTCCCCGCCGCGTACCTGCGGAACGTCCTTCCGGGCTTCGTACCGGTCGCCCCGCTCACCGGCGTGGTGTTCCACGCCGTCGGACCCGTCTGGTGGAGCATCATCCTGCTCGGCGCGGTCTGGCCGCTGAGCCGGGTCGCGAACGCCATCGCGCCGGCCGACGAGCGCCGGCTGCGCGAGCTCCTGGCCGAGGGTAGCGACTCCATCGGGCACATGGCCACCTGGCCGGGCAACCTCACCTGGTTCGACCCGCAGCGCAGCGCGGGCATCGCCTACCGGATCGTCGCCGGGGTCGCGGTCACCACGGGCGGCTTCTTCGGGAGGGACCGCCACGAACAGGGGGTCCTCGAGCGGTTCATCGAGCACTGCGAGGACTCGGGCCTGGCGGTGGCGTTGTACAGCGTGGACGAGGAGACCGCAGCGGCGCTCCACCGGATCGGTTGGCGCACCGTCCAGGTCGCCGAGGAGACGGTCCTGCACCCGCAGGGCTGGAGCATGGTCGGCAAGCGCTGGCAGGACATCAGATCCTCCGTCAACCGGGCCGACCGCGCGGGGATCACCGCCGTCTGGTCCACCTACGGGGCGCTCGGCGTCGGGCTCGCGGCGCAGATCGCCGAGATCTCCGAGGAGTGGGTCGCCGAGCGGAAGCTGCCCGAGATGGGGTTCACCCTCGGTGGGATCGACGAGCTCGTCGACGAGGAGGTCCGGCTTCTGCTCGCGGTCGACGAGCAAGGACGGCTGCACGGCGTCACGAGTTGGCTCCCGGTGCGGCGCGACGGTCAACTGGTCGGTTGGACCCTCGACTTCATGCGGCGTCGGACGGACGGCATGAACGGCGTCATGGAGTTCCTCATCGCCGAAGCCGCCGCTCGGTTCAAGGAGGACGGCATCGAGGAGATGAGCCTCTCCGGGGCTCCGCTCGCGCGCTCGAGGAGCACCGAGCAACCGGAGACGGACGGGATCGACCGGGTCCTGACGTACCTCGGGAACGTGCTCGAACCCGTGTACGGGTTCCGCTCGCTCCTGGCCTTCAAGGGGAAGTTCCAGCCGGAGGAGCGTCCGCTCGTGCTCGGCTACGCGGACCCGCTGACCCTCCCGGCGATCGGCATCGCGGTCGGTCGCGCCTACCTCCCGGACGTGTCCGTGCGAGACCTCGCCTCGCTGGTCACCTGACCGGCGGCGCGGGGGAGTGCTATGCTGACGACGTGTTCTCCGGTCTGCTCCTCCTTAGCTGCCGCGACGAGTCCTAGTTCCAGGCCTCACTCGTCGCGGAGTTCGTCGTTGGCTCACCCCCAATCCCACGAGGAGATCCCAGGATCATGAAGAACACCCAGACCCCATCAGGCATGCCGGTCCACCGCTACCGCGCCTACCAGGACCAGTTCAGCGTCTCGCTGCCCGACCGCACGTGGCCCGACCGTCGGATCACCGAGGCCCCGCGCTGGTGCGCCGTCGACCTCCGCGACGGCAACCAGGCCCTCATCGACCCGATGAGTCCGGAACGTAAGCGCATCATGTTCGACCTGCTCGTGAAGATGGGCTACAAGGAGATCGAGGTCGGGTTCCCGAGCGCGAGCCAGACCGACTTCGACTTCGTCCGCAGCCTCATCGACGAAGGAGCGATCCCCGAGGACGTCACCATCCAGGTGCTGACCCAGGCCCGCGACCACCTCATCGAACGCACCTACGAGTCGCTGCGCGGCGCGAAGCAGGCGATCGTGCACTTGTACAACTCGACGAGCGTCCTGCAGCGCGACGTCGTGTTCCGTAGCGACAAGCAGGGCATCATCGACCTCGCCCTCCACGGCGCCCGGAAGTGTCGCGAGATGGAGTCGACGGTCCCCGGAACGCAGATCTACTACGAGTACTCGCCGGAGAGCTACACCGGTACCGAGCTCGAGTTCGCCGTCGACATCTGCAACCAGGTGGTCGAGGTCCTCGAGGCGACGCCCGACCGCAAGGTCATCATCAACCTGCCGTCGACGGTCGAGATGGCCTCGCCGAACGTCTACGCCGACTCGATCGAGTGGATGAGCCGCAACCTCGCCAACCGCGAGAACATCATCATCTCCCTGCACCCGCACAACGACCGCGGGACCGCGATCGCGGCAGCCGAGCTCGGCTACCTGGCCGGCGCCGACCGGATCGAAGGGTGCCTCTTCGGGAACGGTGAGCGCACGGGCAACGTCGACCTCGTCGCGCTCGGCATCAACATGTTCACGCAGGGTGTCGACCCGCAGATCGACTTCAGCGACATCGACGAGGTCAAGCGGACGGCCGAGCACTGCAACCAGCTCCCGGTGCACGAGCGGAGCCCGTGGGCGGGCGACCTCGTCTTCACGGCCTTTAGCGGTTCTCACCAGGACGCGATCAAGAAGGGCTTCGAGGCGATGTCCGTCGACGCCGTCTCCCAGGGCAAGGACGTCGCCGACCTCGAATGGGCCGTGCCGTACCTGCCAGTCGATCCGCAGGACCTCGGGCGCAGCTACGAGGCGGTCATCCGCGTGAACTCCCAGTCGGGCAAGGGCGGCGTCGCCTACCTCCTCAAGACCGATCACGCGATCGACCTGCCGCGTCGCCTGCAGATCGAGTTCTCCGGCGTCGTCCAGGCGAAGACCGACGCCGAGGGCGGCGAGGTGACGAGCGGCCAGATCTGGTCGATCTTCCAGGACGAGTACCTGCCGGCGACGGTCGCGGACGCGAAGTGGGGTCGGTTCGAACTGCAGTCCACGAAGACGTCGAGCGACCTCACCGGCACCGTGGTCCTCGAGGTCGCCCTTCGCGACGGCGAGCAGGTCGAGGAGCGCACCTCGACCGGCAACGGACCGATCGCGGCCTTCCTCAACCTGCTCTCCGGACGCGGCATCGAGGTCACGCTGTACGACTACGTGGAGCACACGCTGAGCGCCGGAGGCGACGCCGAGGCGGCCGCCTATGTCGAGCTCCAGGTGAACGACCAGCGCCTCTGGGGTGTCGGCATCGACGGCGACATCGCGACGGCCTCGCTCAAGGCAGTGGTCTCGGCGGTCAACCGTGCCGTGCGCACGCAGGTCGAGGCGCGGGAACTGGCCTCCATCTGACGACGCCGCCGCGCCGGGTCCGCCTTCGGGTCGGCCGGGCGCGGCGTCTCGCTCCGCGGCGTACGCCGGGAGGATGATCTTTCCGGGCGACGACCGATCCGTCAGCGGTCAGGTCGTACGGTTGGAGGATGTTCCGCACGCTCCGGCCCGGCCAGTTGGCCCTCGACATCGCGCTGCCGTCGGTGCTGTTCATCCTCACCGCCGCTGCGTACACGACGCGCCCGGCCGGGTACACCATCGTCCTGCTCGGCATGTGCGGTGCACTGGCGCTCCGCCGGCTCGCTCCGGCGATCGCGCTGTCCGTGGCCTGGGCCGCTGCTCTGCTGCAGCTCATCCTCCTGCTCGCGCCGGATCCCGCGAACTTCGCGATCCCGGTCGTGCTCTACGCCGCGGCGAGTTACGGCGGCCGGGTGGTGCGATGGGTCTCCTTCGCATCCGCGTTCGTCGGTGCCGCGCTCATCGCGTTCTACGTGATCGTCGTCCCGAGTTGGACCACGGGCATCGGCGCGGAGATCAGTACCTTCGGCCTTGCGAACGACATGACACCGGTCGCGCAGGTGACGGTCGGACTGTTCATGTTCCTCGCGTTCGCCGCCTTCTTCGGCCTCGCTTGGACCGCAGGCGTCCTCATGCGCACGTGGCGGCTCGCCCGCGAAAGCCGCCAGGCGCAACTCCTGGCCGAGCGCGACGTCGCCGTGGAACAGGAGCGCAACCGGATCGCGCGCGACATGCACGACGTGGTCGCGCACTCCCTCGCCGTCGTCATCGCCCAGGCCGACGGGGCCCGGTATGCGCTGGCCGCGGACCCGGATTCGGCCGACCAGGCCTTGCGGACGATCTCGAGCATCTCCCGAGAGGCCCTCGCCGATGTCCGGGTGCTCCTCGCGCAGTTGCGGTTCCAGCAGACCGAAGGCCCGCAGCCGGTCATGGCCGACCTCGAGCGGCTCTACGAGCAGTTGCGCGGAGCCGGACTCGACGTGGTGGTCCAGAACCACGGTCAGGAACGACCGGTGGCGACCGGTTCGCAGCTCGCCGTGTACCGCATCATCCAGGAGGCACTCACGAACGCGCTCCGACACGGCGACCATCGTGGGCCGATCGACGTCCATCTCGACTGGACCGGACCCGAGCTGCAGCTCTGGGTCGTCAACCGGGCGAAGCTCGAACCGCCGAAGGCCGGCATGGGGCACGGCCTCGCCGGGATGAACGAGCGCGCTACGCTGGCAGGCGGCAGGTTCGGGACGACCCTGGTGGACGGTCTCTTCACCGTCTACGCATCGATCCCGTACGCGACGGTGGGAGTGACGAGATGACCGATCCGAGTGACGCGACGGCAGCGGGGGCGATCACGATCGCGCTGGTCGACGACCAGGCGCTCTTCCGAGGCGGGATCCGGATGCTCATCGGTTCGCAGCCGGACCTGCGCGTCGTCGGCGAGGCCTCCGACGGGCGTCAAGCGGTCGAGTTGGCCGCACGGACACGTCCGCAGGTCATCCTCATGGACGTCCGGATGCCGGTCATGGACGGGATCGAGGCGACGAAGACGATCCTGGCGGAGGCGGATGCGCGCGGGAGCGAGCGTCCACGGATCGTCGTGCTGACCACCTTCGACCTCGATGAGGCGGCCGCGACGGCCATCCGAGCCGGTGCCAGCGGTTTCCTCCTCAAGGACGCGGAGCCGGAATTCCTCCTCGCGGCGATCCGCACCGTCCATGCCGGGAACGCGGTCATCGCCGCGTCGGCCACCCGCGAGCTGTTCGAGCACTTCCAGCAGGCGCCGGCCGCTCCGGCCGCACCGCAGCGCTATGCCGAGCTCACGGCGCGCGAGCGCGAGATCTTCCTCCTCGCGGCGCGCGGACTGAGCAACTCCGAGATCGCCGCCGCCGAGTTCCTCAGCGAGGCGACCGTGAAGACGCACATCAGCCGGATCTTCGCGAAGCTCGAGGTGCGCGACCGGGTCCAGCTCGTCGTGTTCGCCTTCGAACACGGCCTGGTCTGACGGCGGTCCAACGGGCAACCGCGGATTGATCGAGGATCATCCCCAGGATGTACCCGGGTCGCTCGTGCGCCCGACGCGCACCCGGCACCTCGCTCCGTAGCTTCGGAGTATGACCACTTCAGCACAGCCGTCCGTCGTCGCCAGCGTCCACGGACTCAGGAAGAGCTACGGACCCGCCGACAACCAGGTCGTCGCCCTCGACGGCGTCGACCTCGAGATCGAACGGGGCCGGTTCACCGCCATCATGGGCCCGAGCGGCTCGGGCAAGTCGACGCTCATGCACATCATGGCGGGCCTCGATCAGGCCACCGCGGGGCGGGTGCGTCTCGGCGACCAGGACATCACGGACCTCGACGACGGGCAGCTCACGATCCTCCGTCGGCGTCGTGTCGGGTTCGTGTTCCAGGCGTTCAACCTGGTGCCGACGCTCGACGTCGCGGCCAACATCCGGCTGCCCTTCGAACTCGACGCCCGCCGTCCGACCGGTGAGGAGCAGAGCTGGATCGACGTGCTCGTGAGCACGCTCGGACTCGCGTCCCGACTCGGGCACCGTCCGCACGAACTCTCGGGTGGACAGCAGCAGCGCGTCGCGATCGCGCGTGCCCTGGCCACGCGGCCCGAGATGCTCTTCGCGGACGAACCGACCGGCAACCTCGACTCCCGCACTGGGCGGAGCGTCCTGGCCCTGCTGGCGGCGGCCAGCACCGAATACGGGCAGAGCATCGCGATGGTGACGCACGACCCGATCGCCGCGAGCTACGCGGACCGGATCGTGTTCCTCGCGGACGGCCGGGTGGTCGAGGACCGTCCCAGATCGACCCCCGAGCAGATCTCGGCGCTCATGCTCGGCATGGAGCGTGCGGCATGAGCCGGGCGGATCTCGGGCCCCGGGCCCGCGAGCATCGCGCGAGCCTCCTCGTCGCGACGCTCAGCGCCTCGTTCGGTGTCCTGTTGCTCATGGTGACGAGTGTGCTCTCCACGTTCATCCTGGCCGACGACGTGACCGGGTCCAGCGGCACCGTGGTGATCATGCTCATCCTCGCGGCCGCCGTGTTCGTCTCATTGGCGGTGTACGTCGGCGCGATCGTCACGGCGAACACCTTCGCCACGATCGTCGCCGGGCGGACGAGGACGATCGCGCTGCTGCGCCTGATCGGTTCGACGGCGCGATCGCAGCGTCGCGCCGTCGCGAGGGAGGGCGTCGTCGTCGGCCTGCTCGGCGGGGGAGCCGGGTTGCTCGTCGGGCTCCTCGCGACCTTCGCGCTCGTCCGGATCGGGGTCGCGACCGGTGTGCTGCCCGAGTTGCCGTACGCGATCGTCGAACCGGCCGTGCTCCTGCCGGTCGTCGCGGTCGTCTTGACCACCTGGCTCGCGTCCTGGATCGGCGCGCGTCGCGTCCTGACGGTCACCCCGATGCAGGCGATCGGAGGATCGCAGGAGTTGAGTCGGGAGGAGGCCACCGCCCGGCCCGCCCGGAACGCGGTCGCGATCGGTCTCTTCGTGGTCGGTGTCCTGCTCCTGCTCGCTGGGGTCGGTGTCGGGCTCGTGTCGCCGCTCGGCGTGCTCATCGGTATCGTCGGCGGGATCGTCTCCTTCTCCGGCCTCGTGCTCGGTGCGCACCTCGTGATGCCGCCGGCACTGCGGCTGGTCGGCCGACTGTTCGGCACCTCCGCGACGGCTCGACTCGCCGCCGAGAACGCCGTCCGCTACCCGGAGCGCAGTTCACGCACGACGATCGGACTGGTGATCGGCGTGACCCTCGTGACGATGTTCGCGGTCGCCGCGGCCAACTTCCAGGAGTTCGTGTTGAACGCACAGGCCGCGAATCCGGAGGTCTACGAGGGCACGCAGGCCGTGGTCGCGACGACCGTCGGCGTCTTCTCCGCCCTCATCGGACTGAGCGCGCTCATCGCCGCGGTCGGGATGGTCAACAACCTCTCGCTCAGCGTCCTGCAGCGCACTCGCGAACTCGGACTGCTCCGCGCCCTCGGGTTCTCCGCGGCGCAGATCCGTCGCATGATCGTGATCGAGGCGGCGCAGCTGACCATCGCGGCCGTCGTCGTCGGCCTCGTCCTCGGGACGTTCTACGGGTGGGCAGGCGCTCAGTCGATGCTCGGCGCGATCAACGGCTCGCCCGGCCTCATCTTCCCGGTCATCCCATGGGCCATCGTCGCGGTGATCGTCGTGCTCGCCGCACTCCTGACGGCCGCGGCCTCGGTGGCCCCGTCACGTCGGGCGACCCGCATCGCACCCGTCGCGGCACTCGCGGTCGACTGAGCCGACTCAGCCGCGCGTCGAGCGGCGCCAGATCCGCCATCCGCCGATCTGGCGCTGCTCGGGCAACGTCCATCCGAACCGGACGGCCAGGAGGCGGATCACCGCGGTCGAGGAGACACCGACGATCGCCGCGACCCCGAGCGGCGCACCGAAGGTCACGGCGAGGACGAGGAGGGCTGTCCCGACCGCGGCCGCCACGGCGTAGAGCGACCCGACGTGCATGAGGGCGACGGGGACGCCGAGCATCACGTCGCGGAGGACCGATCCACCGACGGCCGAGACGGTGCCGACGAAGATCGCCGGGATGACCGGCAGACCGGCTGCCAGGGCCTTGGTGGAGCCGATCGCTCCGAACATGCCGATCGTCAGGGCGTCGAGACCGATGATGACGGGCCCGAGCCTCGTGATGGTGCGCAGGAGGAACATGCCGAGCAGTGCGGCTCCCGAGGCGACGGGGAGGTACCAGTTGTTCTGGAGGGACGCCGGCACCTGTCCGAGGAGGATGTCGCGGATGAGACCTCCACCGAGTCCGACGACGACGCCGATGATGGCGACGCCGAGCCAGTCGAGCTGACGATCCTGGAACCTGGCCGCGAACATGGCACCCTGGACGGCGCCGATCGCGACCGCCGAGAGGTCGACCCACAGCGGAACGACGAAGAGGACCTCGTTCACGGCTTCATCTCTCCAGGCGCTCCTTCGATCCCCGACGGCGGTTCCCGGGTCACGTTGTCGGTGCGAGGCGGGATAATCGATGCGTGCCGGTATATCGAGACGAAGTGGTGGTGTTGCGGACCCACAAGCTCGGCGAGGCCGATCGCATCGTCACCATGCTCTCACGCAGCAGGGGCAAGATCCGGGCGGTCGCGAAGGGTGTCCGTCGGACGGGCTCGAAGTTCGGGTCCCGGCTCGAGCCGTTCATGGTCGCCGACGTGCAGTTCTACGAGGGCCGTAGTCTCGACACCATCACCCAGGCCGAGTCGCTCGGTTCGTACGGCGCCGAGATCAGCGCCGACTACGGAAGCTACACGGCCGCGAGCGCGATGGTGGAGACGGCCGATCGTCTGACCGAGTCCGAGGGCTCCCTCCAGCAGTACCTGCTCCTCGTCGGCGCCCTGCGGTCGCTATCGAAGCACGAGCACGGTCCGCGGCTCACGCTCGACTCCTACCTGCTCCGGGCGTTCTCGCTCGCCGGCTGGGCGCCGAGTTTCGGGGCCTGCTCGCGGTGCGGCACGGAGGGCGAGTACTCACACGTGGTCGTGCAGCTCGGCGGGGTCGTCTGCGACGACTGCGCGCCCTCGGGCAGCCCTCGGCTGGACGCCGACACCCTCTCGCTCCTCGGAGCACTGCTCTCCGGTGACTGGGAGTACGCGGAGGCCGCCGCCGAGCAGACGGCTTCACGCGCGAGCGGGTTCACCGCCGCCTACGCGCAATGGCATCTGGAGCGCGGCCTGCGGTCGCTCGCGCACCTCGAACAGGATCGGAGCCGCGGGTGACCCCGAAGCCCTACACCCACCGCGACGCGGTGCCGTTCAAACCGATCGATTGGACGGGGGAGGTCCCGCCATCGTTCGCCAAGGGTGAGGTGCCGTCGCACGTCGCGATCGTCATGGACGGCAACGGCCGGTGGGCGAACCGACGCGGGCTCACGCGGGTCGAAGGGCACAAGGCGGGCGAGGCCGCTCTTCTCGACGTCGTCGCCGGTGCCCTGCAACTCGGGATCAAGCACCTGTCGGTGTACGCGTTCTCGACGGAGAACTGGAAGCGCTCACCCGACGAGGTCCGCTTCCTCATGGGGTTCAACCGCGAGGTGCTCCATCGACGGCGCGACCAACTGAACGAGTGGGGCGTCCGCGTGCGCTGGTCGGGGCGTCGGCCGCGGTTGTGGACCTCCGTCATCAAGGAGCTCCAGACGGCGGAGGAGCTGACGCGCGGCAACGACCGCCTGACGCTCACCATGTGCGTCAACTACGGCGGGCGCAACGAGATCGTCGACGCGGTCCGCAGCATCGCCGACGACGTCGCCGCCGGCCGCATCAAGCCGTCGGCCGTCTCGGAGCGTCTCGTCCAGAGCCGGCTCTACCTGCCCGACCTGCCGGACGTCGACCTCTTCGTCCGGAGCTCCGGAGAGCAGCGCACCAGCAACTTCCAACTGTGGCAGTCGGCCTACGCGGAGATGGTCTTCCTCGACACCCTCTGGCCCGACTTCGGGCGGCGTCAGCTCTGGGAGGCCGTCGAGCGGTACGCCGGACGTGACCGCCGCTTCGGCGGGGCGCGCGACGTGCCAGACGCCCCGGCGCCCTCGGGGGAATGAGCGACGGGTGTCGGTGGTTGGCCCTGACATGAGTGAACCCATCAAGATCGACGTCTGGTCCGACATCGCCTGCCCATGGTGCTACATCGGCAAGCGCAAGTTCGAGCGGGGTGCGGCGGAGTTCGCACAGCTCGGCGACGGACGCGAGGTCGAGGTCGAGTACCACTCCTTCGAGCTGGCACCCGACACCCCGGTGGACTTCGACGGCACCGAGATCGACTTCCTCGTGAAGCACAAGGGCATGCCGGCCGACCAGGTGCAGCAGATGCTCGATCGGGTGACGGGGATCGCCTCGGACGCCGGTCTCGAGTACGACTTCGGCATCCTCCAGCACACGAACACGGTGAAGGCGCACGAGCTCCTGCACCTCGCCAAGGCGGAGGGGAAGCAGCTCGAGATGACCGAGCGCCTCCTGCGTGCCTACTTCACCGAGGGCCGTCATGTCGGTCGCATCGAGGACCTCGCCGACCTCGCCGTCGAGGTGGGGCTCGACCGGTCCGCCGTGGTCTCGGCGCTGGAATCCGGCCAGTACACGCAGGCGGTCCGCGAGGACCAGGCGACGGCACAGGGGTACGGCATCCAGGGCGTCCCGTTCTTCGTCATCGACGGTGCCTACGGGGTGTCCGGGGCGCAGGAGGCGGCCGCGTTCACGCAGGTCCTCGAGCAGGTCTGGACGGAACGCGCGAGCACCGAGCCGGTGCAGGCGTGAGCACGGAGACGACGTCGCCTGAGCGCAGCGTCGGCGATCGACAGCCCGCGACGGTCCGGCCGGCGCTCCGACTCCTCGGGGGCGACGCCGTCGTCTGCGAGGGCGACAGTTGCCTCGTGTTCCCGTCGGAGCCGGCTCAGGACTGAGGGTCCTCCGGCTCGGTGAGGTCGGCGGTGACGGCGCCGATGGCGGCGAGGTACTCCGCCGCATCGACGAAGGCGCTCCACCCGTGCTCCCCGGCGCCGATCGAGATGCGCCCACCGCGCTCGAGGATGCGCTCGTCCGCGTAGACGGGGAGTGGAGCACTCGCGCCGAGGACGGTGATGGTGCCGCGCTCGTAGCCGGTCGCCTGGAACGCCGTCGCCGCGTCGGGCATCGCGAGCTTGTTCACGCCGAGCAGCGTGCGGAACGGCGGCCAGGAGATCTTGCGGCCGCCCGGCACGAGGGCGAAGAGGTAGTCGCCGCTGCGACGCTTCACGACGATCGTCTTGACGATGTCCGCGGGCTCGATGCCGAGCAGCTCCGCCGCCTCGTGGAGACTGCGCGCGGGCGGTCGCTCGACCAGTTCCACGTCGAGACCGAGTGCGGCGGCCGCGGCTCGGACGCGCTCGCGGCCGGACGGCTGGAGGTCGGCGGGCGGGACGGCGTCTGGCATGTGGTCCTCACTGGGCGCGGGAGCGCCGATCATCTGGGAGAATCGAGGGTGATGTCTCTTCCTACCACGCTCTCGCAGCGCCCGAGCCTCGCGATCGGGCCCATCGTGCTCGACTCGCCGGTCGTGCTCGCCCCCATGGCCGGGATCACCAACACGGCGTTCCGTCGACTGTGCCGCGAATACGGTGCCGGACTGTACGTCAGCGAGATGATCACCTCGCGCGCGCTCGTCGAACGCACGCCGGAGACCATGCGGCTCATCCAGCACCACGAGAGCGAGACGCTCCGCTCCATCCAGCTCTACGGTGTCGACCCGAAGACGGTCTCAGAGGCCGTCACCATGCTCGTCGCCGAGGATCGCGCCGACCACATCGACCTCAACTTCGGCTGCCCGGTGCCCAAGGTCACCCGCAAGGGCGGGGGAGCGGCGCTGCCCTGGAAGACCGGGCTCTTCCGCGACATCGTCGAGGGCGCGGTCCGTGCCGCAGGCGACGTCCCGCTCACGATCAAGATGCGCAAGGGCATCGACTCCGACCACCTCACCTACCTCGAGGCCGGTCGGATCGCCGAGGGCGCCGGTGTGGCGTCGATCGCGTTGCACGCCAGGACCGCCGCCGAGTTCTACTCCGGACACGCGGACTGGTCGGCGATCACCAAGCTCAAGGAGACGGTCACCTCGGTGCCGGTCCTCGGGAACGGCGACATCTGGTCGGGCGAGGACGCCCTCAGGATGGTCGACGAGACAGGGTGCGACGGCGTCGTCGTGGGCCGCGGTTGCCTCGGTCGCCCCTGGCTCTTCGGCGACCTCAGCTCGGCGTTCGCGGGCGAGGGCGGCAAGGCGGAGCCGTCTCTCGGCGACGTCGCGGCCGCGTTCCGGCGTCACGCCGAGCTCCTGGCCGAGTTCTTCGAGAGCGAGGAGCGCGGCTGCCGCGACATCCGGAAGCACGTCGCCTGGTACTTCAAGGGCTACCCGGTCGGAGGAGACCTCCGCGCGAGCCTCGCGACCGTGGAGTCGCTCGACCAGCTCGACGACCTCCTCGCGACCCTCGACTGGACGGCCCCCTACCCGGGCGCCGCGGCCGAAGGCCAGCGCGGACGCGCGGGCACGCCGAAACGACCGGCACTGCCCTACGGCTGGCTCGACTCGCAGTCGCTGGGCGCCGACGAGCAGACCGAGATCGCGGGAGCGGAACTGGACCACAGTGGCGGATAGCATCATCGAGCAGGGGAGCGTCTCCATGGATCGGGACGGCTACAGCCTGCACGACGAAGAACGCTGGATGCCCGAGCACCACTCGACGCGACGCTCCGACTTCGCGCGCGATCGTGCACGGCTGTTGCACTCCAGTGCCCTGCGGCGACTCGCCGCAAAGACCCAGGTGCTCAGCCCGACGAGCGGTGTCGACTTCGCCCGGAACCGGCTGACGCACTCGCTCGAGGTCGCTCAGGTCGGTCGAGAGCTGGCCGCCAGCCTCGACCTCGCTCCGGACGTCGTCGACACGGCGTGCCTCGCACACGACCTCGGTCACCCGCCGTTCGGTCACAACGGCGAACGAGCGCTCAACGACTGGTCCGCCGCGATCGGCGGGTTCGAGGGCAACGCCCAGACCCTGCGGATCCTCACGCGCCTCGAATCCAAGGTCTTCGGCTCCGACGGCGAGCCGTACGGTCTGAACCTCACCCGCGCGAGCCTCGACGCCAGCTGCAAGTACCCGTGGCCGGCCGCCCAGTCGGTGCCGGATCCCGGTGGTCGCGCCAAGTTCGGGTTCTTCGACGAGGACTCCGCGGCCTTCCGCTGGTTGCGAGCCGGCGCTCCCGAGCGCGTCCGCTGCGTCGAGGCGCAGGTCATGGACCTCGCGGACGACATCGCCTACTCCGTGCACGACTTCGAGGATGCCGTCGTCGGGGAGTACATCGACCCGGCGTTCCTGAACGCGCGCGCAGGACACGATCGCCTCATCGACACCGCGCTGTCCTGGGCCGGCGACGACTTCACCCACGACGACCTCGCCGCCGCCTTCGACCGGCTGCAGTCCTCGCACACCTGGATCACCGCGTGGGACGGCTCCCGGCGCGACCTCGGTCGGCTCAAGAACTTCACGAGCCAGATGATCGGTCGGTTCGCCGGTGCGGCGACCGCGGCGACCCGGGAGGCCTTCCCGCAGGCCAGCCTCGTGCGGTTCGGGGCCGACGTCGTGGTGCCCCATGGCATCCAGGCCGAGATCGCCCTCCTCAAGGGGATCGTCGCCGCGTTCGTGATGTACAGCGACTCCCGCCAGCCGCTGTACGTCCGGCAGCGGGAGATCCTCATCGAACTGTCGGACGCGGTGTTCGCGCTCGGCGAGTCGGCCCTCGACGTCGGCTTCGCGGCGGACTGGCGCGCAGCCGGTTCCGACGCGGAACGCCGTCGCGTCGTCGTGGATCAGATCGCGAGCCTGACCGATCAGAGCGCCCTCTCCTGGCACGAACGGCATGTCGGCGCCTGACGCTCCTCCACACAGGAGCGGGAGTCGGACTCCGCTGCGCGGAGGCCCTCAGGGATGGACGATGGACGCACGAGACTAGGATCGAAGCATGGCCGGACGGATTCGACAGAGCGATGTTGAAGAGGTCAAGGCACGCACCAACATCGGCGACGTCGTCGGCGACTACGTCTCGCTGAAGTCCGCCGGTGTCGGCTCGCTGAAGGGCTTGTGCCCCTTCCACGACGAACGCAGCCCGAGCTTCCACGTGCGCCCCACGGTCGGGCTGTACCACTGCTTCGGCTGTGGCGAGAGCGGCGACGTCTACAGCTTCCTGCAGAAGATGGACCACGTGACGTTCGCGGAGTCGGTGGAACGTCTCGCGCAGCGCATCGGGTACCCGCTCAGCTACGAGGAGGGCGGTGGCAAGGTCGACCACGGCAACCGGGCGCGGCTCTTCGCCGCCAACCAGGCTGCCGCCGAGTACTTCCAGCAGCAGCTCCACGACGGCGACGCCGACCTCGGGCGGCGGTTTCTCGGCGAACGCGGCTTCGACGCCGCCGCCGCCGACCACTTCGGGATCGGGTTCGCGCCTGCCGGCTGGGACCACCTCATGAAGGCACTGCGGTCCCGCGGATTCTCCGACGAGGAGATGCTCGCGGCCGGTCTCGTGTCGAGCGGCGACCGCGGTGTCTACGACCGGTTCCGCGGACGCCTCATCTGGCCGATCCGCGATACGACCGGGCAGGTGCTCGGCTTCGGAGCCCGGCGCCTCCGCGACGACGACAAGGGGCCGAAATACCTCAACACCCCGGAGACGGCGATCTACCACAAGGCGCAGGTCCTCTACGGCCTCGACCTCGCCAAACGCGACATCTCGCGCGGCAAGCGGGTCGTCGTCGTCGAGGGGTACACCGACGTCATGGCCTGCCACCTGGCGGGGGAGACCACCGCGGTGGCGACCTGCGGGACCTCGTTCGGGGTCGACCACATCAAGATGATCCGCCGCGTCATGGGCGACGACTCCGCCACCGGCGAGGTCATCTTCACCTTCGACCCTGACGAGGCGGGGCAGAAGGCCGCGACGCGTGCGTTCGGTGAGGAGAAGCGCTTCTCCGCCCAGACGTACGTCGCGGTGTCCTCCGACGGCCTCGACCCCTGCGACCTCCGGCTCAACCGCGGCGACGGCGCCATCCGGAAACTCGTCGACGGCCGAGAGCCGATGTTCGAGTTCATCATCCGGCGGACGCTGGCGGGCTTCGACCTCGAGACGGTCGAGGGCCGCGTCGGCGCACTCCGGGCGGCCGCGCCGGTCGTCGCCGAGATCCGCGACCCCTCGCTCCGTCCCGGGTACACCCGTGTGCTCGCGAAGCAGCTCGGCATGGAACTCGACGAGGTGGCCCGCGCCGTGCGGGCCGCCGGCGGTGCCGCCGCAGGAGGCTCGCAGAACTCCGCACGAGACGCCCGCCTGCAAGGCCCTGGCGCACCGGGCACCGAGCCGCCGCGCGAGCGGCAGGCCTCGCTCAACGACCTGCCCAAGGACCCGTCGACGCGCCTCGAGCAGGACGCCCTCCGAGCGATCCTGCAGCTGCCCCAACACCTCGAACGTCCCATGCTGGAGCGCGCGGTCCAGAGCTCGGTCGCCAACAGTTCCCTCGCCGTGGTGCGCGACGCCATGAGTGTGAGCCTCGACCACCTCGGGACCAACGCCTGGCTCGAGACCGTCATCACACAGGTCCCACCCGGCTTCGACGGACTGGTACGCGAGCTCGGAGTGTCCCCACTGCCCGAGACGAACGAGGAGAAGCTGCCGAGCTATGTCCGGGACATCGCGCGGGCGCTGATCGACCGCGACCTCCTCGGTCGTAAGGCGGCGCTGCTCGGGTCGTTGCGTCGCACCGACCCCCGCGACGAGTCGCATCGGGAGATCACCCGGCAGCTTGCAGACGTCGAGGCGGAACGGCGAGCGCTCCGCGCCGAGGCCTGACGCGGTCTACCTCCACCGAGCGTGGCACGTGGCCCCGCCGGGATCGCCGGATACACTCGATGGCGATCCGGTGGCTCCCGTGCACCGGAAGGAGAGGTCTCATGAAGCACCCAGAGCAGGACGGACCCGCGGTCCGGGCGAGTGATCTGAGCGTCGACTACGCCGCGCACGGCGTGAGTCCGAGCAACCGAGCCCTGGACGGCATCAGCTTCGAGCTGCCCGTCGGCGGCTCGCTCGGGGTCATCGGCAGCTCGGGATCGGGGAAGAGCACGCTCCTGCGGGTGCTGTCCGGACGCCACCTGACCGGAGCGGACTCCCGTCCGTTCGTGTCCGGCGGCGACGTGAGCACGCTCGGTCGCTCCATGCGCAAGGTGGGCCGCAGAGAACTCACGAAGCTCACGTTCGAGGTGTCGCTGCTCGAGCAGGAGGCCGGTGCGCACCTGAAGCCCGAGCTCACCGTCACGGAGCTCATCTCGGAACCGGTCCTGGCGCGCGACAAGAAGTTCAGCGAGCAGGCGCTCGGCGTCCGGGTCGCCACATTGCTGGACGCCGTGCAGATGCCGCTCTCCAGCCTCGACAAGTACCCGTACGAGCTGAGTGGTGGTCAGCGGCAGCGGATCGCCATCGCGCGCGCCCTCGTCCTCGGCCCGAAGGTGTTCATCGCCGACGAACCGACGGCCGGGATCGACATCACGGTCCGGCACACGGTGACCGAGTTGCTCGACGGGTTCCGACGCGACGGCGGTACGGTCATCGTCGTGACACACGATCTCGCCATGCTCCGCGAGGTGACCGACGACGTGCTGGCGCTCCACCAGTCGCGGGTCGTGGGCTACGGCCCGATCGACGCGATGCTCGCCGATCCGCCGCACGAGTTCCTCGCGGCGCTCGCCCAGTCGGGCGGCACCGAGACCCAGTACGAGACGCCCGAGGCCGTCGGCATCGATTGATCGCGTGTCGATTTGGCGTCTGCGAATCCTTTGCTACAGTAGATACGCGCTGCAACGCAGAGGCCGGATACGTCCGGCCGGTCGAAGCTCGTATTCCTCGATAGCTCAATTGGCAGAGCAATCGACTGTTAATCGATAGGTTGTTGGTTCGAGTCCAACTCGAGGAGCTGTACAGAATCCCTCGGTCCATACGGACCGGGGGATTCGTCGTTCGAGGTCGGTTTCACGAAATCGACGGGGACGCCGTAGACTGGACAACGAGGCCCGAAGACTCCACTCTTCGGGCCTCGTTGCATGTCCGGACACCCTGCGCCTGTCGAGGTGACGCCGTATCGATCGTGCCGGCGTCGTGTCCCCGTCGAGGTGGTTCAGCCCTCGAGGTCGTCGCGACCCGGCAGCCAGGAGATCCCGGGTACGCCCCAGCCCGCCTTGCGGATCGCCTTCGCCGCTCGGCGCGAGTGCGGCAGTTCGAGGCGGTCCACGTAGAGCACGCCGTTGAGGTGGTCGAACTCGTGCTGCAGGATGCGTGCGCGCCAGCCGACGACCCGCAGCTCGACCGGATCACCCTCGAGGTCGGTCCCGATGAGCATGGCTGCTTCCGCGCGACGGAGCGGGTGCCGCTCGCCTGGGACGGAGAGGCAGCCTTCCGACTCGGCCTCCTCGTCGAGCTCGCCCACCGGCGGGGGACTGATCCACAGCACCGGGTTGATCGCGACGCCACGCCACGGCTGGCCGTCGTCGTCCTCGTAGCTGTAGACGAAGAGGCGCAGCGGGACCCCGACCTGCGGAGCCGCGAGTCCGACCCCGGGAGCGAGATCCATGGTCTCGTACATGTCGGCGACGAGGCGCCGGAGGTCGTCGTCCACGGTGGTGACCGGTCGGGCGACGGAATGGAGCACCGGGTCACCGGTCACGTGGATCTCGAGAATTGCCATTGCTCGAGCCTATCCGCTGGGCTCGGCCTGCCGCGCCGGGATCGGCGGGGCTGCGGGGTACCCTCGACGGGTGATCCCCTCCGCCATCGACATCGCCGACCTCGCGGACGACTTCACCCGCAACCCCTCGCAGCTCCTCGGCATCCCGTTCGCGCTCCTCGGCGCGGTCTTCCTCTCGCTCGGCGCGCAGCTGCAGCACCGGGGCGTGGCGAAGGTCGAGTCGTCGAGCGGCACCGACGCGACATCGGGGCTCAACGTCGCTCAGCTCCTGGCGCTGCTCAGTCGGCCGTCCTGGGTGACCGGAACGGTGATGCTCGGGCTCGCGATCGTGCTCCAGCTCGGCAGCCTGTCCCTCGCACCGATCACCCTCGTCCAGCCGTTGGGTGCGGTCGCGCTCGTCATCACGGCGGTGGTGAACAGCAGGATCAGCGGCGTCCGGTTGAACCGTCGATCGGTCGTCGCGATCGTCGCCTGCGTCGGCGGCGTCGGCCTGTTCGTGACGATCGCCGCGGTCTTCACGGGCGAGCACCGGATCACCGAGGCCGAGCTCGTCACGATCCTGGTGATGCTCGGCGTCGTACTCCTGGTGTTCGGGCTCGGCTTCATGGTGTTCCGCTCCCGCTTCACGGCCATCTTCTACATCGTCGGGACCGGCGTGCTCTACGGCTTCGTCGCGACGCTCGCCAAGGTCATCATCGGACGGCTGCAGCAGGGCGAGTTCGACTGGCTCACGGTCCTCTGCGGGCTCGGCCTCGTCGCCGCGAGTGCGCTCGGCGGCTACTTCGTGCAGACCGCCTACTCCTCGGGACCTCCCGACCTCGTCATCGCGGGTCTGACGGTCATCGACCCGATGATCGCCGTCGGCATCGGCATCATCGTGCTGGGGGAGGCGAGCAACGCACCGTTCTGGGCGGGCTTCGGCTTCGTCGTGGCCGGCGCGATCGCCGTGTGGGGCGTCTTCCAGCTCGCTCGCCATCACCCGCAGGTGAGCCAGACGCCGGCGGCCGCAGCAGCTGCGAAGGCCCTCGCGACCGGCGACGCGCCCGCCTGAGCCCTGGAGCCCGAACGGGCTGCAGGTATGCTTGAGCATGGCGTTCCGCGCCGCATCAGGGTCGTGAGCGACCGCCCGCACCCCTCACATCACTGGCCAAGCACAGAGGAATCACCGATACCTTGACTTCTCCCGACGACCAGCACCTCGCGAAGGCGTCCAGCACGACGCCGAGCGCCGACACCCACAAGCCGCTGCGGGTGGTCATCGGCGCCGACACCTTCTCGCCCGACGTGAACGGCGCCGCACGCTTCGCCGAGCGCCTCGCGGCCGGACTCGTCCGCCGAGGCCACGACGTCCACATCGTCGCGCCCGCGGGCTCGCGCAAGTTCGGCACGTGGAAGGAGACCCACGAGGGTCAGACGATGACGGCGCACCGCCTCTTCAGTCTCCGGTGGTACCCGCACGACTGGCTGCGCTTCGCGATGCCGTGGTCGATGCGACGGAACGCCCGGAAGATCCTCGACCGCGTGAAGCCCGACGTCGTGCACCTGCAGTCGCACATCGTGGTGGGCCGTGGTCTCTCGATCGAGGCCGAGCAACGCGGCATCCGCATGGTGGCGACGAACCACATCATGCCCGACAACATCCTCGACTTCACCGTCATCCCCAAGCGCACCCAGGAGTGGCTCGTCCGGACGCAGTGGGCTGCCGCCCGACGCGTGTTCGATCGTGCCTTCGCCGTGACGACCCCGACGCGCAAGGCCGCCGACTTCCTGGAGCAGTTCACGGGCCTGACCGGTGTGCACGCGATCTCCTGCGGGATCGAGGCCGGACAGTACACGCCGTCGTTCGAACCGCGGAAGCGGAACACCATCCTCTTCGTGGGTCGCATCACGAGCGAGAAGCAGATCGACGTGCTCCTGCGCGCGCTCACGAAACTCCCGAAGGAACTCGACGCCCACGTCGACGTCATCGGTGGAGGCGACCAGGCGAAGAACCTCGAGCAGCTGACCCAGCAGCTCGGCATCGGTGACCGCGTCCGATTCCTCGGCAAGGTGTCCGACGATGAGGTGAAGCAGGCCTACACGAACGCCACCGTCTTCGCGATGCCGTCCATCGCCGAGCTGCAGAGCATCGCGACGATGGAGGCCATGGCCTCCGGTCTCCCGGTGGTCGCGGCCGACGCCATGGCGCTGCCCCACCTCGTGCACGATCAGGTCAACGGGTACCTGTTCGAGCCGGGCAACGTCGACGCCCTGGCCGAGCGGCTCGCCACGGTACTCAGCGCCTCGCCCGAGGAGTACCGCCGGATGCAGGACGCATCGTTGGAGCTCGTCTCCGCACACGACATCGAGCGCACGCTCGACACCTTCGAAGCGCTCTACCGCGGCGAGCAGGTCGTCGACCCGACGACCGAGCGTCACACGGCGACCGCAGACCGCCAGGAATCCCGCGACTGACTCCCGCCCGGCGGGCCACTCGGTACACTGGGTTCCGCACGGGGCGGTAGCCAAGCTGGTGAAGGCATTCGGCTCATAACCGAACGATGCGTGGGTTCAAGTCCCACCCGCCCTACCGATATCCGGTCCATGAGCTTGTCGAAGGGGCCCTTCGACAAGCTCAGGGACCGGTGCGGGGTTACTCAGGGACCGGGATGGGGCGGCTCGGGGACCGGTGGCGTTCCGGATCGGGACGTGCGCGTTCAGTCCGCGAGGACGAGGGCGGCAGCGCCGATGAGCGGCCCGTCGGCGTCGAGCCCGGCCGGGACCACGCGCAGCTCACGGGCGTAGGCGTGCAGCGCAGCCGCGGTCGCAGCCTCTTGGACGAGGTCGAGGTAGTCGGGCGAGACCCGCGAGAAGCCGCCGCCGATCGCGACGCGTTCCAGGTCGAGCAGGGTGGTGATGCTGCAAAGGGCTTCGCCGACGGCCTCGGCGGAACGTCGGACTGCGCGGATCGCGATCTCCGTTCCCGTCGCGTAGTCGGCCCCGAGCTGTTCGCCCGTCGCGCCGGTCCATCCCTGGGCGCGCGCCCAGGCGACCGTCGCGGTGCCTGACGCGATGCCCTCCAACGTCCAGGGTGTGCCGACGGCATCCGGCTCGCGTCGGCGGAGTTGCATCTGTCCGAGGTGGCCGGCGTTGCCCGAGGTGCCGGGGACGAGTCGGGATCCGAGGATGATCCCGCCACCGATCCCGGTGGAGACGACGATGCCCATACTGTTCTCGGTTCCGCGGAGTGCGCCCTGCCAGTGCTCGGCCAGGGCGATGCAGGTGCCGTCGAGGCGGAGTTCCACCGGACCGGACGTGAAGCGCCGGAGTTCCGCCACGACGGGGAAGTCGGCGAGTCGGGGGAGGTTGATCGGCGAGACGGTGCCGTCGGTCCTGCCGATGGGGCCGGCCGAACCGATCCCGACTCCGGACACCGGCCCGCCATGGGCCGAGACGCTCCGTTCGGCGGTTCGGAGGATCGACGCCGCGAGCTCCTCGCGGGTGGCCGCGGCGCCCGTCGGACCGCGGAACCGAGTGCCCGGCATGATTCGTCCCTCGGCGTCGACGACGGCCGCTTCGACCTTCGTGCCGCCGATGTCGATCGCCAGGGCCTCGTGCATCACCGCTCCATCCTGGATGGCCCTCGGTCCGGGCCGGCTCCCGATCCAGCGTACTGGGAACGACACGGTTGTCATTCCTCCAGGTCATGGGGCATAATGCTCGTATCGGCGCGAGTCGAACAACTGCATACACGGAGGTCCGGTCAGCCGGACACCGACATGGATCACACTGCATGGGTCGTTGGGGAAGACGCACCCGGACGCAGTGGAGGAATCATGTCGACACCGATGACGAAGGGTGTACTGTTCGTGCACTCGTCGCCTCGCGCGCTCTGCCCGCACCTCGAATGGGCGGCAGGTCGCGCTCTTGGCCGTGCCATCAGTTTCGACTGGGAAGACCAGCCGATCCTCCGCGGTGCGCAGCGTGCCGAGGTCTTCTGGGAAGGCCCGCACGGCACCGGAGCCGCACTCGCCTCAGCCCTGCGCGGCTGGGAGCACCTCCGCTACGAGGTGAGCGAAGACCCGGCCCAGGGCGTCGACGGTGCCCGGTGGATGCACACGCCCGACCTCGGGATCTTCTACGCACAGACCGACAGCATCGGCAACGTCGTCGTCCCGGAGGATCGCATCCGGTACGCCATGGAGGTCGGCGCCGGGAACGCCGCCGAACTCCAGCGCGAACTCCGCGTCGCGCTCGGACAGCCATGGGACGACGAACTCGAGCCGTTCCGTCACGCCGGCGACGGGTCCTCCGTCATCTGGCTGCACAACGTGGGCTGATCCGGCCCCGCCGGCGCGGCGGCACCGCGCACGCGAGACAACTGCACAGACGACAGGGTGCCCACGTGGCGTGGACCGTGCGAGGTCGGTGACACTCCCGGCAGACACGAGGTGACGAAACTGCGGCACCCTGGTCAGTAGACGACGACGGTTAGTGGTGCATGCACCACGACCCGTCGTCGTCTCCGTCGCGGACGGCTCAGTAGCTCCGGAACGCGACGACCGCGTTGTGGCCGCCGAACCCGAACGAGTTGCTGATGGCGAGCAGGTCGCCGGACCCGAGCTCACGCGGCGTCGTGACGACGTCGAGCGGGATCTCCGGGTCCTGGTTGTCGAGGTTGATGGTCGGTGGAATGACCCGGTGGTGCAGGGCGAGCGCCGTGTAGGCCGCTTCGATGGCACCCGCGCCGCCGAGGAGGTGGCCGGTCGAGGCCTTGGTCGCCGTCACGGCGATGTCGTCGAGGTGGGCACCGAAGACCCGACGCAGCGCGTTGTACTCCGCGATGTCGCCGACAGGCGTGCTCGTCGCGTGTGCGTTGACGTGCACGACGTCGTCGAGCGACGCGCCGCCGTTCTCGACGGCCGCACGCATGGCGCGGGCCGCAGCCGAACCCTCGGGGTCGGGAGCGGTGATGTGGTACGCGTCGCTCGTCACCGCACCACCGAGGAGCTCGGCGTAGATGCGGGCGCCACGGGCCTTGGCGTGCTCCTCGGTCTCGACGATGAGTGCTGCCGCGCCCTCACCGAGGACGAAGCCGTCGCGGTCGACGTCGTAGGGACGCGAGGCGATGGCGGGGTCGTCGTTGCGCTTGGACAATGCCTGCATCGCTGCGAAGGACGCGAGCGGGAGCGGGTGGATGGCGGCTTCGGAGCCACCGGCCACGACGATGTCGGCGAGGCCGGCCTGGAGGTGGTCGTAGGCGTTGGCGAGCGACTCGGTGCTGGAGGCGCAGGCCGAGACGACGGTGCGCTCTCCGCCTCGGGCACCGAGGTCCATGCCGATCGCCGCCGCCGGGCCGTTCGGCATGAGCATCGGGACGGTCATGGGGAGGACGCGGCGGGGGCCCTTCTCGCGCAGGGTGTCCCAGGCGTCGAGGAGCGTCCACACGCCGCCGATGCCGGTGGCCCAGTCGACGAGGAGTCGCTCCGGGTCGACCTCGGGGGCGCCGGCGTCCTGCCAGGCCTCGCGCGCGGCGATCAGGGCGAACTGGCTCGACGGGTCGAGGCGCTTGACCTCACGGCGATCGAGGATGTCCGCGGTGGGGACGGCGGCCTGTGCGGCGAAGCGTACGGGCAGCTCGAGTTCTTCAGCCCACGGCTGCTCGAGACGGCTCGCACCGCTCTTGCCGGCGAGGAGGTTGTCCCAGGAGTCGGTGGCGTTGCCGCCGAGGGGAGTGGTGGCACCGATGCCGGTGATGACGATGCGTTTGGTGGTCATTCAGTCAAACCTTCTGTGGAGACGACGAGGGGATCCGAGCCCTGCGGCGGTCGAGCCCGTGTCCGGACGGACGAGCCGCCTCGAACGCCGAAGGGCCGGTCGGCCAACTGCCGGCCGACCCTTCAGCACTGCGCTGGGACTAGCCCTGAGCCTTGACGATGAAGTCGACGGCGTCGCCGACGGTCTTCAGGTTCTTGACCTCTTCGTCCGGGATCTTCACGTCGAACTTCTCCTCCGCGTTGACGACGATGGTCATCATGGAGATCGAGTCGATGTCGAGGTCATCGGTGAACGACTTGTCCAGCTCGACGGTGTCGGTCGCGATGCCGGTCTCGTCGTTGATCAGCTCGGCCAGGCCGGCGAGGACTTCTTCGGTGGACAGTGCCATTGTTCTACTCCTTGGGTGAGGTTTGACCGTAGTCGAGTGTAGTCGCGTCGGGCGTCCTGCTACGGCAGGACGACGACCTGAGCGCCGAAGACCAGTCCGGCACCGAACCCGATCTGCAGGGCGAGACCGCCGCTGAGCTCGGGGTGCCCCTGGAGGAGCCGGTGGGTGGCGAGCGGGATGGACGCCGCCGAGGTGTTGCCGGTGGTCTCGATGTCGCGCGCGATGACGACGGTCTCCGGCAGCTTGAGCTGCTTGGCGAACTCGTCGACGATGCGCATGTTGGCCTGGTGGGGGATGAAGGCCGCGAGGTCGGAGGCCTCGACGCCCGCTTCCTCCAGGGCCTGCTTGGCGACCTTGGCCATCTCCCAGACCGCCCATCGGAAGACCGTCTGGCCCTCCTGGCGCAGGGTCGGCCAGGCGGCGGTGCCGTCGCGGAACTCGGTGAGCGTGCCGCTCATGCCGACGGCGTCGGCCTTCGAGCCGTCGGATCCCCACACCGTGGGGGAGATGCCGGGGAAGTCGCTCGGCCCGACGACGGCCGCGCCTGCTCCGTCACCGAGGAGGAACGAGATCGACCGGTCGGTCGGATCGACGATGTCTGACAGCTTCTCGGCGCCGATGACGAGCGCGTAGTGGGCCGCGCCCGATCGGATGAGTGCGTCGGCCTGGGCGATCGCGTAGGCGTATCCGGCACACGCGGCGTTGAGGTCGTAGGCGGCCGCAGGGTTCGCTCCGACGCGGTCGGCCACGACGGCCGCCATCGACGGGGACTGCTGGACGTTGCTGATCGTCGCGATGAGGACGAGGTCGACCTGCTCGGCCGAGATGCCCGCGGCTGCGATGGCCTCCGCACCGGCTTCGGCTGCGAGGTCGACGGCGCTGACGTCCGCGGACGCCCGCGTGCGGGTGACGATGCCGGTGCGCTGCTGGATCCACTCGTCGGACGAGTTGATCGGACCGACGAGGTCGTCGTTCGGGACGCTGAGGTCTCCGCGAGCTGCGCCGAGGCCGAGGATGCGGGTGAACTCGGGACCGCGCGACTGCTTGAGGGTGGGGGTGGTCATTGACTGGTTCTCCGTCTGCGCTACTGCTGGGCGATGAGGTCGAGGGCTGCCGGCAGGTCGTCGGGGGTCTTGATGGCGACCGTCGGCACGCCCTTCAGGCCGCGACGTGCGAGTCCGGTGAGCGCCCCGGCGGGGGCGAGCTCGATGAGTCCGGTGATCCCTGCGGCGCTGAACGCGTCCATGCACAGGTCCCAGCGTACCGGGGAGGCGACCTGACCGATGAGGAGGTCGAAGAACGCCGTACCCGAGGTGACCTCGGTGCCGTCGTGGTTCGTCCAGATGCGGAGCGTCGGGTCCTGGGGCTCGACCGTGCGGCTCGCCCCGGCCAGCCAGTCCCGAGCTGACTGCATGTAGCTCGTGTGGAAGGCGCCTGCGACCTGCAGTGGGATCACCCGCGTGCCCTTGAGCGGCTCGTCGGCGAGGCGGGCGAGGGCGTCGTGCGCGCCGGCGACGACGATCTGGCCGCCGCCGTTGTAGTTGGCGGGCTCCAGCCCGAAGGAACGGACGTGCGCGACGACGGCGTCCTGGTCGCCACCGAGGACGGCACTCATGCCCGTCGGGGTGGTGGCTGCGGCTTCGGCCATGGCCACGGCGCGTTCGCTCACGAAGCTCATGGCGTCGCTGTCCGAGAGGATGCCGGCGCCATAGGCAGCGGTGATCTCGCCGACGGAGTGTCCGGCGATGCCGCCGAACGGCGCGGCGTCGGTGGGGAGGGCCTTCCGCAGGGCGTCCAAGGCGACGATGCCGGCCGCGACGATGAGTGGCTGGGCCACCGCGGTGTCGCGGATGGTGTCGGCGTCGGAGACGGTGCCGTGCTTGACGAGGTCGAGTCCGGCTTCGTCGGAGAAGCGCGCGAGCGCGTCCTTCGCGGAGGCGTCCTGCAACCAGGGGTCGAGGAAGCCGGGGGTTTGGGAGCCCTGTCCAGGGCAGGCGATGACGATCACCGCTCTAGTCTGCCAACCGGAGGACGCCGAGCAGTGGAGAAACACCACGAACCTTTGGAAAATGTGTTGTGTGGACTCCACAACATGGACCGGTCGAACGGCCCAGCGAGCGTCAGGAGGTCAGCCGACGTCGGGACGGCTCAGGCTCAGCGATGGCACCGAGGATGAGGGCCGCCTGCAGGATGAGCGACTCGCGGGCACCCGTCGCGTCCCACCCGATGACCTCGGAGACCCGCTTGAGGCGGTACCGGACCGTGTTGGGGTGCACGAACAGCTCGCGTGCCGTCGCTTCGAGCGAGCGGCCGTTGTCGAGGTAGCACCAGAGCGTCGTCACGAGCTCGCCGGAGTAGTCCTTGAGCGGGCGGTAGACCCGCTCGATGAGCGTGGTCTTCGCGAGGTTGTCGCCGGCGAGGGCGCGCTCCGGAAGGAGGTCGTCCGCCGCGACCGGTCGAGGTGCGTGACGCCAGGACTTCGCCACGGCGAACCCGGCGAGGGCGGCCTTCGCGCTGCGTGACGCCTCGATGAGGGAGGGCACGGCGTGACCGAGCACCAGGTGCCCCGGACCGAACCCGTGCTCGAGCTTGGCGGCGATGTCGAGGAAGGTGAGTTGTGAGCTCGTGCGGGCGTCTGCGGCCGCCTGTTCCGCCTCCTCGACGGGCTCACCGTCTCCTGGGTCGGTGCTGGGCAGCTCGGCGCGACCGAGGACGAGCACGAGCCGGTTGCCCTGGACGCCGATGAGGACGTCGGCGTCGAGGTGTCGGGCGGTCCGGCGGAGCATGTCGACATCGAGCACCCGTGGGGTCGTCCCGACCAGGACGCAGGCCTCCCCGTGACCGTGCCACCCGAGGGCGGCGATCCGGCTGGGCAACTCGTCGTCGGCCTCGCCACTGAGGATCGAGTCGACGACGAGGGCCTCGAGGCGGGCGTCCCAGAGTCCGCGGGCTTCGGCCGCACGGGCGTACACATCGGCCGAGGCGAACGCGATGTCGCGCGAGTAGAGGAGGATTGCCTCGCGGAGGTCGACGCTTCCGGACGCGACGCGTTCCTCGACCACCTCGACGGTGACCTTGATGAGTTGCAGCGTCTGCTGCAGGCTGACGGAACGGAGCAGCTCGCGAGGAGCCGCCCCGAACACGTCGGCGGCGATCCACGGCGTCGACCGGGGATCGTCGAACCACGAGATGAACGAACTGATGCCCGCCTGAGCCACCAGGCCGACCGCTGAGCGGCGGCCTGGTGGCATCTCGGCGTACCAGGGAAGGGTGTCCTCGAGGCGTTTGAGCGTCGCGGTCGCGAGCTCACCCGAGATCCGGCGGAGCCAGTCGAGTGTCTCGGCCTTCGTCTTCGTCTTCGTCACCGTGGTAGCGATGGAATCAGCTCTCGCCACCCGCGTTGCCGGTGTTGCCGGCGTTCACGTCGTGGAGGCGGTAGCGGTCGATCGCCTGCTGCGGGAGGCTCGCATCGACCTCACCTCGAGCAGCGAGCTGCTGGAGGGTGCGGACGACGAGCGACGGGCCGTCGATCTTGAAGAAGCGACGGGCAGCGGCGCGCGTGTCGGAGAAGCCGAAGTCGTCGGCCCCCAGCGTCGCGAAGTCGCCCGGCACGAACTGACGGATCTGGTCCGGCACGGCGTGCATGTGGTCGGTCACGGCGACGAACGGGCCTGCGGCACCGCTCAGCTTCTCCGTGACGTAGGGCACACGACGCTCCTCCTGCGGGTGCAGGAAGTTGTGCTGGTCGGCGGAGAGACCGTCGCGACGGAGCTCGGTCCAGCTCGTGACGCTCCAGACGTCTGCGGAGACACCCCAGTCGTCGGCGAGGAGCTGCTGCGCCTCGATCGCCCACGGGACCGCGACGCCGGAGGCCATGAGCTGGGCCTTCGGGCCCTGCTTGTCGCTCGTGCTGATGCGGTGGATACCGCGCACGATGCCGTCGACGTCGACACCCTCGGGTTCGACCGGCTGGACGAGCGGCTCGTTGTACACCGTGAGGTAGTACATGACGTTCGGGTCCTGGTGCTCGCCGCCGTACATGCGCTCGATACCGCTCCGCACGATGTGCGCGATCTCGTAGCCGTAGGCCGGGTCGTAGCTCACGACCGCGGGGTTCGAGGAGGAGAGCAGCAGCGAGTGGCCGTCGGCGTGCTGGAGGCCCTCACCCGTGAGCGTCGTGCGACCGGCGGTCGCGCCGATCATGAAGCCGCGGGTCATCTGGTCACCGGCTGCCCAGATGGCGTCTGCGGTGCGCTGGAAACCGAACATCGAGTAGAAGACGTAGACCGGGATGAGCGGCTCGCCCTGCACCGAGTACGAGGTTCCGATCGCCGAGAAGGCCGCGATGGCACCCGCCTCGTTGATACCGACGTGCACGATCTGACCCTGCGGGCTCTCCTTGTAGGCGAGGAGCAGTTCGCGGTCCACCGAGGTGTAGTGCTGACCGTTCGGGTTGTAGATCTTCGCACTCGGGAAGAACGCGTCCATGCCGAAGGTGCGTGCCTCGTCGGGGATGATCGGGACGATCCGGTTGCCGAAGTCCTTGGCGCGGAGGAGGTCCTTCAGCAGTCGGACGAACGCCATGGTGGTGGCGATCTCCTGCGTGCCGGAGCCCTTCTTCGCCGCCGCGTAGGCGGAGTCGTCGGGCAGGTTCAGCTGCGTGTACTTGCTGCGACGCTCGGGGACGTAGCCGCCGAGCGCGCGGCGACGCTCGTGCAGGTACTGGATCGCCTCGTCGTCCTCGCCCGGGTGGTAGTACGGCGGGAGGTAGGGGTTCTCTTCGAGCTGCGAGTCGGTGATCGGGATGCGCATCGTGTCCCTGAAGGTCTTCAGGTTGTCGAGCGTCATCTTCTTCATCTGGTGGGTCGCGTTGCGGCCCTCGAAGCTCGGGCCGAGGCCGTAGCCCTTGATGGTGTGCGCGAGGATGACCGTCGGCTGCCCCTTGTGCTCGCTGGCCGCCTTGAACGCCGCGTAGACCTTGCGGTAGTCGTGGCCGCCGCGCTTGAGGTTCCAGACCTCGTCGTCGGTGTAGCCCTCGACGAGCTTCAGGGCACGCTCGTCGCGGCCGAAGAAGTTCTCGCGGACGTAGGCGCCGTCTTCCGTCTTGTACGTCTGGAAGTCGCCGTCGGGCGTGACGTTCATGAGGTTGAGGAGCGCGCCGTCGGTGTCGCGGTTGAGGAGGTCGTCCCACTCGCGGCCCCAGATGACCTTGATGACGTTCCAGCCGGCGCCGCGGAAGAAGCTCTCGAGCTCCTGGATGATCTTGCCGTTCCCGCGGACGGGGCCGTCGAGGCGCTGCAGGTTGCAGTTGATCACGAAGTTGAGGTTGTCGAGGCCCTCGTTCGCGGCGACCTGGAGCTGACCGCGGCTCTCGACCTCGTCCATCTCGCCGTCGCCGAGGAACGCCCAGACCTGCTGGTCGCTGGCGTCCTTGATGCCACGGTTGGTGACGTACTTGGCGAGGTGCGCCTGGTAGATCGCGTTGATCGGGCCGAGACCCATGGAGACCGTCGGGAACTGCCAGAAGTCCGGCATGAGGCGCGGGTGCGGGTACGAGGAGAGCCCGTGCGGCGCGTGCGACTTCTCCTGGCGGAAGCCGTCGAGCTGGTCGGTGCTGAGGCGGCCCTCGAGGAAGGCGCGGGCGTAGGTGCCGGGGGAGGCGTGGCCCTGGATGTAGATCTGGTCGCCACCGCCCGGGGCGTCCTGGCCGCGGAAGAAGTGGTTGAAGCCGACCTCGTAGAGCGCGGCCGACGACGCGTAGGTGGAGATGTGTCCGCCGACACCGATGCCGGGGCGCTGCGCGCGGTGCACGGTCATGGCCGCGTTCCAGCGGATCCAGGCACGGTAGCGGCGCTCGATGTCCTCGTCGCCCGGGAAGTCGGGCTCGTTCTCCGAGGCGATGGTGTTGATGTAGTCGGTGGTGGGCACCATCGGCACACCGAGGTGCAGTTCCTTCGAGCGCTTGAGGAGGCTCAGCATGATGTCGCGGCCGCGCCCGCGGCCACGTTCGTCGACGAGGGCGTCGAGGGACTCATTCCACTCGGACGTCTCCTCAGGATCGGCGTCTACGTGGTTGGACGAGTATGGATCCTGGTCGTGAACAGTCACCGTCGACCTTTCTCTCGTGGCAGATCGTGCCTGGGTTGTGATGGTGAACTCCATGCGTCCTGATGGGTATGGACGCGGGCGCCACCTTTCACCCTATCCGGTCACCCCAGGGAACGGTGACCGAGCGGCGCACCCCTCCGGGTTTGTGCAGCTGCGGTGCGGGGTTAGGATGTGTGACCGGATCGGACCCGTCCACCGCTCGGGCGATCCGGAGCAGGCGAACCCGCCTGAAAGGACCCTCATGGCACTCGAGAACGACACCCTGGCACCCGACTTCGAACTGGCGAACCAGTTCGGCGAACTCGTCAGGTTGAGTCAGTTCCGCGGCAGTTCGGCTGTCGCCCTCGTCTTCTTCCCGCTGGCGTTCTCGGGGACCTGCACGGGGGAGCTGTGCGAGCTCCGCGACAACCTCAGCCTGTTCACGGACGACCAGGTCACGCTCGTCGGTATTTCCGTCGACTCCAAGCACACGCTGCGGGCGTGGGCGGAGCAGGAGCAGTACGGCTTCCAGCTGCTCGCCGACTTCTGGCCGCACGGCCAGGTCGCCAAGGAGTACGGGGTGTTCCTGCAGGAGAAGGGGTTCGCGAACCGCGCGACCTTCCTCATCGACCAGCAGGGGATCATCCGTGAGAGCTTCATCACGGCACCGGGCGAGGCTCGCTCGCTCGCGGCCTACCGCGCCGCGCTCGAAGAGCTGCGTCAGCCGGCCTGAGCCGTCTCCCGCGCCGGTCGATCCGGTTCGCCGGGCGTCTCAGCCGGTGATGGCGATCTCGGGCGCGCGCTCGTATCGGATGAACCGGTAGGGGACACCGGTCCGAGATTCCGACCAGCCGTGTGCCGGGTCGATCGTGACCGGCACCCACTCCTCGCCGATGGTTGGCGCGAAGGTGTCGCCGGCGACGTCGAGGTCGAGTTCGGTCACCTCGAGCCGGTCGGCGAGCGCGAGCGCTTCGGTGAAGAGACCCGCGCCGCCGGTCACCCACGCCTGGCCGTTGCCGGCGAGCTGCGCCGCCTCGAACGCGTCCTGCAATGAGTGCGCGACGATGGCGCCGTCGGCGGACCAGGCGTGATCGCGGGTGACGACGATGTTCGGGCGTCCTGGGAGCGGACGGAACCGCGGGGGGAGTGAATCCCAGGTGCGACGTCCCATGATCACCGCGTCCGAGCCGGTGAGCGCCTTGAAGTGCGCGAGGTCCTCGGGGACGTGCCAGGGCATGTCGCCGTCGGCTCCGATGACGCCGTTGTGGGCCTGAGCCCAGATGAGCGCCAGGCTCATACGGCGACGGCCGCGCGGATGGCGGGGTGGTGCTGGTAGTCGACGATCTCGAGGTCGTCGTACTCCACGTCGAAGATGCTGTCGCGCTTCGTGTTGATGCGCAGCTGTGGGTAGGGGAACGGTGCGCGCGTGAGCTGCTCCGTCACCTGCTCGACGTGGTTGTCGTAGATGTGGCAGTCGCCGCCGGTCCACACGAAGTCGCCGACCTCGAGGCCGACCTGCTCCGCGACGAGGTGGGTGAGGAGCGCGTAGCTGGCGATGTTGAAGGGGACGCCGAGGAAGAGGTCTGCGCTGCGCTGGTAGAGCTGGCAGGAGAGCTTGCCGTCGGCGACGTAGAACTGGAAGAAGGCGTGGCACGGGGCGAGCGCCATGTTGGGGATGTCGGCGACGTTCCAGGCGGAGACGATGATGCGGCGCGAGTTCGGGTCGGTGCGCAGCTGGTCGATGACCTGCGAGATCTGGTCGATGTGCGAGCCGTCGGGGGTCGGCCAGGACCGCCACTGCACGCCGTACACGGGACCGAGCTCGCCCTGGTCGTCGGCCCACTCGTCCCAGATGGACACGCCGTGTTCCTGCAGCCAGCGGACGTTCCCGTCGCCGCGGAGGAACCACAGGAGTTCGTACGCGATGGACTTCCAGTGCACCCGCTTGGTGGTGATGAGCGGGAAGCCTTGAGAGAGGTCGAAGCGGAGCTGACGGCCGAACACGCTGCGCGTGCCGGTTCCGGTGCGGTCGCCTTTGGTGGCGCCGTGCTCGAGCGTGTCGCGCAGGAGGTCTTCGTACGGGGTGGGGATCGTCGTATCCATCCCCTCGATCGTACGGCCAGCGACCCTCACCGCGCCCGACCGATCGTCCGGTGTCGCGACGGATGCGCGCGGACCCGGGTTGTGGAGCGTTCCGGCTCCGATGGGGACTCCGGCTAGACTCGACGAGTCGCATCGGATGCCTCCATCCGATCGCGGGCCTTTAGCTCAGCTGGTAGAGCGCCACGTTTACACCGTGGATGTCGTCGGTTCGATCCCGGCAGGGCCCACCGGAGAAGAAGCCCCGAGATCATGCGGATCTCGGGGCTTCTTCGTATCCACGGCCCGCCGGCAGGGCTTGGCTCCCCATGTCGGCCGGTTCCCATGGCGTCCCCGCGGTTTGACGGGCGTGTGATCAAGATCCTCGAGTCATGTTCATTTGTTAAGACATTCTGTGTATGCTGGTTCTGGCCGCATCGAACAGCTCACAGAAAGTTGTACAGAGACGTATGACCGCTCCATCAGCCACCACGTACGACGTCGTCACCATGGGACGCGTCGGCGTCGACATCTACCCGTTGCAGGACGGCATCGGCCTCGAGGACGTCGACACCTTCGGCAAGTACCTCGGGGGGAGCGCCGCCAACGTCGCTGTCGCCGCCGCCCAGCACGGGCACCCGACGGCGCTCATCAGCAGAACGGGTGACGACCCCTTCGGTCGATACGTCCACCGCGAACTCGGACGCCTCGGCGTCGCTGACGAGTTCGTCGGTTGGGAGACGGACTTGCAGACACCGGTCACCTTCTGCGAGATCTTCCCGCCGGACGACTTCCCGTTGTACTTCTACCGGAAGCCGAAGGCGCCTGATCTGACGATCACGTCGAAGTCCCTCGACCTCGACGCGATCTACCGCGCGAAGGTGTTCTGGGCGACGGTGACGGGGCTCAGCGAGGAACCGAGCCGCTCGGCCCACTTCACCGCGTGGGAAGCCCGCGCCCGCCGGCCGCTGACGATCCTCGACCTCGACTACCGTCCGATGTTCTGGAACTCGGCCGAGCAGGCCTCCGCCCAGGTCGGGCGAGCGCTCGAACACGTCACGGTCGCGGTCGGCAACCGTGAGGAATGCGAGGTGGCTGTCGGCGAGACGGATCCACACCGCGCTGCAGACGCCTTGCTGGAACGCGGCGTCGAACTCGCCATCGTCAAACAGGGCCCGAAGGGCGTCCTCGCGAAGACGCGCGACGAGACCGTCGAGGTACCGCCGTACTTCGTGGACGTCGTGAACGGGCTCGGCGCGGGGGACAGCTTCGGAGGCGCCCTCTGTCATGGCCTCATCGAAGGGTGGGGTCTCGAGAAGATCCTGCGGTTCGCGAACATCGCCGGGGCCATCGTCGCTTCGCGGCGTGAGTGCTCGACGGCCATGCCGAACTCCGCCGAGGTCCTCGAGATCCTCGACAGCATCAGCACCGTCGGTGCGGCAGAACTCGGAGGTGCCCGATGACCATCGTGAACAACACCAGGACATCGCGCTTCCTTCGTGAAGCCGAGTTCGAGCGCCTGCGCGAGGTCCGCGCATCGGACCCGGCAGCGATCACCCGGGCCCACACCGACCGCCGCCGCCGCGAGCTCATCCGCGGTGACGGTCGGCTCTTCATCGTCGCCGCCGACCACCCGGCTCGCGGAGCCCTCGGGGTGCGCGACGAGACGATGGCGATGGCCGACCGGTACGAGCTCCTCGACCGCCTCGCGCTCGCGCTCTCGCGTCCTGGCGTCGACGGCGTGCTCGGCACCCCCGACATCATCGACGACCTCGCCCTCCTCGGTCTGCTCGACGACAAGGTCGTGGTCGGATCGATGAACCGGGGCGGGTTGCGCGGCGCCGCATTCGAAATGGACGACCGCTTCACCGGCTACGACATTCCCGGCATCGTCCGCGACGGTCTCGACTTCGCCAAGACCCTCCTCAGGGTGAACCTCGGCGATGTCGGATCGGTCGCGACGATCGAGGCGAACGCACGCGCCGTCGACCAGGCCGCCGCGGCTCGGGTGCCGATCATGCTCGAGCCGTTCATGAGCGAGTGGCGCGAGGGTCGGATCGTGAACGACCTCTCGCCGGAGGCCGTCATCACCTCGATCGCCATCGCCGCCGGCCTCGGTTCGAGTTCCGCGTACACCTGGATGAAACTCCCGGTGGTCGAGGAGATGGAGCGAGTCATGGCGGCGACCACCATGCCGACACTCCTCCTCGGCGGCGAGCCGAACGGCCACCAGGACGACGTCTACTCGTCCTGGGAGCGTGCCCTCGAGCTGCCCGGCGTCCGCGGCCTGGTCGTCGGACGCACCCTCATCTACCCCGCCGACGGCGACGTCACCGCCGCCGTCGACACCGCCGCCGGTCTCGTCCACGGCGACCTCCCGTCCTGACGTCCCGCTCCGCTCCGAGCGTCGATCCTCCACAGATTGGAACCACCCGCATCATGAGCACTGACTCCCTCCCCGTCGTCCCGCACTGGATCGACGGCGCTGAAGCCCCCTCCACCTCCGGTCGGACCGCCCCGGTCTACGACCCCGCACTCGGTGTCGCGACGAAGCACGTCGCGCTCGCGAACCAGGACGAGATCGCAGCAGCTGTCGCATCGGCTGCGAAGGCGTTCCCTGCTTGGCGTGACTTGTCGCTCGCGAAGCGTCAGCAGATCGTCTTCAAGTTCCGTGAGCTCCTGGAGGCGAAGAAGGGCGAGCTGGCGGAGATCATCACGGCGGAGCACGGCAAGGTCGTCTCGGATGCGCTGGGTGAGATCACGCGCGGGCAGGAGGTCGTGGAGTTCGCGACCGGCCTCGCGCACCACCTCAAGGGCGAGTTCTCCGAGCAGGTCTCCACCGGCGTCGACGTGTACTCCACGAAGCAGCCGCTCGGGGTCGTCGGCATCATCTCGCCGTTCAACTTCCCCGCGATGGTGCCGATGTGGTTCTTCCCGATCGCGATCGCGGCCGGGAACACGGTCGTGCTGAAGCCGAGTGAGAAGGACCCGTCCGCGGCGATCTGGCTCGCGGAGCTCTGGAAGGAAGCCGGGCTCCCCGACGGCGTGTTCACGGTGCTGAACGGTGACAAGGAGGCCGTCGACGGGCTCCTCACCCACCCCGACGTCCGCGCCATCTCCTTCGTGGGTTCCACCCCGATCGCGAAGTACGTGTACGAGACCGGCACCGCGCACGGCAAGCGGGTCCAGGCGCTCGGCGGGGCGAAGAACCACATGCTGGTCCTGCCCGACGCCGACCTCGACCTCGTCGCGGACTCCGCGATCAACGCCGGCTTCGGATCCGCGGGCGAGCGCTGCATGGCGATCTCGGTGGTCGTGGTCGTCGAGCCCGTCGCGGACGAACTCATCGCCAAGATCGCCGAGCGTGCAGCCACCTTGCGGATCGGTGACGGACGCCGGAACTGCGACATGGGACCGCTGGTGACGAAGGTGCACCGCGACAAGGTCGCCTCCTACCTCGACATCGCCGAAGCCGACGGCGCGACGATCGTCGTCGACGGCCGCAACACGCCCATCGACGGCGACCCGAACGGGTTCTGGCTCGGCCCGACCCTCATCGACCGGGTCCCCACGACCTCGAAGGTGTACACGGAGGAGATCTTCGGACCCGTCCTCGCCGTCGTCCGCGTGCAGTCCTACGAAGAAGGCGTGCAGTTGATCAACGGCGGTGCGTTCGGCAACGGGACCGCGATCTTCACGAACGACGGTGGTGCTGCACGGCGGTTCCAGAACGAGATCCAGGTCGGCATGATCGGCATCAACGTGCCCATCCCCGTGCCGGTCGCCACGTTCTCCTTCGGCGGCTGGAAGGACTCGCTCTTCGGCGACACGAAGGCCCACGGCGCCGAGGGCGTCCGGTTCTTCACCCAGCAGAAGGCCATCACCGCCCGCTGGCTCGACCCCTCCCACGGCGGCATCAACCTCGGCTTCCCCCAGAACTGAGGCACCCCGGCCCGACCGCCCTTCGACAAGCGGTTCCGGATCCTGTCGAAGGGAAGGGCCGAGCGGCAAGATCGAATCACACACGACGGAGTGAACATCATGCAGTGGATGTACGAGCAGGGCGACCTCTCCCGCGACGGCTGGGAGAGCGTCGTCGACGGGGCGACCGAGGGTTGGCAGCACACCGGTCTCCGCGTCGCCGAACTCTCGGGTGACGACGAGCTCGGGCTCCCAGAGGGCGCGGTCGAGCGCATCGTCGTCCCGCTCGCCGGCTCGTTCTCCGTGCAGTGGTCCGACGGCGAGGGGAACGCCGACACCGCGGTGCTCGGCGGTCGAGCGTCCGTCTTCGACGGCCCCACCGATGTCCTCTACCTCGGCGTCGGGACGGCCGGGACGCTGCGCGGTTCCGGCCGGGTCGCCGTCGCCGAGGCACCCGCGAGCACCGCGCTCCCGACCCGCCACGTTCGCGCCGACGAGGTGCCCGTCGAGTTGCGCGGTGCTGGGCGGTCCAGCCGACAGGTGCACAACTTCGGCACGCCGGACGCGCTCGACGCTGCGAAGCTCATCGTCTGCGAGGTCGTCACCCCCGCGGAGAACTGGTCGTCGTACCCCGCGCACAAGCACGACGAGTCGGTGCCCGGCGAGGAGTCGCGACTCGAGGAGATCTATTACTTCGAGTCCGCCGTGTCGAAGGGGCTGACGGCACCGGCGTCCGCCGACCCGTTCGGTATGTTCGCCACCTACTCCTCGCCCGCCGGGGAGATCGACATCACCGCGATCGTCCGCACGGGTGACATCGCGCTCGTGCCGTTCGGCTACCACGGGCCGGCGGTCGCGGCTCCGGGATACGACCTCTACTACCTGAACGTGATGGCGGGTCCCGACGACGAACGGGTCTGGCACATCAGCGACGACCCCGCACACGCGTGGATCCGCCAGAGCTGGGCCGGCCAGGACGTCGACCCGCGCCTGCCGTACACGGCCGATGCGGCACCGCACCACTCGAACGACAGCACCGACGACGAAGGACAGCAGTGATGGCGACGAACCCCAGGACGAAGCGGATGACGGTGAGCCAGGCGCTCGTCGAATTCCTCGGTCACCAGTGGACCGTGGACGGCGACCACCGGGAGCGGACCATCCCCGGCATGTTCGGCATCTTCGGGCACGGCAACGTCGCAGGTCTCGGGCAGGCGCTCAAACAGGCGAACGCACTCGACCCCGACCTCATGCCCTACTTCCAGGCGCGCAACGAGCAGGCGATGGTGCACCAATCCGTCGGCTACGCCCGCATGCACCGACGCCTCGGCACCTTCGCGAGTGCGGCCTCGGTCGGCCCGGGTGCCGCGAACATGCTCACCGGTGCCGCCCTCGCCACCACCAACCGGCTCCCCGCGCTCCTGCTGCCCAGCGACACCTTCGCGACACGCGTCGCCGACCCGGTCCTCCAGCAACTCGAACTGCCGCACGACATCGGCATCACCGTCAACGACGCGTTCCGTCCGCTGTCCCGCTTCTTCGACCGGGTGCAGCGGCCCGAGCAGCTGTTCTCGATCGCCCTCGCCGCCATGCGCGTCCTCACCGACCCGGCCGAGACCGGCGCGGTCACGATCGCCCTGCCGGAGGACGTGCAGGCGGAGACCGTCGAGGTGCCGATCGAGTTCCTCCAGGACCGCGAGTGGCACCTGCGCCGTCCACTGCCGGAACGTGCGGCACTGGCTCGCGCCGTCACGGCCATCCGCGGGGCGAAGCGTCCCATCATCGTCGCCGGCGGGGGAGTGATCTACTCGAACGCGGAGGAGGCACTGCGGCTGCTCGTCGAGGCGACCGGCATCCCCGTCGGCACCTCCCAGGCCGGTGGCGGTTCGCTCGTGTGGGACCACCCCCAGAACGTCGGCGCGATCGGCGCCACCGGGACCACGGCGGCCAACCGTCTCGCGGCGGAAGCCGACGTCGTGATCGGCGTCGGGACGCGCTACAGCGACTTCACCACGGCGAGCCGCACGGCGTTCCAGGCCGAGGGCGTGACCTTCGTCAACGTCAACGTCGCGAGCTTCGACGCGTACAAGCACGGCACGCAGATCGCCGTCATCGCGGACGCCCGCGAGACGCTCGAAGCGTTGCAGACCGAGCTCGCCGGGTTCCGTGTCGACGCCGACCATGCCGAGACCGTCCGCCGCGAGAAAGCGGCATGGGATGCGGTCGTCGACGAGGCCTTCGTGCCTTCCGGACTCGCGCTCCCCGGCCAGGCCGAGATCATCGGTGCCGTGCAGTCGAGCACCGACCCTGAGGACGTGATCGTGCAGGCGGCCGGCTCGCTCCCCGGCGACCTCCACAAGCTGTGGCGCGTGCGGGACGCCCTCGGCTACCACGTCGAGTACGCCTTCTCCTGCATGGGCTACGAGATCGCCGGCGGGCTCGGCGTGAAGCGCGGTGCCGAGGCGAGCGGATCCGACCGCGACGTGGTCGTGATGGTGGGCGACGGGTCGTACCTCATGCTCCACACGGAGCTCGTGACCGCGGTCGCCGAGGGTATCAAGCTCATCGTCGTCCTCATCCAGAACCACGGCTACGCCTCGATCGGACACCTCTCGGAGACGGTCGGATCCGAGCGATTCGGCACCTGGTACCGCAGCCTCGACCCCGAGGCCCGCAACTTCCAGGGCGAGGAGATCCTGCCCGTCGACCTCGCCGCCAACGCGCGCAGCTACGGCGTCGACGTGATCGAGGTCGAGCCCGGCGCCTCGTCGATCGACGACCTCAGGGTGGCCATGGCGACCGCGAAGGCCTCCGACCGGACGACGCTCATCCACATCAACAGCGACCCGCTGCTGTACGCGCCCGACGGCGAGGGCTGGTGGGACGTCCCCGTGCCCGCGGTCTCCGAGCTGCCGAGCACGCAGCGTGCGTACGAGGAGTACGCCGAGATCAAGGCCACCCAGAAGCCGCTGCTCGGCTGAGTGAACGACCAGAATCCCACGAACGAGTACCGAAGGAACCCGATGTCAGCATCCACCACCACCCCGTCGATCCGTATCGGCACCGCTCCCGACTCCTGGGGTGTCTGGTTCCCCGACGACCCGAAGCAGGTCCCGTGGGAGCGCTTCCTCGACGAGGTCGTCGCTTCCGGCTACGAGTGGATCGAGCTCGGCCCGTACGGGTACCTCCCCACCGATCCGAACCAGCTCGCCGACGAACTCGGCGCCCGTGGGCTCAAGCTCTCGGCGGGAACCGTCTTCACCGGCTTCCACAAGGGCGACGACCAGTGGAAGCGCGCCTGGGACCAGGCGCTCGACATCGCCGGGCTCGTCTCGAAGCTCGGGGCCGAGCACCTCGTCGTGATCCCGGACCTGTGGCGCAGTGACGCGACGAGTGAGGTCCTTGAGGCTCGCACCCTCGACGACGGGCAGTGGGCGAAGCTCGCCGCCGGGCACGATCGCCTCGGCAAGGCCCTCCTCGAGGAGTTCGGGATCAAGCAGCAGTTCCACTCCCACGCCGACAGCCACGTCGGGACGACCAGGGAGGTCGAGCGCTTCCTCGCCGAGACCGACGAGCGGTACACGAACCTCTGCCTCGACACCGGCCACTTCTCCTACTACGGCGGCGACAACCTCAAGCTCATCGACGACCACCCGTCGCGGATCGGCTACCTGCATCTGAAGCAGGTCGATACAAGCCTGCTGTTCGACGTCCTGAAGAACGACGTGCCGTTCGCCGAGGCCGTCACCCAGGACATCATGGTCGAGCCGCCGTTCGGCGTCCCGGAGCTCGGCCCGATCATCGAGCGCGTCGCGGCACTCGACCCGCAGATCTTCGGGATCGTCGAGCAGGACATGTACGGCTGCTCGATCGATCGCCCGTTCCCCATCGCCAAGCGCACACGCGAGCACATCTTCGGCGAGACCGCCGCTGCACGCGTCAGCTGAACCCACTTCGACCAGTCAGACTTCACGGAAGGCACCGACGCCATGAGCACCACCATCCAGACCACCGACCGTCCCACCGGGACCGACGCCCGGACCGGCGACCTCCGGGTCGGCATCGTCGGAGCCGGCCTGATGGGAGCCGACCACGTCAAGCGGATCACCGAGCGGGTGAGCGGTGCGGTCGTCGCGGCGATCATCGAACCCGACGCCGGACGTGCCGCAGCCGCGGCCGCCAATGCGCCCGGTGCCCAGGCGTTCACCCGGATCGAGGACGCGATCGCGGCCGGGGCCGTGGACGCGGTCCTCATCGCGACCCCCGGCCAGTTCCACGAGCCGGTACTCCTGCCGGCACTCGCCGCCGGACTCCCGATCCTCTGCGAGAAGCCGCTAACGCCCGACTCCACGTCGTCGTGGCGGGTGCTCGAGGCAGAACAGCAGCTCGACCGTCCGCACATCCAGGTCGGGTTCATGCGTCGCTTCGACGCCGAGTACCAGCAGCTGCGCGCCCTCGTCGAGTCGGGCGACGCCGGCGAGCTCCTCATGCTCCGCGGCGTCCACCGCAACGCGGTCGTCCCCGACACCTACACGCAGACGATGCTCATCACCGACTCGGTCGTGCACGAGTTCGACGTGCTGCCGTGGGTGGCCGACTCGACCGTCGCGAGCGTCGAGGTGAAGTACCCGCGTCGCAACCGGCTGAGCCCTGACCACCTGCGCGAGCCAATCCTCGTTATCATCGAGCTCGCGAACGGAGTCCTCGTCGACGTCGAGATGAACGTGAGCGTCCAGTTCGGCTATCAGGTCGCGACCGAGGCGGTCTTCGCCGAGAGCATCGCGAGGATCGGTCAGCCCTCTGGTCTCCAGCAGTGGAAGGACGGCCGCTACAGCGTCGCCGACCACACGAGCTTCGTGACGCGGTTCGCCGCGGCCTACGACGAGCAGGTCCAGCGCTGGGTGAACGCGGTCCGCGCGGGCATCCTCGTCGACGGGCCGAACGCCTGGGACGGCTACAAGGTGGCACTCGCGTGTGAGGCGGGAGTCGCGGCCCTCACCACCGACGGCCCGGTGCCGGTCGCCGTTCCCGAGCGCCCCGCGTTCTACGCTTGATCCGCGTCCGGCCGGGGTCTCACGCGGCACCGGCCGGCCGCACTGACGAAGGAGTTCCCCGATGGTCCGCATCGCTCTCGACCCGACCCCGTACCACCACGACCACGGGCTGCTCGACTTCCCCGACATCGCCGCACGGCTCGGGTACGACCACCTGCAGCTGACGCCGCACGCCGACTTCGGGCCGTTCTTCCGCTACCCCAAGGCCGACGACGCCCTCGTCGCCGCCCTGCGCAAGCGCGTCGCGGACGCCGGGATCACCATCCCCGCGCTCCTGCCGGTGCAACGTGTCTCCTCGCCCGAGGAGCCGCAGCGGGAGGCTGCCGTCCGCAACTTTTCGCGCATCATCCACCTCGCCGTGGAACTCGGCGTCGACACCCTCAACACCGAGTTCAGCGGACGCCCTGAGCGCAGCGAGGACTCGGAGGCCGCCTTCTACCGCTCGATGGAGACCCTGTTGCCGCTCGCCGAGCGCGAGGGTGTCCGCATCAACTTCGATCCGCACCCCGACGACTTCGTCGAGGACGGGCTCGAGGCCTGGCGGATCATCCGGGGCTTGAACTCGTCATCCGTCGGCTTCGTGTACGTCGCCTCGCACACCTTCCACTACGGCGACCGCGCAGCCACCCTGCTGCCCGAGATCGGCGCGCGTCTCGGCGCGGTCTACGCGGCCGACACGTTCGACCACCACCGGTCGCACGGCCTCCGGTACATCAGCAACCCGCCGGGCAACGCGGCACGGGTGCACCAGCACCTCGCGATCGGCGACGGCGACGTCGACTGGTCGGGACTCTTCGCGACGCTCGGACGCACCGGCTTCCTCGATCGCGAGGACGCGATCGTCGTCTCCAATGTCTTCGCAGAGGACGAGCGCGCCGACGAGGTCTCGCGGTTCCAGCTCGACCGCCTGCGTGAGCTCGTCGACGCCGGCCGTGCGGCCGCTTCGGGTGAGGGAGCGGGAGCCGGCGCGTGAGACTCGGCCTCGTCGGATACGGCTTCGGCGGGCGCACGTTCCACGCCCCGTTCGTCGCCGCTCTCGGCGAGGGTGTCCTCGCCGGTGTGGTGACCCGTTCGCCGGCGAGGCGCACGGAGTTGGCATCGGATCATCCTGGTGTCCCTGCCTTCGACACCCTGGCCGAGTTGCTGGCATCCGGCGTCGACGTCGTCACGATTTCAACGCCGCCGTCGGGACGCATCGATCTCGCGAAACAGGTGATCGACGCGGCCGTACCGGTGATCGTCGACAAACCGATGGCCGTCAGCCTCGCCGAGGCCCGCGAGCTCGTCTCCTACGCCGCCGAGCGGGGGGGGTGCCGCTCAGCGTGTTCCAGAACCGGCGGTGGGACTCGGAGTCCAGGACGCTGCGGGCGATCGTCCGTTCTGGAGCGGTCGGTGACCTCCGGACGGTCGAGAACGTGCTCGACCGCTGGGAGCCCGAGGCGACTGCTGACGGGTCAGGGGGCGGCCAGCTCCTCGACCTCGGGAGTCATCTCGTGGACCAGGTGCGCGAAGCCCTCGGGCCGGCGGACCGGGTGTTCGCGACGATCGACCGCCGACCCGCTGACGCCTACGAGTACGCCTTCGATCTGGTGATAGAGCACCGGAACGGTGTCCGGTCGATCGTCGCATCCGACGTCCTCCAGCCGGACGGCCGGCCGCGTCTCCGGGTCACCGGAAGCTCCGGGACCATCACCCTGGACGGACTCGACATCCAGACCGAGCAGGTGCTCGCCGGCCTGCGACCGGGCGACCGGGGGTGGGGTGTCGAGCCGCACGAGCGGTGGGGCAGGCTGACGACGGTCGATGGCGAGCGTCGGCCCTACCCGCGGGCCGACGGCCGGTGGCAGGACTTCTACACCGGTGTCCGCGACGCCGTCGACTCCCGGTCGGGCGGGTTCCCTGTCGCCGTCGAGGGCTCGCTCGCGACGTTCGCGATCCTCGAGGCAGCGCGGCACAGCGACCGCCTTGGAGCGTGGGTCGACCTCTCATCCGTCTGACGCCTCCGGCACACGGAGCCGGGGGATGAAGCCCCCACGACCGAACGGCCCGCCCTCTCGATGAGGGCGGGCCGTTCGGCGGTACAGCGGCTGCCGATCAGAACGTCTTGTACTGCTCCTTGAAGTGGTCCTCGAGGGACTCCAGGCTCTTGCCCTTCGTCTCCGGGACACTCGTCGCGACGAAGAGGATGGCGAGGAGACCGACCGCTGCGAAGAGCAGGAACGTTCCGAAGCCGAGGGACTCGACGAGCGAGGGGAACGCCAGCGAGATGATGGCGTTCGTGGACCAGAGCACCAGGACGGTGATGCCGATCATGACGCCGCGCATCTTGAGAGGGAAGATCTCGGCGATCATGAGCCAGGCGAGGGGGCCGATGGTGCCCTGCATGATCCCGATGAAGAGCAGGATCGCGATGAGGAGCAGCCACGGGCGGACGGGGTTGTCCTCGGGCAGCCCCAGGCCGATGGCGCCGACGAGCAGGTGCATCGTCGTGGTCCCGATGAAGCCGAACAGCATCAGCGAGCGACGGTTGAAGCGGTTGATGATGGAGAGCGCCACGAGCATCGCCGTGACGGACATCACACCGTTCAGGACGTTGAAGCTGAGCGCCGCGTTCCGGGTGAAGCCGGCCGCCTCGAGCACCTGGGTGCCGTAGTACATCATCGAGTTGATGCCGGTGAGTTGCTGGTAGGCGGCGATGCCGATGCCGATGAACAAAAGGCGACGAATCCACGGCGTGCGGACGATGTCGCGGAACGTGCCCGACTGCTCGTCCTTCTCGATCTCGGAGAGCTGCCGGACCTCCTCCATCTCGGCGACCGCGCGCTCCTCGGAACGCACCTGCCGGAGCACCTCGAGGGCCTCGTCGTCTCGTCCGCGGGCGATGAGCCAGCGCGGACTCTCGGGCATCCGGAGCATGCCGAAGAACAGGACGAACGCCGGGATCACGGCGATGGCGAGCATGTAGCGCCAGACGTGGTCGTTGGAGCCCCAGACGTTGCCGATGATCGCGTTGATCGCGAAAGCGAGGAACTGCCCGCCGACGATCATGAGCTCGTTCCGCGACACGAGGCTGCCGCGCTTCTCGAACGGCGCGACCTCGGCGAGGTAGACCGGCACCGTGACCGAGGCGCCGCCGACGGCGAGGCCGAGGATGAAGCGGAAGACGAGCAGGATCTCGTAGGTCGGGGCGATGACGCAGCCGCCGGCGCCGATGAAGAACAGGACGGCGATGATGAGGATGTTGCGCTTGCGACCGAGGCGGTCCGACAGACGCCCACCGAAGAAGGCGCCGACGGCGGCACCGATCAGCAGGGTGAAGGTGATGAGTCCTTCTTGGAAGGAGTCGAGGCCGAAGTACTCCATCATGAACGACAGAGCGCCGTTGAGGACGCCGGTGTCGTAGCCGAAGAGCAGCCCGCCGAAGGTCGCGATGACGGCGACGAGGCCGAGGCGTCGGTTGTAGGGGCCGTTGCCGAGTGGCGGCAGGGCCACCTTCACGGCATTGGTGATCGTTCCACCATGAGACACGTTGTTCGCTCCTTTGCGTGTTCCCGCCTCCGGCCCCGATGGGCCGGTTGTCGACGCTGAACCGGGTGAGAATGTGTCCTTATGTTAGGACATTCTGCCAACAAGCGCTAGTGAGTGCTCTGATCTGGTGAGATGGGTGGGCCCGTCGGCTCCAAGCCTGAGGAACTACAGGGTCTCTCCAGCGTCAGCCAGGAGGGTGCTGCCGGTCATGATCATGGAGAGGTCGCTCGCGGCGAAGAGGACGACGCGGGCGATGTCGTCTGGGGTGCCGAAGCGTCCGATGAGGCTCTGGTTCATGACATCGAGTTTCGGGAGCTCGACGCCGGCTGCAGCGGCGGCCTCGGCGGCGGCGGCCGCGACGGCGAGATTCCCCTCCGTGGGCACGAAGCTCGGCGCGACACCGAGGACCCGGACGCCGAGCGGAGCGAGGTCGACCGCGAGCGACTTCGTGAGTCCGAGCGCCGCGTGCTTCGAACTCACGTAGGCGGACATGCCCGGGAAGGCGACCTGGACCCCGGCGGTCGAGACGATGTTCACGATGACGCCGCCGGACCCGTCCGCCGTCATGCGTCGTGCCGCTTCGCGCGCCCCGAGGAAGACGCCGCGGGCGTTGACGGCGAAGACCCGGTCCCAGGTCTCGTCGTCCATCTCGAGCACCGGGGCGTTGGGGAAGACGCCGGCGTTGTTCACCCAGACGTCGATCCCTCCGAGCTCGGTGACGGCGAGGTCTGCGGCGGCCGCGACGGTTGCGGCGTCGCTTACGTCGGCGCGGGTTCCGAGGGCCGTGACACCGAACCGCGCGTGGAGCTCGTCGGCCGCGGTGCGCGCGGCGTCCTCATGCAGGTCGACGATGAGGAGGTCGGCGCCGGCCTCCGCGAGTCGGACGGCGATGGCCTTGCCCAGTCCTTGCGCGCCTCCGGTGACGACGGCGCGTCGCCCGGCGAGGGAGAGGAGGTCTGCGAGCGGGGTCTCGGAGACATCGGGGAAGGGGTAGGGCATGACGACCTCCATGTCGTGGCAACGGTATTGGCAGAGTATGTCATAAAACGACCTGCGCGCGGGCGCTAGCGTGGGTGCATGACCGCCAAACGGGGCCCCGGCCGCCCGCCCGTCTCCGAACCTGACGAACTCCGGTCCCGAGCGCTCGACGTGCTCTACCGCCGCGGGTACGAGGGCACGACGATGGGCGTGCTGGCGGAAGAGGTCGGGGTGAGTGTCCGCACCCTGCATCGGTACTTCCCGACGAAAGCTGACATCGTGTGGGGTGGCATCGAGGGGGCGATCGATGCGCTGGCTCACGGCTTCGCGACGGCCGACGATTCACTGCCCATCGCCGACGCCATTGCCGCGGTCGTGCTCGACGTGTTCGACCAGGACGCCGACGCGCTCGCCGTCGGCCGCGCTCGGATGCGCCTGATCGCGACGACCCGCGAACTACGTGAGACGAGGCCGGAGACCTACCGGCGGTGGCGCGAGCAGACCATCGAGTTCGTCGCGCGGCGCCTCGAGGCCTCGCCGTCCGACATCGTCCCGCGAGCCGTCGGGGCCGCTGTTCAGGCGGCGATCGACGAGGCGCTGGCCTGGTGGGCAGCCGGTAATCGTGATACCTCTCCCGCGCAGGCGGTCGCGGAGGCGCTTCACGGCTTCGACGTCATCCGCACGAGCGGTGTGGACTCGCCGGCCCGCTGACCTCACGCCGTCGTGGTGGCGCCGTCCTCCGGGGACGCGATCAGGCGCATGAAGGCCTCGAGCAGCGGCAGGGTCTCGCGCTCCGGGTCCAAGAGCGCCTGGATGCGCAGACCGTCGATCATCGCCAGCGTCATCGTCACCTTGTCATCGGCGGTGAGATGCTCCCCGTCGGCGGCCGTCGAGAGCCGCTTGTCGGTGAAGTGCTCGCGCATGCGGGCTCGGCGGGCCATGAAGAAGTCGTGCGCGGGGTGGTGGGGGTTCGTGGCCGCGATGGTGATCGCGAGCCAGTTGCGTTGCTGCTCGGGGTGGGCGAAGTCCTCCTCGAGCACCGCGCTCAGGACGCGGTCCGCCGGCAGTCTGGACTGCATGATGCGCTGGGCGAGCTCGAGGTCGTCGGCGTCCCGCTGCGCGAGGGCGGCCAGGAGGAGGTCGTCCTTCGTCGCGAAGTGGCGGAGGAGCGCGGCGTGCGTGACGCTCGCGCGGGAGGCGATGTCCCGCAGTGAGGCCCGCTCGTAGCCGTGCTCGGCGAAGCTCGCCGACGCCGCCCGGATCATCTCGGCGCGGCGGGCCGGTGTCGTCGCGTAGGGGCCGCGGGGGCCACGTCGACCGCGGGTCGGGTTCCCCTCCGGTGCGATGTTCGTCGCCGTGCTCGTCGTCATGCTCGGCCTTCCTCGCGTCGATCGGACAGGTGTTGCCCGGGACTTGCCAATTGTATCCGCGATGGTTACTGTTTCCAAACAGTAACCATGTTGGTTACAGTTTGCCGGAGTCGCACACCGCTGTCGCCCGGACGCAGACCAGCACCGTAGCCGGTCGACACACCCGATGAAGGAGTCATGGTGTCCCCGAACGAACCCGATCCCACCGCCCGCGCCGCAGCCGGTCTCGCCGCGGCCCAGCCCACCCCGGGCGCGCAGCCCGAACCCGACGGACTCGACGCCGCCCCGGCCACCGTGCAGGAACCGCAGACCCCGGTCAGCCGCTCCTACATCTTCTGGCTCATGCTCGCCAGCTTCGGCGCGTCCATGGCCATGATGGTGCCGCTGTCGTACGGTATCGCCGTCCGCATCTCCGAGCTCGCGCCGGGTCACGAGGAGGTGCTCGGCTACATCACCGGGACGGCCCAGCTCGTCTACCTCGTCATCAGCCCCATGGTCGGCATCTGGAGCGACCGCGTCCGCTCACGCCTCGGCCGCCGCACACCGTTCATCTTCCTCGGCGTCGGGATCGGCCTCATCGGCCTCATCGTCATGGGACTCGCGCCCGACCTCCTCATCGTCGGTGCCGGCTGGGTGCTCGGCATGTCCGGCTGGTCCATCTGTGGCGCAGCGATCCAGACGCTGCAGGCGGACAAGCTCCCGGAGTCGCAGCGCGGCAAGGTGTCGGCACTGACCGGGCTCATGACGCAGATCGCGCCGGTCCTCGGCATCGGCGTCGCCTACGCGGTGTCGTCCAGCACCTTCCTCGTGTTCCTCGTCCCCGGCGTCATCGGCGCCGTCCTCCTCGCGATCTTCCCGCTCATCAAGCCGGAGGGGAGCTCCAAGCACCTCGCGAAGACGGATACCGTCACCGTCGGCTCCGTCGTCCGCAGCTACGGCTTCAACGTGCGCAAGTACCCGGACTTCGCCTGGAACTGGCTCGGTCGCTTCGTCTTCTTCATCGGCCTCTACTTCAACACCACGTTCGGCACCTTCTTCTACGCGCAGCGGCTCGACCTCCCGGTCCGCGAGGTCGCCGGGGTCGTCGCTACGATCGGGATGCTCGGTGTGGTCGCCGCGGCCGGTGGGGCGCTGCTCGGCGGCTTCCTCTCCGACAAGCTCAAGCGTCGGCGGCTGTTCGTGCTCATCGCCTCGCTCCTCTTCGTCGCCGGTGCCCTGGCCGAGGCGTTCGCGTGGTCGCTGCCGCAGCTGATCATCGGTGCGGTGCTCATGCAGACCGCGATCGCGGTGTTCGCGACGGTGGACCAGGCGATCATCTTCGCCATCCTGCCGAACCGCGAGGAGGCCGGCCGGTACATGGCGGTCGTCGCCTTCGCCCAGAAGATCCCGAGTGCCGTCGCGCCGCTGCTCGCCTCGGTCGTGATCACCCTCGGTGCGACCGGCGCGGAGAAGAACTACACGATCCTCTACCTCACGGGTGCGGTCCTCGCGCTCCTCGGCGGGATCATCGTCTCCACCAAGGTCAAAGCCGTCCGCTGACCCGGCGCGGCCGCGCCGTCGACACCCCGTCCAGCACCACTGAGCAGAGAGCCACCGCATGCACACGACACCCCACGATCTCACCGTCGACAGCGGCGGCGACCAGTTCGTCGTCACCGGGGCGACGCCGCGGCTCTCTTGGAAGCCAGGAGCGGGTGCGATCGGTGCCTTCGAGCTCGAGGCGGTGATCGGCGGGGTTCGGCAACCGGTCGTGCTCGCGGACTGGCACCGCTACCTCGACTGGCCCTGGTCGCCGCTGTCCAGTCGTCAGCGCGTCGAGTGGCGCGTGCGCTCCACCGAGGAGGCCGCCGAGTGGTCGGAGCCGGCCTCGTTCGAGGTCGGCCTGCTGAACGAGGACTGGGAGGCGTCCTGGATCTCCCCGGTCGAAGCAGAGGATCCCGGCTACGGGAACCGTCCCGCCCACCTCCTGTCCGTCGCGTTCCCGGTGGATCGGGAGATCCGGTCCGCCCGGCTCTACGCGACCGCCCTCGGGGTCTACACCGCGACGGTCAACGGCGAGCGTGTCGGCAGCGCGGAGCTCTCCCCGGGCTCGACCTCGTACGACCGGACCCTCTACGCCCAGGCGTCCGACATCGCCGGTGCGCTGGCCCACGGCACGAACCTGCTCGACATCGAGCTGTCCGACGGTTGGTATCGCGGACAGGTCGGTGCATTCCGCATCCCGTCCGGCTGGGGGACCGTCCTCGGTCTCCGGGCCGAGGTCCACGTCGATTTCGCGGACGGCACCACGCTGGTGGTCCGCTCCGACGAGCGCTGGACCAGCAGGCCGTCCACGATCACCAGAGCCGACCTCATGGACGGCCAGACGGTCGACCTGACGCGCGTGGCGGCGACGGGCACCGGTGTCGTCGTCGACGCGGTGGTGGACCCGCCGGCGATCGACTGGTCGCCGGCGCCCGCCGTGAAGGTGGTCGCCTCGCGCGCCCCGAGCAGCGTCCGCGAGCTGCGCGAGGGCGTGTGGGTCGTCGACTTCGGCCAGAACTCCTCCGGATGGCTCCGGCTCGGAGATCTCGGACCCGCGGGCACCCGGACCGAGATCGACTACGGCGAGTATGTCGGAGCGGACGGCGACCTCTCGACGACCCACCTCGACTCCCACCGTCCGGGCGAACCGGCACGGGTCTTCCGGCAGCACGACGAGGTGGTCGCGGGGGAGACGCCGGCCGTCTTCGAACCGCGGCACACCGTCCACGGCTTCCAGTACGCACGGATCGTGCGACACGGTGCGCCGCTCGACCCGGCGACGCTCTCGATGCAGATCGTCCACACCGACCTCGCGCAGGCCGGCACGTTCGCGTGCAGCGACCCCGACCTGGAATCGCTCCATCGACTCGCCGAGTGGAGCTTCCTCGGCAACGCCGTCGACGTCCCGACGGACTGTCCGACGCGGGAACGGCTCGCCTGGAGCGGCGACTACCAGGTGTTCGTCTCCACGGCCACACGGCTCCGCGACGTGAGCGGGTTCAGTCGGAAGTGGCTGCGTTCCGTCCGTGACGACCAGCTCGACGACGGTCGCATCACGAACTTCTCGCCGGACGGTCGACGCATCAAGCAGCGACTCGACGACCAGTTCGCGATGATGACCGGTTCCGCGGGCTGGGGCGACGCGATCGTCGCGGTGCCCTGGGAGCTGTACCGCAGCTACGGCGACACCGAGGTGCTCGCGGAGAACTGGGACGCGATGGTCCGATGGGTCGAGTGGGCGATCGACCGCGCCCGGGAGACCCGCCACCACGCGCGGCAGCAGCGCTCGTCGGAGCCCGAGGCATTCGAGGAGTTCCTCTGGGACGGCACGTTCCACTGGGGTGAGTGGACAGAGCCGCGGGAGCTCGACGCCGACGGCAAGGTGATTGACCCGATCGTCGACGATCCGATGGCCTGGTTCATGGCTGACAAGGGCGAGGTCGGAACGGCCTACCTCTTCCGTTCCACGTCCACGCTCGCGCAGATCGCGGCGATCCTCGGCCAGGACGATGCGGCGGACCGCTACGCGCTGGTCGCCGAGGAGGTCCGCTCGGCCTGGCAGGCCGCTTACCTTCGGCCAGACGGCACGACCGAGACCGACACGCAGGCTGCCTACGTCCGGGCGCTGTCATTCGGGCTGCTCCCGGAGGCTCGTCGAGCCGCCGCGCTGGATCGCCTGGTGGAGCTCATCCGGCGAGCCGACACCCACCTCGGCACCGGGTTCCTCTCGACGGGGGACCTGCTCCCCGTGCTCGTCGAGGGTGGCCGTGCGGACGTGGCCTACGAGCTGCTCATGCAGCGCACGGAGCCCTCCTGGCTCACCATGGTCGACCGTGGTGCGACCACCATCTGGGAGGCCTGGGAGGGCATCGACGCGGACGGTGTCGCCCACGAGTCCCTCAACCACTACAGCAAGGGGACGTTCGCGCGCTTCCTCCACGAGTACACGCTCGGACTCCGGCAGGCCGAGGATTCGATCGCCTGGGATTCCATCATCATCGCACCCGTCCCCGGCGCCGGACTGTCCTGGGCCAAGGGCTCCCACGAGTCGCCGAACGGGACGATCACCCTCCACTGGCGGCAGGAGGGCGGTGAACTGCTCATCGACGCGGTGATCCCGGCTGCGACCACAGCCCGGATCAGCTTCCCCGACGGTACCGAGTTCCACGCCGGCCCCGGCCGCTTCAGCGCCCGCCGCCCGTTCCGCACTCCGGTGGCCGAAGCTTCGGTCGCCTCCATCTGACCATCGCACCACGAACGAGAGAGCATCGACGACCATGACGACGACCTTCCCCGACGGATTCCTCTGGGGCGCGGCGACCGCCGGCCACCAGATCGAGGGCAACAACGTGAACAGCGACTGGTGGGCGCGCGAGCAGTCCATGCCGGGCATGGAACTGTCCGGCGACGCCTGTGACAGCTATCACCGCTACCGCGAGGACATCGCCCTCCTCGCCGAGGCCGGGCTCACCTCCTACCGCTTCAGCCTCGAGTGGTCACGGATCGAGCCGGTGCAGGGGCACACCTCGCGGGCGGAGCTCGCCCACTACCGGCGCATGATCGAGTGTTGCTTCGAGCACGGCGTCACCCCGGTGGTCACCCTGCAGCACTTCACGACACCCCAATGGTTCGCCGAGCGAGGCGGCTGGTTGGCGCCCGACGCCTCGGAGCGGTTCCAGGCCTACGTTGCAGAGGCGACCACGATCCTCGATGGTGTCGAGTGGGTCGTCACGATGAACGAACCGAACATGCAGGCCGCGATCATGACCGCCATGCGCCGCATGCAACAGGCCGGCGGGCAGTGGCAGAGCCCGACCGTCGAAGCCGAGGGGGAGTCGGAGCAGCAGTCGCACAGCGACTTCCTGACGTACGCCGATCCGGAGATCGGACGGACGTTCACGGCCATTCATCATGCGGCGCGGGCGATCGTGCGCGAGCGCACTGGCGCGAAGGTCGGCTGGACCATCGCCGCCGGCGCGCTCACCGCGGCCCCGGGCGGTGAGGAGAAGTTGCTCGAGATCCGGTACGGCAAAGAGGACGTCTACTGGGAGGGCAGCCGCGGCGACGACTTCGTCGGCGTGCAGGCTTACTCGAGTCAGCAGGTCGATGCCCGCGGACTCGTGCCGCACCCGCCGCACCCGAATAACACCCTCGTCGGCACCGCATATCGCCCAGATTCGCTGGCGATGGCCGTCCGTCACGCCTGGGAGGTCACCGGTGGTGTGCCGGTGCTGATCACCGAGAACGGTATCGCCACCGCCGACGACGAGCAGCGCATCCGGTACACCCGGGAGGCGCTCGAGGGGCTCAGCGGCACAATGGATGATGGCGTCGACGTGCGTGGGTACCTTCATTGGTCACTGCTCGACAACTTCGAGTGGGGTCACTGGGAGCCGACGTTCGGGCTCATCGCCATCGACCGGGAGACCTTCGTCCGCACGCCGAAGCCGAGCCTCGCGTGGCTCGGTGGTGTCGCCCGGTTGAACGCGCTCGACACCGTCGGCGTCACCGAAGCCTGACAACTCGATGCGGGGCTTGTCCGCGCAGGCCCCGCATCGTCGTCCCCGCGTCAGATCCGCTCGACCGGACCGGTTGACTCGCGCACGATCAGCGTGGTCGTGAGGCCGGGCCTGTCGTCCACCCTGTGCTCTCCCCGTACCTCGGCGACGAGCCGGTGGACGGCGGCCTCGCCGATGGCGGCGAGGGGGCTGCGCACGGTTGTCAGCGAGGGAGTGGTCAGATCGGCACCGAAGATGTCGTCGAAGCCGACGACGCTGAGTCGTCCGGGCACTGTGACGCCTGCCGTCCTGCACGCCCGCAGCAGTCCGAGTGCCATGAGGTCGTTGTAGGTGATGACCGCGGTCACGCCGGATGCGATGATCTTCGGCAGGGCATGCTCACCGCCCTCGATAGTCGGTCGGCCGGCGGTGAACATCGCGATCGACAGGCCGCGCGCACGTGCCGAACCGAAGATGCTGCTCCACCGGGTGCGGTTCATCCAGGACACGGCCGGTCCCGCCAGATAGCCGATCGAGCGGTGCCCGAGGTCGGCGAGGTGTCCCATCGCCTGCGCAACACCCATGGTCACGTCGGGGGTGATGGAGGGGAGGTCCGGAACCGCGCGGTTTGCCAGGACGACCGGCTTCGTCGCGGCCAACCGGCTGATCTCGTCGTCGCGCAGGCGAGAGGCGACGAGGAGTAGGCCGTCGACCGCCGACTGCAGGCGACCGGCGGTGGCGAGCTCGACCTCCCCGGACTCCTGCGACTCCGCGTACACGAGTGTCTGTCCAGTGGCGGCGATCGCGCGTTCTGCTCCGCGCACGAGGTCGAAGTAGACAGGGTTGGTGATGTCGGAGATGAGGATCGCCAAGGTGTCGGTGCGGCCGGTCGGGAGTGCACGCGCCATCGGGTTGATGCGGTAGCCCAACTCCAGGGCGACCGCGCGGACGCGCTGCTCCGTCGCGCGATTGACCCGCCCGGGCTTGTTGAGCGCTCTGGAGACCGTGGACGCGTTGACGCCGACCGCGCGCGCCACGTCGTAGATCGTCGGAGCGAGGCGTCGCCCGCCCGCCCGGGCCGGTGTCTCCTCGGCGAGCTTGCCCTGTGGATCATCCATGTCGTCCTCTGTCCGTCCTGCGTCGGATTGCCGGTGCTGCGCCCGCAATGGCAAGTTCTGGCAATCGGTTGACAGATTTTGTCTTGCTCAGTCAAAATAGCACCACGAGCCCCTCGCACCGTCGCGGAGGAGGAAGGAATCCACTCGCATGACGAACACCCCGGTCATCCCCGGCTATCACCCCGATCCGTCCGTCTGCCGGGTCGGCGCGGCCTTCTTCCTCGCCACCTCGAGCTTCGAGTATTCGCCCGGCGTCCCCATATTCACGAGCACCGATCTCCGCTCGTGGGACCAGCTCGGCAACGTTCTCACTCGAGAGGGTCAGCTGACGGTGCGGACCGGCGTCGAAGGCGCCAGCGGCGGTATCTACGCTCCCACCCTGCGACACCATGACGGCCGGTTCTGGCTCACAACCACCAATGTCGACGAGATCACCAAGGGGCACCTCATCGTGCACGCCGAACGTGCCGAGGGGCCATGGAGCGAGCCGGTCTACACGGAAGGCTTGATCGGCATCGACCCCGACCTCGCCTGGGGTGACGACGGGGTCTGCAGGCTCACGTGGGGCGACGTGATGCGCGGGTGCATCTCCCAGGTCGAGGTCGATCCGTCGACCGGTCGGGTCCTGTCCGAACCCGTGGTGCTCTGGCGCGGTATCGGAACCGGCGACACGCATCCGGAAGGTCCGCATGTGTTCAAGCGCGGAGACTGGTGGTACCTGCTGGTCGCCGAAGGCGGCACCGGTCCTGGCCACATGGTGACCGTCGCGCGATCAGCGGCCATCGACGGACCATTCGTGGGGAACCCGGCGAACCCGATCCTGTCGCACCGCAGCACGACCCATGCGGTCCAGTCCACCGGTCATGCCGACCTGGTGGAGGCCGAGGACGGCAGCTGGGCGATGGTCCACCTCGGGGTCCGGCTGCGTGGATCGTTCCCGCGGTGGCACACGAACGGCCGCGAGACCTTCCTCGTCGGCATCGATTGGGTAGACGACTGGCCCGTCGTCGTGGAGGACCGCTTCCCGGAGTCGACCCCGAAGACCTCGTTCGTGGACACCTTTGACGCACCGACCCTGCACCCGCGGTGGATCGCCCCGGGCGTGGCCCCGGCGTCCTTCGCGAGTGTCCGGGACGGAGCGCTGAACCTGACGGCGGGGCGACCCGCGGCGAGCCGTGACGCCGAGCACCTGCTGGCGGTCCGCGCACGCGATGAACAGTGGGCTGTGGAGGTGGCCGCGCCCGAGGGCGACATCGCGCTCGGCGTCCGCATCGACGACGCGCACCAGGCCGTGGTGCAGCGGGTCGGCGACCGCGTGACGGTCCGGGTCGTCATCGGCCCGCTCGACCAGATTGTCGCCGAACGGACCGGCGTCGACCGGCGTGAGTCGCTGACCGTCCGTGCCCTCGCTAACGCGCAGCAGCGGCCAGGCGCGCGCACCGGCCCCGACCGCATCATCCTCGGTCTCGGTGCTGAACCGGAAGCACTCGCCGACATCGATGGTCGGTACTGCTCTACCGAGGTCGCGGGCGGGTTCACGGGTCGCGTGATCGGGATCGAGGCGCTCGGCGGCGACGCGACCGTCACCCGGTTCTCTTACAGCGCCCTCCCTTGAACCCGGCCCCGAACCGCTCAGCTTCGTCTCGCTCTGAACCATCGACCCTCACCACCTCGCATCGTCGCGAAGAAGGAACCCCATGTTGAAACCCCGCGCCACCCCCACCCGGGACCTCGTCAACCTCGACGGCCTGTGGTCGTTCGCGCTCGACTCCGCCACAGGTGAGCAGCCATGGCTCGAGCGGCTCCCCGGCTCGCTCGAGGTGGCGGTACCTGCGAGCTACAACGACCAATTCACCTCCGCCGAGATCCGCGATCATGTGGGCTGGGTGTATTACCAGCGCCCCGTGTCCATCCCGCGCGGGTGGGGCGGTGAGCGCATCATGCTCCGGTTCGACGCCGCGACGCACGCCGCGCGGGTCTACATCGACGACGCGTTCGTCGGGGAGCACCAGGGTGGCTACACGCCGTTCGAGATCGACATCAGCGACCGGGTGCAAGCGGGGGTGAGCGTCAGCTTGACGGTCGCTGTCGACAACCAACTGACGAACATCACGATCCCCCCGGGCATCATCAGCGAGGCACCGGACGGCCGCAAGCAGCAGGCGGTGCTTCACGACTTCTACAACTACGCGGGGCTCGCGCGCTCGGTCTGGCTGTACAGCTCGCCCAAGGTCCGTGTGGAGGACGTGACCGTGGTCACGGAGGTCGACGGCGCGGACGGGATCGTCACGTACCGCGTCGCGACCACGGCGCCGGCCGATGTCCGCGTCCGGGTGCTCGACGCCACCGGAACCGAGGTCGCCACCGGCGCGGGGGAGTCCGCCACCCTCACCATCCCGGGCATCACCCGCTGGCAGCCTGGCGCGGCCTACCTGTACGACCTCGCGGTCGAACTCGTCGACGGTGATCGGCTGATCGACAGCTACACGCAGGCGTTCGGCGTCCGCACAGTCGAAGTCCGCGGCACACAGCTCCTCATCAATGACTCGCCCTTCTACTTCACCGGGTTCGGCAAGCACGAGGACACCGCCATCCGCGGTAAGGGACACGACAATGCCTACCTCGTCCACGACTTCCAGCTCCTCGACTGGATCGGGGCGAACTCGTTCCGCACCTCGCACTACCCCTACGCCGAGGAGGTGCTCGAGTTTGCCGACCGGCAGGGCATCGTCGTGATCGACGAGACTGCGGCGGTCGGACTCAACCTCGGGGTGCAGGGCGGCCTCACCGGCATCCCGCCCACCCCGACCTTCGCACCGGAGAACTTCGGCGGGGTGACGCGCGAGATCCACGCGCAGCACCTCCGAGAACTGATCGACCGGGACAAGAACCACCCGAGCGTCGTGATGTGGTGCATCGCGAACGAGCCTGCCTCGAACGAGGAGGGCGCGCGGGAGTACTTCGAACCGCTCGTCGACCTCGCCCGCGAGCTCGACCCGACGAGGCCGCTCACCTACGCGGCGGTGATGTTCGCGAACGCACAGAACGACACCATCGCCGACCTCTTCGACGTCCTCAGCATCAACCGGTACTTCGGGTGGTACGTGTTCACGGGCGACCTCGCCACGGCCGAGCACTACCTCGAGCAGGACCTCCGTGGGTGGGCGCAGCGGTTCGGGAAGCCGATCATGATGTCCGAGTACGGCGCGGACACGATGCCCGGTCAACACTCCGTATGGGACCTGCCGTGGAGCGAGGAGTACCAGACCGACTACCTCGCGATGAACCATCGCGTCTTCGACCGCATCCCGGAGTTCATCGGCGAGCACGTGTGGAACTTCGCCGACTTCCAGACGTCACCCGGCATCCACCGGGTCGACGGGAACCGCAAGGGTGTCTTCACCCGCGACCGCAAGCCGAAGGGTGCCGCGTTCTCGTTGCGGCGTCGCTGGACGGGGCTCGACGGGTCGAAGCCCGGGCAGGCCACCGACGGAGCCGACGACGACCGCTGACCCGTCCATCCGCGCGCGGCCCCTCGGGGGTGAGGGCCGCCGCGGGTGATCCCGACCCCGCAGCACATCCCGCACCACCCGACCGAAGAAGGAACCCATGGGCATCAACGACGAGCTCACTCCAGAGGAGTCCTCACGCATCACCATCGCCGCTGCCACGGCGCGTCCCATGACCTCCGGCACCGCCGCAGGTCCCACCACGACCAACCTCCCGACGCCCGACGGCCCGACCCGTCCAGTCAGCGCCCGCTTCATCGTGACGATGATGCTCGCGAACTTCGGGTCCTCGATGGCGTTCATCGTCCCGCTGTCCTATTCGCTGGCCCTCCGGATCCAGGAACTGGTGCCCGGCCATGAGGAGGTGTTGGGGTATGCGACGGGACTCGCGCAGGCGGTGTTCATCCTCACGGCACCGCTCATCGGCATCTGGAGTGACCGCACCCGCTCGCGGCTCGGTCGCCGTCGCCCGTTCATGCTGGGCGGGATCGTCTTCGGACTCGTCGGTCTGCTCGTCATCTCCGTGGCCCCGAGCGTGCCCGTCCTCATCATCGGGTGGATCATCGCCATGTTCGGCTGGGCCAACGTGGGAGCGGCGATCATGTTCCTCCAGGCGGACCTCGTGCCGGAACAGCAACGCGGCAAGATCTCCGGACTCACCGGCCTGACCGCCCAGGTCGCGCCGATCCTCGGCATCGGCATCGTCTACGCCGTGGTCGACATCAGCACCGTGCTCGTGTTCCTGCTGCCGGGTGTCGTCGGAGCGGTCACCGTGCTCGCGTTCGTCCTCCTCGGCAAGGACCCGGACTCGCGGGGCATGGCGCTGCCGGACGACCGCATCTCCCTGAAGAAGGTGTTCTCGAGCTACGCCTTCAATCCGCGGAAGTACCCGGACTTCGGGTGGAACTGGCTCGGCCGCTTCACGTTCTTCATCGGCCTGTACTTCAACACGAGCTTCGCGACCTTCTTCTACGCCCAGCGGCTCGGGCTGCCGGTCTCCGAGATCGCCGGCGCCGTGACGGTCATCGGCCTCCTCGGAGTCGTCGCCGCCGTCGTCGGAGCGCTCGGCGGCGGATGGGTGTCGGACAAGCTGGGGCGACGGAAGCTCTTCGTCCTCATCGGAGCGCTGCTCTTCGCGGTCGGCGCGGTGATCGAGGCCACCGCGTTCTCCTTCCCGCAGCTCGTCATCGGCGCCGTCATCATGAACCTCGCCCTGGCGGCGTTCGGAGCGGTCGACCAGGCCATCGTCCTGGCGATCCTTCCCGACCGCTCCGAGGCCGGCCGCTACATGTCGGTCGTGTCGTTCGCGCAGAAGCTGCCGAGCGCGATCGCGCCGCTCCTGGCCCCGGCGATCATCGCGATCGGTGCGGTGGACGGGGTGAAGAACTACACGCTCCTGTATCTCGTCGGCGGGGTGTTCGCCCTGCTCGGCGGGTCGATCATCCTGACGAAGGTGAAGGGCATCCGGTAGGTGGGTCGAGTGGCGTCCGTCAGCCGCCGTTCGACTGGCGGATGCCCTCGCCGAGCGCGGTGAAGCGGTAGACGTACCCGCCGGCTTCGCCGCTGACCGTCACGTACGCGTCGGTGGTCCCCGGTTCGATGGCGAGGTTCGTGGCCGATCCGACCCCGTCCTCGTCGTGCGGCATCTCCACGGTGGCGAGGTGCTCGCCGGTGTCGCTGTAGACGAGCACCGCGGCCCGCCCGTGGAGACCGAGGTAGAGGTTGCCGTCGGCGTCCACCGCGGCCGAGTCGACCTGCGTCGTCCCGCCGTCGATGTAGAGCGCCGGGAACGCCACCGCCACCCGCGATCGGGTCTCGTCCAGCCGGACGAAGTCGACCTGGTTCCCCGTGTTGTGCGTCACCCAGAGGCCGTCGAAGCCCGGCGTGAAGGCGACGCCGTTGGGGGCGGCGAGCCCGTCGGCGAGGACGCTCGGCTCCGCGGTCGAACCGTCGAGACGGATGAGCCGGCCCGACGCCTCCCAGTACGGCCGGTCGTATCCGGCGGAGTCCGTGACGTAGAGGTGCCCCGCCTCGTCGAAGGAGACGTCGTCCGGGTGGATCGGCGCCCCGTCGACGTCGCCCGCGAAGAACTGCCGGAGGTCGCCTCCGTCCGCCGTGACGCTGTCGATCCGGCCACCGATGAAGTCCGTGAGGTACAGCCGGTCGTCCACGGGGCTGAACTGCGCGGAGGTGTAGGCGCTCGTCGAATCGGTGTGGACGGGCGTGACGTCGAGGGACTCGGTGTCGATCCGGAGCACCTTCGGTCCGCCGGGAGGTGCCGTGACGTCCACCACGTAGAGGTCGCCGTCGGGTCCGAACGTCGGGCCTTCGAGGAGTGTCATCCCCGTGAGTTCGTGCGGTGAGGTGACCTGGAGGAGTTCGGTGGCGGTGATGGTGGTCGCTCCTGCAGGTCCCGTCGTCGACGAGGCGGCGGGCGCGGTGGTGGCGGTGGTGCATCCGGCCAGCGTCGTCGCCAGGACGAGGCCGCCGAACACCCGGACGTCGCGACGTCGCCACACGGCGGTGTCGGCGCTCATCGGCTCGCGCCTGCGGTCGCGGTCTCGGCGGTCACGAGCACCTCGTGCAGCCTGTTCGCCCGCCACTCGGCCAGCAACCGTCGGAACTGGAGCGGGCTGCCCGAGTACGAGGCGCCGGTCATCGACCGCGTCCCCTCCCCGTTGTAGTACCCCGGCGTGCAGGCGGCCTGGTAGGCGGTCACGTCTCGGGCGGTCCGGGCGATGGTCCGCACCCAGGCCTCCTCCGCTTCCGCCGTCGGCTCGACACGGACGACGTCCGCCGCGCGTGCCTGCTCGACGACCGCAGCGATGTGCTCGGCCTGGTCGCGCAGGATGTGCGCGAAGTTCACCGAGGTCGCGTTCTGGATCGGGCCCAGCTGGAACAGGTTCGGGAAACCGTGGGTCATGAACCCGTGCAGTGTCCGCGGTCCGCGGCCCCAGGCCTCGAGGAGGTTCCGACCGTCGCGTCCGAAGACGGGCAGGGTGCCTGAGACGACGCCGGACACCCCGGCTTCGAACCCGGTGGCGAAGATGACGCAGTCGACCTCGTACTCGGTGTCGCCGACCACCACCGAGTGCTCGGTCATGCGGGTGATCCCGCCGTGGTCGGCGGTGTCGACGAGGGTCACGTTCGGGCGGTTGAACGTCTGCAGGTAGTGGTCGCTGAAGGCCGGACGCTTGCACATGTAGCGGTACCACGGCTTCAGGACGGCGGCCGTGGCCGGGTCCTCGACGACCGCGTCCACCCGCGCTCGGATGCGGTTCATCGTGGCGGCGTCCTGGAGCTCCTCGAGCAGCTCCCGCTCGTCGTCGGGGATCGTGGTGTCGACCCGCCCCGACAGCACCTTCCGTTGCAGTGCCGCCGTCGCGGTCCATCCGTCGTCGATGAGCGACTCCTCGACCGGTTCGCCGGAGAGGACGGCGATGAAGTTGTCCATCCGTTCGCGCTGCCAACCGGGACGGAGCGATGCCGCCCAGTCCGGGTCCGTCGGCCGGTTGTCGCGGACGTCGACGGTCGACGGCGTGCGCTGAAACACGACGAGCTCCTGGGCGTCGCGGCCGAGGTGGGGGATCACCTGGATGCCCGTCGCCCCGGTGCCGACGACCGCGACCCGCTTGTCCGCGAGGCCGGTGAGTCCGCCGTCCGCGCTCCCGCCCGTGTAGTCGTAGTCCCATCGGCTCGTGTGGAAGGTGTGGCCGCGGAACGTCTCGATGCCGGGGATGCCGGGGAGCTTCGGCTGCGTCAGTGTGCCGGAGGAGGTGATGACGAACCGGGCGGTCATGCGGTCACCGCGGTCCGTCTCGACGGTCCAGTGTCCGTCGTCGTCCCAGGTGAGTCCGGTGGCGCGCGTCTGGAACAGGGCGTCGTGCAGCAGTCCGTAGTGCTCGGCGATCGCGACAGCATGCTGCCTGATCTCCTCGCCCGGTGCGTACCGCCACGACGGCACGGTCCCGAGCTCCTCGAGTAGTGGCAGGTACACGGAGGCCTCGACGTCGCAGTGGATGCCGGGGTAGCGGTTCCAATACCAGGTGCCGCCCACGCCGCCGGCCTCGTCCATGAGTCGGATCGACTCCACACCGGCATCGCGGAGTCGGGCCGCCGTGAGCAGGCCGCCGAATCCGGCGCCGATGATGAGCACCTCGACGTGGTCCGTGCGAGGCTCGCGCTCCTGCCAGGCCGTGTAGGGGTCCTTCGCGTAATATCCGAACGCACCGGCGGCACGGCGGTACTGGGCTTGGCCGTCGGGGCGGAGCCGTCGGTCGCGTTCGTGGGCGTACGTCGCGCGGAGGGCGTCGAGGTCGATGTCGTCGATCTCGGGGCGGGGGGCTGTCTTGGTCATGGGTAAAGCTTAGCTTTTGGCTAAGTAAATAGTCCTGAGGATCTGCTGAGTCACCACTACCGTGGTCTCATGAGCACAGCGGAACGGGGTCGGGACGCGGTTGTCCGCAGCGTCGAGGCGCTGGCGCTCACCATCTCCATCCGGTCGATCCCCATGAGTCTCGAGCCGCTCCTCAAGACCGACCTCACCATCGCGCAGCTCAAGGTGCTCTCCCTCGTGGTCACGAGCGAGGACGGCGCGACCGGCGGGGGACTCGCTGAGACCTTCGGCGTCTCGATGGCGACGACGTCGAAGCACGTCGATCGCCTCGTCGAGCAGGGGCTCGTCACCCGCGCGTTCGACGCCGACGACCAGCGCGTCAGACGAATCCGCGCGACCGAACTCGGGCGCGCGGTGGTGCTGCGCATGATGGCGTCACGTCCGGAACTCGGCTCGGAGGTCCTCCGAGATCTCGCCACGGAGGACCTCCGGGCGCTCGAGCAGGGTCTCCGGGCCGTCGACGAGCTGCTCCGCGCCCGGCGCGGCTGACCGGCCGGTGCCGCACCGGCTTCCACGTCAAGCCGAGGGGCTGCCCCCTCAGGCGCCCCTCACGACCGCGACACCCTGGGAACCCAGACGGAGGCCGGCCGCCGAGGCGCCGCTCAACAGGTCGGTACCTGACAGGGTCAGGGTGACCGGGGTGGCACCGTGGTTGATCACGAAGGTCAGGTCCCCGCGACGGACAGCCTCGATCCAGGATGACGTCGCCTCGTCGTGGACCCGGAGCGGGGCGATGCCCGCCTCCGTCACGAGGGTGCGGATGAGCGCCCGGGTGTCGTCGAGACCCAGGCGCGTCGCCAGGTACCACGCGGTGCCGTCGCCGCTGACACGTCGGGTGAGTGCGGGCTGCCCGCTGACCGGTCCGTCGGCGAAGACCGCGCGCACGTCGGCGTCGTGGAGACGAACGGACTCGCTCCACTCCACACCGGTCGCGGTGCCGTCGGCAAAGACCGCACCCTCCACCCTGACCGACGGAGCGATGGTCGACTCCGGACGCACAGGGATGGCTCCAGGGCGATCCCAGGCGCCTGCGAGGGGGACGAACTCCTCGATCCAGATACCGAGGGTCTGCTGCAGCGATCCCAGGTAGCCGCCGAGCCGTGCTCGGTGCGTGGTGTCCACGATCGCAGACTGCGGCGTGACGAGGAGGACAGCGCCTCCGCGGACGGCGGCGTCGAGCGCGGCGAGCCGCGCGTCGTCGGCGACGAACATCGCAGGCGCGACGATCAACGCATACCCAGTGAGGTCCTCGTCACCGCGCACGAAGTCGACGACGACCCCCTCCTCGGACAGGGCCGCGTGCCACGGTGCGATGAGCGACGGGTAGCTCGACCGCATCGGGAGCCCTCGATGTTCGATCGCCCACCAACTCTCCCAATCCAGGATGATCGCGGCACGCGCCCGGACGGGCGCGCCCATCACTGCGTCCAGCGAGCCGAGTTCCGAGCCGAGTGCCTCGACTTCGCGCCAGATCCTGGTGTCGGTCCCCGCATGCGGAAGCATCGCGGAGTGGAACTGCTCGGCGCCGGCGGCGGACTGTCGCCACTGGAAGAACAGGATGCCGTCGGCTCCGCGGGCGACCGCCTGGTAGGAGAGCGCACGCATCTGACCGGGAGCCTTCGGCGCGTTGCTCGGTCGCATGTTCGCCGCGCCCGCCGCCTGTTCCATGAGGAGCCAGGGGCGACCGTGCCCGAGCGAGCGCATCAGGTCACGTGCCAGAGCCGCGGATCGAGCTGCATCGGGGTCGGCCGGGTCCGGGTAGAGGTCGTCCGCGACGACGTCGACGTGCGGCGCCCAACGCCAGTAGTCCAGGCCGCGGAACAGGCCCATGAAGTTGGTCGTGACCGGGATCTCCGGGGTCACCCGCCGGAGGACGTCCTTCTCGGCCAGGAAACAGTCGAGCAACTCGTCCGAGCTGAAGCGGTCGAAGTCGAGGAGTTGGGACGGGTTGCCGTACGCGGGTGTCGTGCGCGGGGGCTCGACCTGATCGAAGGAGGTGTAGTGCTGCGACCAGAAGGTCGTGCCCCACGCCTCGTTGAGGGCGTCGACCGTGCCGTACCTCCTGATCAGCCAGCGGCGGAACGCGCTCCCCGACGCATCGCAATAGCACCGCGACACATGGCATCCGTATTCGTTGTTGACGTGCCAGAGCGCGAGGGCAGGGTGGTCGCCGTACCGCTCGGCGAGTGCGGTGACCAGTCGGACCGCCGCTTGGCGGTAGGCCAGCGAACTGGGGCAGTACGCCTGCCGGGACCCGGCACGCAGGCGAACGCCGTCCGCAGTCACCGGGAGCGACTCCGGATACCGGTGAGCCAACCACATCGGCGGCGATGCGGTGGCGGTCGCCAGATCCACTCGGATGCCGCCAGCGTGGAGTGAGTCCAGCACGGTGTCGAGCCAGGCGAAGTCGTAGACGCCTTCCTCGGGTTCGAGCAAACCCCAGGAGAAGGCCCCCACAGTCGCGAGGGTGACGCCGGCCCGCTGCATGAGCGAGACGTCCTCGTCCCACACGTCGCGTGGCCACTGCTCCGGGTTGTAGTCCCCACCGAACCAGGGGGTTGCTGCGAATGCTGAACGCATGGGTCGTGATCCTCGTTCCGTGGGGCGGTCGATCGACGACCGCCCCGTTCCGGTACTGGGTTACTTGATCGCGCCGGCGCCGATACCCTTGACGATGTGCCGCTGCGCGAGCAGATAGAACACGACCACGGGGACGATCGAGATCGTCGTCGCCGCCAACAGGATCTGCTGCTGCGGGGTGTCCGCCGAGGTGAACGCGGTGAGGCCCCGTTGGATCGGCATGAGGGCGTTGTCGTCGAAGATCACGAGCGCCATCAGGTACTCGTTCCACGCCCCGAGGCCCTGGATGACCGCGACCGCGGCGAGGCCCGGACGGGCGAGCGGCAGGATGACACTGAAGAAGGTGCGAACCGGCCCCGCGCCGTCGAGCGCGGCCGCCTCCTCCAGGTCGCGAGGCTGGCTCACGAAGAAGCTCCGCATGATGAGCGTCGACATGGGGATGCCGGAGGTGATCAGGATGAGGATGTAGCCGACGGGGTTGTTGGTCAGCCCGAGCGAGATGAGGAGTTTGTACTGCGCGAGGAACATCGCGGGTGCCGGGATGATCATGACCGCCAGGATGACGACGGTGAAGGCGCCCTTCCCGGCGAAGTCGAGGCGGGCGAGCGCGTATCCGGCGAGGCTCGAGACGACGAGGATGCCGACGACCGCGCAGCCGGTGTAGACGACGCTGTTCCGCAGGTACGTGCCCAGGTCGCCCTGCACCCACGCGGTCACGTAGTTCGTCCACTGCGGGGACGCCGGGAGGAGGCTGTCGTTGGAGAGCAACTCCGTGAGGCTCTGCAGCGACCCGGACAGCATCCACAGCAGGGGGAGGAGCGCCGTCAGGGCCGCGACGACCAGGAGGCCGTAGAGGCCGATCTGGTCCGGGCGGATCTTCTTCCGCCGGTGGGGAGGTTTCGGGAGCGGACCGCGGTCGCCCGGGCGTCGAGCCGTCGTGAGTGACCGGGTGCTCTGCTGGTCGGTGTCGGTGGTGATCGTCACTTGCGTGACCTCCATCCGGTGATGGCGAGTTGGAAGACGGAGAGCAGCACCAGGGCGCCGCCGAAGACGACCGACATCGCGGCCGCGCTGCCGTACCGCCAGTTCACGAACGCCTCGTTGTAGATGGCGAGCGTCGGCACCATGGTGTGGTAGCCGGGCCCACCGTTCGTCAACACCTGCACGGTGCCGAAGATCTGGAGGGCCGCGAGGAGGGTCAGGAGACTCACGATCGACGTCACCGGGGCCAGGTGCGGCCAGGTGATCGATCGGAACGTGGTCCACGGGCCCGCGCCGTCGAGCTCCGCTGCTTCATAGAGCTCCTTCGGCACGTCCTGCAGGCCGGCGAGGAACAGGAGGAACCCGAACCCCCAGTGGAACCAGATGAACACCGCTGCGACGGCGGGGAGCGCGACGGCGGGGTCACCCAACCAGTTCTGGGCGAGGGCTCCGAGGCCGACGCTCTCGAGCACCCGGTTCAGGACCCCATTTCCCGGGGCGAGGATGAACGAGAACAGCAGTCCGACGACGACGACCGACAACACGCCAGGCAAGTAGAACACCGTTCGGAAGAAGGTCTTGCCCCGGGTGATGCGGTTCACGGCGAGCGCCATGCCGAGCGCGATGCCGTTGCCGAGGAAGAACCCCACGATGCCGAAGAAGAGGACGTTGCGCATCGAGGCCCAGAAGACGACGTCGCCGGCGATGAACTCGTAGTTGGCGAGGCCGACCCAAGGGGTGTCCGGGCTCACACCGTCCCACGACTGGAAGCTGAGCAGGATCGCCTGGGCGAACGGCGTGATCGTGAAGACGCCGATCAGGGCGATCGCCGGAGCGAGGAACAACCAGCCGGTGAGGTTCCGGCGCAGGGGGCGGCCCCCGCCGCGCGCGCGGGTCACGCGCACGGCGGCGGGGGCCAGGATCGGCTGCGAGGTCATGGCGTGCGGTCCTGTGCGGCCTGGATGTTCGCCAGCACCTCGTCGACCGTCGCCTCGCCCAGGACGAGTCGTTGCGCCTCTGCGACGATGGCCGTCTTGACGTCGGTCGTGAACGTCGCAGACATGACCTGGACATCCTCGACACCGGCGGCGTACCCGGCCAACTGCTGCGGCACGTCACCTGCGGCCAGCAACTCGGGGTTCGTCGGCAGGATGCGTCCGACCTCGGCGAAGACGCTCTGCTGCTCCGGCTCGGTTAGCCACTTCACGAAGTCGAGTGCCTCCTCGGGGTGTGCGCCCTTCGGGTTGATGACAGCGCCCTTCCCGGGGATGCCGGGGGAGCGTGGGTCGAGGGTCGCACCGTCGAGCTTCGGCAGGGGGAGGGAGAAGTAGTCCTCGAACTCGGGGTTGGTCCGCAGCCCGACGGAGACGCCGGGGGAGGCGTCGAAGATGGAGCCGGTCGCCTGGGTGAAGAACGACGTCTCGACGTTCGGGTTGTCATCCTGGCCGCCCGGCAGCGCGTTGTTCGCGATGACGCCAGCGTCCTTGAGGTCGACCAAGAACTGGAAGGCGTTGCGCCAGCCGTCGTCCTCCCAGCTCGCCTCGCCGTTGAAGGTGGCCTCGATCTCCTCGTCGCTCAGCCAGTTCGAGGCCAGCCCCTGGATGAGCTGCGGGGTGAGTGACGCCGCGACGCTGAACTTCTCGCCAGAGGTCGAGGCCGCGAGGGCGTCGACGAACTCGGCGCCGGTGGTGGGTGCGGTGTCCTGGCTGATGCCAGTGAGTGCCGGGTTGACGAGGAATCCGTAGGTCTGTGTCTCCCAGTGCACCGTGTAGATCCCGGCGGGCACACCCAGGTTGTTCCCCTCGTCGAAGGTCGACATCTCGATGACGGCGGGGCTGAAGTCGTCCGCCCAGTCGCCGTCGAGTTCCTTGGTCAGGTCCATCGCCCACCCGGCCTTGTAGAAGGGCGCCATGTCGGTGGCGTTGAACGACGAGTAGATGTCGGGCATGGACTTCGACTGCGCCTTCGCCTGCAGTTTGGGGAGATAGTCGGCCGGTCCGGGTGAGTCGATCGTGATCTTCACGCCCGTCTCCGTCGTGTACTGCTCCGCGAGCTGGGTCAGGGCGGCCTCCTGGCCGCGCGACTGGTTCATGAAGGTCAGTTCGACCTTGCCGTCGGCTGCGGGCTCGGCGGCGGAGCAGCCGCTGAGGAGGAGGGCGGCGACGGCTGCGATCGAGCCGCCGGCGACGACCGTGGCGCGCCTGCGCGCTCCACCGGTCGGGGATGGGGTGTTCTGGAAACTGTGCATGGTCCTCACCTTTGAAAGCCAGGGATGACTCCGGTCGGGCGATCGGAGTCCGGCGATCCGTTCGGTCGCCGTCGTTCGGGTGGTGCTGGTGACGGTGTGCGGTGCGTCACCGCGGATGGTAGATGTCAACCGGTTGCCAAGCTATGCCTCGTCTCGTGTCGGTGTGTGGGTTGTTGAGTCGGTCTGGTCGGCGTCAGGGAGAGGCTGCGAGGCCGCGATCGGGAATGCCGGCGTGCACCGACTCGAACCCCTCGGCGACGATCGACCAGCCCGGGGGGAGTGCCGCGCCGTCGCGGTGGGCCGCGACGAGGTGGGCCGTCGCGGCCAGGAGTCCGCCGTTCGCCGGCAGGTAGAGCGAGAGGAAGCCCGGCATCTGCGGGTTGTGGCCGTTGTTCAGGTAGACGTTCTTCGGCGACGGCATGAGCAGCCCGTCGATCGCACGTGACAGGTCGCCCAACCGCGCTGCGGTCATCGCCATCACGGGGTAGTCCCACCCCCAGCTCGACTGCAGGTCCCAGTGTTCCCACACGCTGTCGAGTGTCGCGGACATGATCGACGGATCGATGAGCTCGGTAGGAGGCAGCCAGCCGTACGCCATCAACATCGACGGGTGGTCCTTCCGCACCAGGAACGGCGGTGTCGCGACGGCGGCGTAGGTCCCGTCGTCGAGCACGGTCGGCGATCGCATCCCCTCGGAGACCCGACGCCACCGGGGGTCCTCAGCAAGCCCGAGCCGCTCCCGCCAGATGTTGGCGACAGCGAGGGCCCAGGACCAGTAGGCGAGCTCGAAGGTCGGGTCGGCCGTCGTCTCCCGCTCGGCGAGATAGCTCTCCTGGGCGGGGATCAGGGGCGGGGGGAGCGTGAAGGAGTCGTTCCGTTCGGCGACGACGTCGGCCATGAAGGTCGCCGTCGCCTCGACGAGCGGATAGTGCCGGCGGAGGAACTCCTCGTCCCGGCCGCTCGCGTGGAGGAGTTCGAGCAGGTGGATCACGTGCGGCTGCTGCCAGACGAGGAACACCCCGATGTTACTCGGGGACTCTCGGGCGGACGGATCGGTCTGCTTCGGCCATCTCGCCCCGCGATACCCCTGGTGGCGAGCCGTCTCGCGAGCCGCATCGAGCGACCGGTGGTAGAAGTCGAGGCTGCGTTCGAGCAGTGCGCCACGGTTCCACAGGGCGAAGTGCGCGGCGTGCCACCAGTGCATCTCGAGGTGGAACTTGCCGGACCAGCTGTTGTACGTCAGGCCCGTCTCCGCTGGAGGTGTGCGGCCGGCGCAGTTGACGGCGAGGAGGTACTGGGAGAGGACGAGCCGACGTTCCAGTTCGGTCGCCCGCTCGTCGGTGCTGTCGCCGAGGTCGACCGCGGAGCCGTCCTCCCAGTATCGGCACCACCATTCGGCGGCGGTGGAGCATACGTCGGTGAACGTGGAGCGCTCCGTGCGATCGAACGCTGCGGGACCGGGTCGGAGCGCCACCACGACGTCCAGCTCGGGGCGGTCCGTCGCGGCCACGACGCCGTCGGGGCCGTGCTCGCGCAGCTCGCCGGTCGTGGTCACGTGGACGGCATACGCGGTGGCCTCGACCGTCCGTCGTGCGATCCAGTCCTGCGGCGACCGAGCCTCCCAGCTCGTGGTCTCCTCCAGTGGATGTTCGAACGGGGCCAGATCATCGGGCTGCGGGTCGAACACCCACGCGACGCCCCAGCCCTCGGCCAGGAGGGACGAGCGCAACTGAACCGCGAACCGATCGGCGTCGGGGTCGCCGACGGTGGTCACCTGGACGCGGTGCCCGAGCACCGAGTAATCCGCGTCGACCCGACCCGACCAGAGGTCGAGGGTGGTCAGGGCGTCGTCGATGATCGAGGGGTCGAGTGGCCCGGGGTGGTCGAGGCGGACGAGCGCGAGCCGACCGAGGTGGGCGCGGCGCGGGTTGTAGTGGAACCAGGCTCCGGCGGTGAACTCAGGCGCGATCGGGTCTCGCGGGCGCTGCAGTCCCATGCGGTCCAGGTAGGGGACCGGGCCTCGCTCGGTGGCATGGGTGGTCTCGGCCTCGGCGAGTTCGAGCGGCCGGGTGGGGCGCGTCTCGTACCAGCCCCAACCGGACTGGGTCTGGAGCGGGATCTGGAAGTCGTCGCGGTCGAACGCGCGAGGTCGTTGCTCGGGGAGGGCGTCGAGGCCGTCGCGGGGCACGCGGAGCGGGTCGGGCCGGAGCCGGTGGACCTCGGGGAAGGACTGCAGCCCGGAGAGGTCGACCGTGAGGGCGGCGTCGCCGTTGCCCACCGTGAACACCTCGGTGGGGTGGGCGGAGGTGATCACGGGGTTGTGCCGGCGCACGAGTCTCCGTCGATCGATCGCCATGCCGTCACCACCAATCCTCTAAGCTAATTCTGAGTCGTCTATCACTTTGGTGCGTTGAACATATCATTGCACCGGCAGACGTTCAAGAGTCGACGAGGAGTCTGGATGCGAGAGAAGCGCGGGCCGTACGCGAAGTCCGATCAGCGACGGAGGGCACTCAGCGAGGCCGCACTGCAGCTCGTGCAGGAGCGAGGGCACCGGGCGGTCGCCGTCTCGGAGATCGCAGCGCTCGCCGGAGCCAGTGAGCCGACGGTCTACTACCACTACCCGACCAAGGAGAGCCTGCTCATCGCGGCCCTCCAACAGCACGACGACGAGAACATCCGCGAGCGAGGGGCCGAGGCCGGAGCGATCGCCGACATGGGTGACCGTGCCGCGCTGGGCGTGCAGCGGACGAACTTCGGGCGACTCTACAACGAGCTCGCCGGAGCGGCGGCGGATCCCGAGCATCCGGCGAACGGGTACTTCCAGCGACGTTGGGAGCGGTCCGTGCGGGTGGTCGCCACGGACATCGAGCGCCTGCAGGAGGCGGGACAGGTGCCGAGGGAGGTCGATGCGGATCAGGCGGCGCAGCTCCTGCTCGCCGCGTGGGAGGGGCTCCAGCTACGGTGGATGCAGGGCCCGCCGTTCGACATCCGAGCGCTCATCGAATCGCACATCCGTGCCCTGCTCGGACCCGACGCGTTGGCGTGACCAGGGCGGACGACCGCTGCGGCCACCCCGCCGTCACGGCAGGGCGACCGCAGCGGTCGGGCGGGGCGGGTCAGAAGCGACCGGCGCGGAACCGTTCGACTCCGACGGCGCCCTCCACGACCGCGGCGGTGAGTTCCTCCACGCTCGTGTCCTCACGGCGGACGTCGAGGATCTTCCGTCCGTGGTTCATCACGATATGCCGGTCGCACACCTGGTAGGCGTGGTGCAGGTTGTGGGTGACGAGCACCGAGCTGACGCCCTCCGACTTCAACTGCCGAAGATAGTTCAGCAGTGCCTCGGTCGCGCGCACCGCGAGGGCCGAGGTGGGTTCGTCGAGGATGAGGAGGCTTCGCTTGAAGTGCACCGCTCGGGCAATGGCTACCGCTTGTGCCTGGCCGCCTGACAGCGAGGCGACGAGCTGCTTCGAGGACTTGATGCCCTCGATCGTCACGACGGTGTCCAGGATCTCGGAGGTGATCGCGTCCATCTGCTTCATCTTCATGAGTCCGAGGCGGTTGGTGATCTCGCGACCCATGAACAGGTTGCGGGTGATCGACATCTGCGGGACGAGAGCCGAGTCCTGGAAGATCGTCTCGACACCGAGCTGCTCGGTGAGCGCTCGGTTGACCGTGCCGTGATGCTGTCCCTCCCAGGTGTACGAACCCGATGTCATCTGGACGACACCGGACAGGATCTTGACGAGGGTGGACTTGCCCGCTCCGTTGTCGCCGAGCAGGCCGACCACCTCGCTGTGGCCGATGTCGAAGGAGACGTCGTTGAGGACGGTGTTCGCCCCATAGCGCTTCGTGACTCCCTCGATCCGTAGGAGCGGCGTCGCGGTGTCGATGGTGGCGTCGAGGGTCACGATGCCTTTCCTTCCATGAGCTTGTTGAAGATGGCGGCGATGACGATGATGAGCCCGACGAAGAGTTGGATGTAGAAACCGGGGGCCTTGGCCAGGATGAGGCCGTTCTCGATGATCCGGATCAGCGCGGCGCCGATGATCATGCCGACGATGCTTCCTCGGCCACCGAGCAGGGAGGTCCCGCCGACGACGGCGGCCGCGATGGCCATGAGCGTGTAGTCGTCCGTGCTACCCGGCTGCATCGACGACGTGCGGACGGCGATCAGGATCGCGGCGAAGCCGACGAGTCCGCCGAAGATGCCGAAGGCCATGAGTCGGACCGCCGAAGGGTTGATCGAGATCGCCTTCGCTGCTGCAGCGTTGCCGCCGACGGCGTAGACGTGGTTGCCGCGCTTGTGCCGGTGCAGGAAGAGCCAGGCGATCACGCCGATGACGAGCAGCCAGACCAACTGTGAGCGGAAGAGCCCGAAGTCGCCGGCGAAGAGCGTCACCAGAGTGTCGTCCTTCGCGCTGGACAGGATCGCGGGTGACGTCCCGTTCACGAACAGGCTCGCCCCGGTCCAGAAGAAGCCCATGCCGAGCGTTGCGATGAAGGACGGGATCTTGGTGACGACCACGATGAGGCCGTTGATGAGCGCGATGCCTGTGCCGCAGGCGATCGCGGCAAGGGCACCCCATCCCCAGCCCACCGCCTCTGAGACGCGGATGAAGATGATCGCGGAGAAGCCGATGTTCGCGCCGAGGGACAGGTCGAACTCGCCCGCGATCATGAGGATCCCGGCGCCGATACCGAGGATCGCGAGCACTGGTATGGACTGGGAGATCACTCCGGAGAGGTTGCTCGGTGAGAGGAACGGGAACGCGTCGGGGGCGACGATGCCGGCGATGACGAAGCCGAGGAGCACGATCGCGAAGATGATGCCGATCTCCAGCGCGCCGCGTCCGCGGGTGTAGGTAATCGTGTCACGGAGGCGGTCGGCGAAGCCCTGCGGCTGGTTGTCCGACAGTCTGCGAGGCTGCGAGATGCTCTCGGTGGAGAGCGGGGCGGTCAGGATGGGCGCGGGTTCGCGCGTGGGTGGTTGAGACATGGGGGTCCTTCGGTGCGCGACGGATCGCGGTCGGTTCGGGGAGGGGTGCCGTGCGCCGAGGGTCGTGGAGCGATCCCCGGCACACGACGGACGAGTGTCAGTAGCGGACGCCCTGCAGATCCTTCTCCTCGAGGAAGGAGACGTTGGACTTGTCGATCAGTCCGAGGCCGCCGGAGTTGATGTTGGCGGGGGAGAGGCCGAAGTCGATCGACAGAATGCCCTGCATGACCGCCTGGTACCCCTGCACGTAGCCCTGCTGATCGGCGGTCGCGAGGATCTTGCCGTCCTTGATGCCCTGGATCACCTGCGGGGACGTGTCGAAACCGACGACCGGGACGGAGATGCCCGCAGCCTCCATGGCGGCGACGACGTTCCGGTGCGGCGTGCCGCCGAGCGGGACGATCGCCTTGACGTCGGGGTTCGCCGTCAGCCACGAGGTCATGGAGTTGAGTGCCTCCTCGTCAGCACCGGAGGTACGGAGGTACTCGCCCTTCGTACCGACCGAATCCAGGGCGTCCTGAACGCCGCCGCCGCGCTTGATCGCGTAGTCCTGCTCGGGCTCCTCGGCCGGGAACATGACCTTGTCGCCCTCCTTGAGGTCGACCTCCTTCAACAGGCGCTCACCGACGAGCTTGCCGACCTCGGTGAAGTCCTGGCCGACGAAGCCCGAGACGCAGTCCTTGGCGCTGTCCGGAGCGGGGACGTTGTAGGCGATGACCGTGATGCCGGCGTCATGGGCGTCGCAGGCGACCTTCGACCACTTCTCACCCTCGTTGAACGGCATGAAGATCAGCGACGGCTTCGTCGCGATCGCGGTGCCGACGAGGTCGACCATCTTGTCCGGATCACCCTCGGCCGTCTGGTGCGTCAGATTCAGGTGGCCGAGCGCGGCCGCGTCCTCGCCACCCTTCAGGATCTGCGCCCAGAACGGGTCGCTCGCCGGGTTGTAGTAGGTGAAGAAGTAGGCGTCGCGGTTGTCCGCGCGCGATCCGAAGCCGGACGCGAGACCGGCGTTCGAGGTGCTGCTCGCACCCGCGGTGGCGGTGCAGCCGGTGAGGGCGAGTGCGGCGACGCCGACGAGGGCGATCGTGCCGAGGAGCGAGCGTCGTGCTGAGGTGTTCACTTCGTTGTGTCCTTTCGAGGGGTGGGCCTCGGGCGGCCCGTGCATCATTGCAGGGCTCAAGGTAGTGAAGAACAGACAAGAGGGCAATAGTAAGTCAGGACATATTTACTTGCTGGTGACAATCGGGGCGGAAGGGGGTAACGTTCTTATGTCCTAACAAACTTAAACCGATCAGGAGACTCATGCCGCTCGTCAGGATCGACCTCGCCGCAGGCCGCGACGCCGCAGGCATCCAGCAGATCGCAGACGCCATCCATGAGGCGATCGTCTCCGTCTACGGGATTCCGCCTCGTGACCGCTTCCAGATCGTCACCGAACACTCGGCTGGCCAGATCATCGCAGAGGATGCGGGGCTCGGTTTCGCACGCTCCGGAGGCGTCGTGATGATCCAGATCTTCACGCAGCGCGGTCGAAGCGACGAGGCGAAGCAGGCTCTCTATGCGGCGGTGGCCGACCGTCTCTCTGAGGTCGGCGTCGATGGTGCGGACGTCTTCATCGGATATGTCGAGAACGGTCCGCAGGACTGGTCCTTCGGCTTCGGTCGCGCGCAGTACCTCACCGGGGAGCTCGCCGTTCCGGCGCGTTGAGATCGCGCGATCGGTTTGCTACCGGTCGACGAGGGTGACCTCGAAGGAGTACAGGTCGGGTCGGTAGACGTGCTGGCCGAACTCCACCGCCCGACCGGAGTTGTCGAAGGCGGTTCGCGACATGGTCAGGAGTGCGCTGCCCTTCCGGACGTCGAGCATCTCGCTCTCAGCACCGGATGCCTCCCGGGCGCCGATCCGCTGCTTGGCGACACGCATGGTGACGCCGCGTGCCCGGAGCAGCTGATAGAGGCCATGGTGCTCGAGGGCGCCGAGGTCGAGGTCGGTGAGGTCCTCGGGCAGGTAGTTCTCGAGGATCGCGAGCGGGACACCGTCCGCCCGGCGCAGCCGCCTGATGTGCACGATCGGGCTCCCGGTCGCCACGCCGAGGGCGTCCGCGACCTTCTCGTCCGCCGTCGTGATCTCGGCGGAGAGGATGTCCGTCTGCGGCTTCTGCCCCGTACGCTCCAGGTCCTCGAACAGGCTGGTGAGCTCGACGTTGCGCGTCACCTTTCCGTGGACGACCTGTGTGCCGATACCTCGGCGACGGACGAGAAGGCCCTTGTCCACGAGTTCCTGGATGGCCCGACGGATCGTGGGGCGGGAGAGCCCGAGGCGGGTGCCCAGCGCTACCTCGTTCTCCAGACGTGATCCCGCTGGCAGTGTCTCATCATGGATGGCCTGCTCGAGCCTGGTTGCGATCTGGTAGTACAGCGGCACCGGTCCGGATCGATCGAGGTCGAGGAAGAGTTCGACGGGGAGCGTCTGCTCGGGCTGTGCCATGCGGCTCCTTCGATTGGGAGAGAGGACTTGTCCTGACAATATCAGGGCTTTCCAAAACGGGGCTATGTCAGGTCACGCTGGGTTGCGCGCAGATTGTTAGGACATACTGTCAAAATTCAGGTATGGTGATCGGACTGCGTCGCCGCAGCTCTGGCGATCGCCAACTCGACTCCCGGAGGCACTTCGATGACCGACACCTTCACCCCAGCCGGCACGCTTCCGCTCGCAGCCGCGGCGGCCTCGACGCCCACGAGCCTGTGGAACGATTCCGCCGACCCTGACGAACTCGCCAGGTCGATCGCGTTCGGTGCGGTCGGCGCGACCTGCAACCCGGTCATCGCCCTTGCGGTCATCGCCCAGAACTCCGACGTCTGGGCGCCGCGGATCACCGAACTCGCTGCCGAGTTCCCGGTAGCGGGGGAGGCCGAGCTCGGCTGGAAGGTGGTCGAGGAGCTGTCGATCCAGGCGGCCGTGCTCCTCGAGCCCGCGTTCCGGGAGAGCAACGGCCGGAACGGTCGTCTGTCGATCCAGACCGATCCACGCCTGCACCGGGACGCTGAGGCGCTCGTCGAGCAGGCCGTTCGGTTCTCGGCACTGGCAGAGAACATCATCGTGAAAATACCCGCCACCGCCGTCGGGATTCGCGCGATCGAAGAGGCGACCTATCGCGGAGTCAGCATCAATGCGACCGTGTCGTTCACGGTGGCCCAGGCAGTCGCGGTCGGCGAGGCGATCGAGCGCGGTCTCGAGCGACGGGCCGCCGAGGGGCTCCCGGACTGGGAGTTCGGCTCCGTCGTCACCATCATGGGCGGGCGCCTGGACGACTGGCTCAAGGCGTCCGTTGCCAAAGACCGTATCCTCATCGATCCTGGCTACCTCGAGTGGGCGGGCGTGGCCGCGCTGAAAGAGGCTTACCGGATCTTCACCGAGCGCGGGTTCCGGTCAAGGATCCTCTCCGCTGCATTCCGCAACTACCTGCAGTGGTCGGAACTCATCGGTGGCGACCTCGTCGTCTCACCACCGTTCGACTGGCAGCTGCGCATCAACGAGAACCGGATCCCCGTCGACCCGCACCGTATCGACGTGCCGGTCGCGCAGCACATCGTGGACACGCTCCTCGAACGCGTCCCGGAGTTCCGGAAGGCCTACCTCGTCGACGGCATGTCGATCGACGAGTTCGACGATTTCGGTGCGACGAGGCGGACCCTCCGTCAGTTCCTTGAGGCGGATGCCCAGCTGGATGCGCTGGTTCGTGACATCATCCTTCCGGTGATCTAGGAGAGACGCGTGACCACCTCGAAGGATTCGGCCGTCGCCGACGGAGTCGACGACGGGGAGCGCATCACCTTCCGGTCGAGGCGCTGGGTGCGGCCCGAGGATCTCAACGCACACGGCACGCTCTTCGGGGGCAGTCTGTTGCGGTGGATCGACGAGGAGGCGGCGATCTACGCGATCCTGCAACTCGGCAACCCCAGGGCCGTGACGAAGTACATCTCGGAGATCGACTTCGTCTCCTCGGCGCTGCAGGGCGACCTGATCGAGATGGGCCTCCGCGCGACCGCCTTCGGGCGGACGTCCCTCACGATGCGGGCAGAGGTCAGGAACATGGTCACCCGACGAAGTATCCTCACGATCGACCGCATCGTGTTCGTGAGTCTCGACGACGACGGACAACCGCTTCCGCACGGGTACACCGATACGACCTACAACCGGGATCGACTGCCGACCTCGACTGGGTCTCGCGCGACCTGACGGTGCCGGCTCGGATCCGCGTCGGTGAGACGGATCTCGCTGACCTGCTTGCGACGCAATGCGCCACGAGGGATGGACCGACGGGCGCGCGGAGAGCGACGCAGGACGAGGTCGAGGTGGGAGGGTTCGTCTTCAATCACCCTGAGTACGGCTTCGAGCATCGCGTCAGCGAGGGCGAACCCTGCTTCCGATCCGGCGAGCCCCGCTGGCACAGACCGGGCCCGACCGGGCTCAGCGCACGCTGATGTAGATCGGGTTCGTGTACAGCCAGGTGTCGGCCCAGGGGTCAGCTGGGGAGAGCGGGTACGGCTGGGGTGCCCGCGGGTCGATCTCGGCGCCGAGCGGACCGACCCCGTGCACCTGGCCATCGCTGCCGCGAAGGCGGACGTAGCCGTCCTCAGTGGCCGGCTCGAGCGGCACCACGACACGGAACGGGGAGTCGCTGCGGTCGGTGACGTCGAGCATTTCGACGACTCGGGTGCCGGGTGCGCGCTGTTCGTCACGGTCGGCGACGGGCCCGGTGACGCGCCCGCGGATCAGGTCGAGGTGCGCGAGTCTCGGTGTTGTGCCCCGCGAGGTCGGCGTCGTCGTGGGTGTGACGTCGACCACGAGCTCGAGGGCGGTGCCGCTTGCGACGGTGAGGGTCCCGCCCAGGGTGACGCCGGTCTGCGGCTGGTCGGTGGCACGGAGCACGACGGAGAGTCCGGCGACGAGGTGTCCGTGGTCGACCCAGACTCGGCCGGCGCGGATCGCGTCGAGGAGGGAGGCGGACGACCGGTCGACGGCCCCGACGTGCGTCCGACTGAAATGGCGGCCGCCAACCCCATCGTTCGCAAGTATGGATTGGAGTAGCGTTCTCGCGGCGTGTTGGTGTTGTACTTGGCCTCGATTTCTTCACGGCTGATGGGAACGTTCGGCTGGTCGGTCATGCCGGCGAGCCTAGCGGCCGCATTCGGCGCTTTGTCCGGAAATGGGGGCCTTCTGGCTCGATGGACATGGCACCTCCAGCGGGCCCGCTGCACAGTGGAAGCATGAACAATCCAGTCACCGCCCGGGAGAAGACCGCGCTCCTGGTGATCGACGTCCAGCAGGCATTCGACGATCCACAGTGGGGGCAACGCAACAACCACGATGCCGAATCGAACGTCGGGATGTTGCTGCGCGACTGGCGCCTGGCCGGTCGACCGGTGTTCCACGTCAGACATCAGAGTGCTAGCGAGGGCCAACTGTTCTCGCTGGGTGGGCCCGGTTACGAGGTCAAGCCGGAGGCTCGCGAATTCGCGGGGGAGCCGATCGTGGTCAAGACCGTCAACAGCGCGTTCATCGGCACTGATCTGGAGGTGCAGCTGCGCCGTGCCGGCATCTCATCGTTGGTCATCTGCGGCCTGACGACCGATCACTGTGTGTCCACCACAACCCGCATGGCAGCCAACCTCGGTTTCCACGTCACCATCGTCAGCGATGCGACGGCGACGTTCGAGCGACTCGGTCCCGGTGGGCGGCGGTGGTCGGCGACCGAGCTGCACGACGCCGCCCTGGCTAGCCTGCACCAGGAATTCGCGGTGGTCCAGACGACGAACGAGGTCGTCCGCGCGGCAGGCTCGTGAGCTGACAGGACGTCGCTGGGCTCAGCGCACGCTGATGTAGATCGGGTTCGTGTACAGCCAGGTGTCGGCCCAGGGGTCAGCTGGGGAGAGCGGGTACGGCTGGGGTGCCCGCGGGTCGATCTCGGCGCCGAGCGGACCGACCCCGTGCACCTGGCCATCGCTGCCGCGAAGGCGGACGTAGCCGTCCTCAGTGGCCGGCTCGAGCGGCACCACGACACGGAACGGGGAGTCGCTGCGGTCGGTGACGTCGAGCATTTCGACGACTCGGGTGCCGGGTGCGCGCTGTTCGTCACGGTCGGCGACGGGCCCGGTGACGCGCCCGCGGATCAGGTCGAGGTGCGCGAGTCTCGGTGTTGTGCCCCGCGAGGTCGGCGTCGTCGTGGGTGTGACGTCGACCACGAGCTCGAGGGCGGTGCCGCTTGCGACGGTGAGGGTCCCGCCCAGGGTGACGCCGGTCTGCGGCTGGTCGGTGGCACGGAGCACGACGGAGAGTCCGGCGACGAGGTGTCCGTGGTCGACCCAGACTCGGCCGGCGCGGATCGCGTCGAGGAGGGAGGCGGACGACCGGTCGACGGCCCCGACGTGCGTCCGACTGAACTCGCCCGGCCAGAAGTCGGCGCCGTTCTGGGGCGTGGCCGTGGCGATCGGGTCGGGTCGACGGCCGGCGCGGTTGAAGTTCGCGAGGGTCGCCCCGGCCTCCCAGCCCGGCCCGGTCGGGAAGTCGCCCACGCGTGTCGCGTCGGACTCCTTGAGGTGCAGATCGCTGTTCGTGGTGATCCACCAGCGCCGTCCCTCGCTCAGCAGCGAGTCCCACATCCCGCCGACGACGGCCGTCGTCCAGTCGAAGCCACCGTGCGTCAGATAGGCCTCCGCGGGGTAGCCGGGGAACGAGAATTCGCTGGCGGTGTTCTCGTACTCGCCGCGCCGCGAGCGTTCGGTCGCGTTCGCGGCGATCGCTCCGGCCTGGGCGCCGGGAGCGCCCTCCATGCCGACGAACACCTCTGGGTCGGCGTCCTGCCAGGCACGGAGCTCGCCGGGCGAGTCGATGCCGAGGCGGCTCGGGTGGTTCGCCAGGACGATCACGTCGTCGATGACGCCTGCACGCTTCTGGGCGCCGAGCCAGGCGATCCCGTCGGTCGCGTGCACGAGCCACTCGGCTGCGTCTTCGGTGCCGGGGCGCGGTTTCTCCCATCCGTTGAGCTTGCCGTCGTGGTCGAGCTCGAAGCGGCGCAGGACGAGGGTCGTCTGGGGCCCGGGCGCGATCAGCACGGTCGCGTGCTCGGCTCCCGGGATGTACCACTCGAGGCCCTGGAGCACGAGTATGTCGGGGCGCGCCGCCCGGGCGGTGTCGATCTCGCGGGCCGCGTTGAACACCCCGCCGACGTTGGCGTGTCCCTTGTTGCTGTGTTCCGTGAAGGCGATCGCGTCGACCGCGAAGCGCTGCGCCTGGTCGAGGATCGTCGTCATCGGGTACTTGGCGTCGTGCGAGTAGACCGAGTGCACGTGGTGGTCGAACACCAGCCAGGAGAGCGCGTCCGGGTCGACGACTGCCGACGCCGACGGCAGCGGCGCGGCCTGGGCAGAAGCCGCGCTCCCGAGCCCCTGGGCGGTCGCTCCCACTGCGACCGTCGCAGCGACGGAAACCCCCAGGAAGGACCGGCGGGAGAGGCCGGGCCGGGCCGATGCGCCCCGCTTCACCTCGGGCACGGAGGATGAGCCACCGGTTGGCGCGGGCTGCTCGGGGCGGGGATCGAAGGGCATGGCATCACTTTCATCGGACGGACGCGCCGATCGTAGGCAGCGGAGGTGAACCTCGGCCCAACGGCCGGTGCCGTGGGTGAGGCCCGGCGTACACGACCCATTCATCTGCGTCGGCAAGAGTCCTGGCGTCGCCGGGTATCCCCGTCCCGGAGGCCCACCGCACCCACCAAAGGTCCCGATGTCTTCCACTGCCCCCGTCATCCACCGTTCTCCGTTCCGTGCCGTAGGCCGCGCCCTGCTCGTCACGGCAGCTCTCAGTGCCAGTGCGGTGCTCTGCCTCGCCGGCGCCGGTGCTGCCGTCGCCGCCTCGGCGCCGGCTCCGCTCACGCTGCGCGGCACCGCCGGCGCCGCGGTCACCTCAGGTGACGCGCGCGCCGTCCCGTCGTTCGGCTCCGCGGTGCTCGCCGCGGGCTGCCCAGCCGATGCGGACGACGCCGCCCGACTCTCCGTGATGGCGGGAGGGGTCACCGTCGTCACGTCTCCGACCGTCACGGTGGCCGCCGGGCAGCCGGTCGAGGTGCCGATGGCCATCTCGTTCCAGGAGGTCGTGGACGGCGGCGTCGAACAGGGCGACGCGACCCTCGCGCTCGAGTGCCTCGTCCTCGAGTCGGGCATCCCGTCGTCAGTGGTCACGGCGGCGACCCTGCCCGTCACGTTCGCCGCGGGAACCTGGTCGGTGCCCGGCGCTCAGGTCGAGCCGGTTCCTCCGACGGTCACGCCGACCGCGGCCCCACCCTCGGGAGGTCCTGGAGCAGGGGCGATCGCGACACCGCGCCCCTCGGCCACAGCGCGACCCTCCGCTGACGGAGACCTGGCGCTGACGGGCTGGCAGCTCGGCGGGGCTGGCGTCGTCGCCGCCGGCCTGCTCGCGGGCGGCGCCGCCTTGCTCCTGCGCAAGCGTCTCCGGTAACCCATCGGCCCGGAGGCTGCGACGGGGCGACCGCGGTCAGGTCTCGCTCGGTGTCTCCTCCGCCGCTGCCAGGTTCTTCTGGACGGCGAACTGCGTCCGGTGCAACTCTTCGTACCGCCCACCGGCAGCGAGCAGCTCCTCGTGCGTGCCCCGCTCCACGATCGACCCTTCCTCGACCACGAGGATCAGGTCCGCACTGCGGATGGTGGAGAGCCGGTGCGCGATGACCATCGCCGTCCGGCCCTCGAGCGCCTCGCTGAGCGCCGCCTGCACGGCGGCCTCGGAGGTCGAGTCCAGTGCCGCTGTCGCCTCATCGAGGATGACGACGCGCGGCTGGGCGAGGAGCAGTCGTGCGATGGTCATCCGTTGGCGTTCACCACCGGAGAGTCGGTAGCCACGCTCGCCCACCATGGTGTCCAGCTGGTCCGGCAGGGATCGGATGAGCGGCTCGAGCCGCGCGCGGCGGACGGCGTCCCACACCTCGTCCTCGGACGCCTCCGGACGCGCGAGTCGCAGGTTGGAGCGGATGGTCTCATGGAACAGGTGGCCGTCCTGCGTCACCATGCCCAGGGTGTGCCGCATGGAGGCGAAGGCGATGTCGCGGACGTCCGTCCCGGCGAGGCGCACGGCGCCCTCGTCGACGTCATACAGCCGCGAGAGGAGTTGCGCGATCGTGGACTTGCCTGCTCCGGACGTCCCGACGAGGGCGACGGTCTGGCCCGGCTCGATCCGGAAGGAGACACCGTGCAGCACCTCTTCGCCGCCGCGGGTGTCCAGCGTGGAGACCTCCTCAAGGGAGGCGAGGGACACCTTGTCCGCGGAGGGGTAGGCGAAGCGGACGTCGTCGAACTCCACTGACACCGGACCCTCGGAGACGGTGACGGCGTCGGGCTTCTCCTGGATGAGCGGTTCGAGGTCGAGCACCTCGAAGACGCGCTCGAAGCTGACCACCGCGCTCATGATCTCCACCCGGGCGTTCGCGAGGCCGGTCAGCGGTGCGTAGAGGCGGGTCAGCAGGAGCGCCAGGGTGACCACCTCACCGGTGTCCAGCTGCCCGGCGAGGGCGAGGGAGCCGCCGAGGCCGTAGACGAGGGCGAGCGCGAGGGCGGAGACGAGCATCAGCGCGGTGAAGAAGACGAACTGCAGCATCGCCGTCCGGACACCGATGTCGCGGACGCGGGCGGCGCGGACACGGAACTCCTCGGCCTCCTGGTCCGGGCGGCCGAACAGCTTGACGAGCGTGGCGCCGGGAGCCGAGAAGCGCTCGGTCATCTGCGTGCTCATGGCCGAGTTGTGGTCGGCGGCTTCGCGACGCAGCGCTGCGAGGCGGCCACCCATACGGCGCGCGGGTACCAGGAAGACGGGGAGCATCACCACCGCGAGGACCGTCACGAGCCAGGAGGTGCTGAGCATGACGATCAGGGTGAGGATCAGGGCGACGAGGTTCGTGATCACGCCGGACAGGGTGCCGCTGAAGGCCTGCTGCGCGCCGATCACGTCGTTGTTGAGGCGACTCACGAGGGCGCCCGTCCGGGTCCGGGTGAAGAAGGCGATCGGCATCTTCTGGACGTGGTTGAACACGGCTGTGCGGAGGTCGAGGATCACCCCCTCGCCGATCCGCGCCGAGTACCATCGCGTCAGCAGCGACACGGCGGCGTCGGCCACGGCCACGAGGGCGATGACGACCGCGAGCCGGATGATCGTGGCCACCTCGCCCCGGGCGACGATGACATCGACCACCTGCCCGGCGAGGACCGGCGTCGCCACCGCGAGGAACGCTCCGGCGACGGAGAGCGCGATGAAGACCAGCAGCTTGGCGCGGTAGGGCACCGCGAAGGTCATGATCCGACGCACGGACGCGCGGGAGATCCCGTGCTTGCCGTCCTTGGCGCTCGAGATCTTGTACAGCGAGCTCCAAGCCGCGCTTTCCATGCTCATTGCGATTCCTCACGCCCTGCTGCGCGCGTGACGACGCCTCGGGAGCCCGGTCACGATCCGGGTGGCGACGCGAACGCAGACCTGCGAGAGCGTATCAGCCTCCCCGTTCCCGACCTGAACGTTCCGGCGGCACCGTCGGTCCGGGCGACCGCCGTCCGACGGACCCGGGGTTTCCAGGAGACCAGCCGAGGTGCCTGGCGTGATCAGCGTTCGGAGCGCAGGGCCGTCCACATCACGACGAAGGCGGCGGCGATGCCGAGTACGCTTCCGGCGAGCCCGACGATCATGGCGGGGTGACCGGTGTCGGCGAGCCCGATCGAGCACGAGACCACCCCGACACCGGACGCCATCAGCCCGACGAAGCTGAAGACGGCGAGGATGAAGCGCTTGGCGGTCCTGGTGGGATCGGGAGCGGGAGGGAGCGACATCGTGTCTCGTTTCCGCCGTCGCGTCGTCTGCTTCGGCTCTTCGGCATCAGGCTAGAGGGCCGCCGATCGATGCGGTGAGGGGGAATCCCCGGTCCTCACGACAGAACGGTCACGAGCGTCTGCGGATCTCGTGGACGAGGAGCCAGACGAGGTAGCCGCCACCCACGATCACGGTGACGACCCCCACCGGGAGCGACGTCGGCAGCAGGTGCTGCGCGACGACATCGGATGCCAGCAACACGAGGGCCCCGAGCAGGGCGGACGGCACCAGCGCGATGCCGGCGGTGCGGGTGATCCGCTGCGCGATCTGCGGGGCGGCGAGGGCGACGAACGCGATGGGTCCGGCTGCGCCCGTGACGACGGCCGTGAGCGCGACGGCGCACGCTACGAGACCGAGCCGTGAGGGTTCGACCCGCGATCCCAGCGCCTTCGCCGCGTCGTCGCCGAGCTCGAGTTGGCGGAGCGAGCCGCCGAGTGGCCCGAGGACGATGGTGACGGCCAGGATGACGACGGCGGCCGGGAGCAGCTGGGCCCATCCGACGGCGTTCAGCGAGCCTGCGCCCCAGACCGTGGCGAGCATCGCGACCTCGAGCTTCGCGCGCAGCACGAGGTAGGAACTGAGCGCCTCGAGCATGGCCGAGACGCCGATGCCCACGACGATGAGGCGGAAGCCCTGGATGCCTCGACGGTAGCTGAGGAGGGAGACCAGCGCCGTGGCGATCAGCCCGCCACCGACGGCACCGCCCGCGACAGCGGCCGAGCCGGCGCCCGCACCGATCACGATGATCACGATGAGACCGCCCGCGTACGATCCCGCGGTGAGCCCGATGATGTCGGGGCTCGCGAGCGGGTTCCGGGTGAGGGACTGGAAGATCGCGCCGGAGAGTCCGAGGGCGGCGCCGAAGAGCAGCGCGGCGAGGACTCGCGGGAGGCGCCACTCGAGCACCACCGTCTGCACCAGACCGCCTGGCCCGCCGAGGAACGCCGATGCGACCTCACCGACCGAGAGCGGCAGGTCGCCGAGACACAGCGCGAGCAACACCAACGCGAGTGCGACCACACCGAGCACCCCGCACACGACGATCGTGCGCAGCCGGACGCGGACGGAGAGCGATCGCCTCCGCCACACGACCGTGCGCGGTCCGGCCTCGGCCCCACTCACAGTGCGCTCGCCTTCGCGCGCCGCACGAGGTGGATCAACACGGGCGCACCGATGAACGCCGTGACGATCCCGACAGGGACGTCACTCGGCCAGAGGATCACGCGACCGATCACGTCAGAGGTGAGCAGCACAGCCGGCGCGATCAGGATCGAGTACGCCACGATCCACCGCTGGTCGGGACCGACGATCCACCGCGCGATGTGCGGCACCATGAGCCCCACGAAGCCGACCGGTCCGGCGATCGCGGTCGCCCCTCCCGCCAGCAGGGTGATCGCGACGACGGCGAGCACACGGGTGGTCGCGAGGCGGGTGCCGAGTGAGGAGGCGAGATCGTCGCCCAGCGCGAGGGCGTTCAGCGATCGAGCACTGAACAGCGCGATGACGACGCCCGCGAGGACGAAGGGGAGTGCGGGCATGATGACGTCGAGGCCCCGCTCGACGAAGGACCCGGCGTTCCACCCGCGGAGCTGCCTGAACGTGACCGGGTCGAGGAGCATCATCGCGGTCGTGATGCCGCTGAGCACCGCAGCGAGGGCGACGCCGGCGAGGGTCAGCCGGACCGGATCCGCACCACCACGTCCTGCCGAGCCGATCACGTAGACGAGTGCTGTCACGACCAGGGCTCCCAGGAACGCGAACGGCAGGTACTGCACGGGCGTGCGCGCGCCGAGCAGGACACCGATCGCGACGAAGAGCGCCGCGCCCGCGTCCACACCGAGGATCCCCGGATCACCGAGGGGGTTTCGGGTGAGGCCCTGGATGAGTGCGCCCGAGACGCCGAGCCCGACACCGACGACGAGTCCGGCCACGGTGCGGGGGATCCGCAGATCGAGGACGACCAGATCGGTGACGGAGCCATCGGGCCTCGTGAGTGCCCGCCAGACGTCGGTCGGGCCCACGGGGTGGGACCCCACGAGGATGCTGAGCAGGATCGCGGTCACGAGTGCCGCGACCGCGATCCCGAGCCCCAGCGAACGGCGCCCGCGAGGGGTGCGCGAGGTCACCGACGGGTCAGCCGTCGACGCTCTGCGGAGCTGTGCCGGCGACGGCGTCGACCAGGCGCGGCACCAGCTGCTCGAGGACGTACTTCTGGCTGAGCGGGGTGAGGAAGTAGATCGCACCGGCGAGCTCGCCGTCGGTGAAGACCGCGTGTCCGCCGGTCACGGCGTCCAGACTCGAGGTGGTGCCGAAGCCCAGCACCTCCTGAACGGAATTCGTGGACTCCGTCGCGAAGACGATCACGTCAGCGTCGATGACACCGACGTTCTCGGCGGCGATCTGAGCCTGTCCGCCCTCGCTCGGGACGTACTGCTGCAGCCCGGGCGTGATCGTGAACCCGAGATCCGTCAGGAAGTCGGTGTTGAGGCCGTCGGGGTAGACCCACAGGTTGCCGTCCCACGGCCCACCCTGCGAGAAGGTCGCCGTGAGGCCCGCGAACTCCGGGTGCGCTGCAGCCGCCGCGGCGTAGGCCTCGTCGACGCCCGTGATGAGCGCTTCGCCCTCCGCTGAGCGCCCCACGGCCTGGGCGACCATCCTGGTCTGGTCCCGCCAATCCGCGAAGTAGAGCCCGGCGCCCTCCTCGTTGGTCACGGTCGGCGCGATCTCCGCGAGCTTCCCGTAGTTCTCCTCGGTCATACCGGCGTTCGTCCCGATGATCAGGTCGGGCCGCAGCGACGCGATCTTCTCGTACTCGAACCCGTCGGTCGTGGTGAGGACGGTCGGCTCGGCATCGCCCAGGAGGTCCGTCGCCCACGGCCACACCGCATAGGGCTGCTCGCCGTACCATTCCGTCGTCGCGATCGGTGTGACACCGAGTTCGAGGAGGATGTCCTGCTCGGTCAGTCCGACCACGACGATCCGCTGCGGCTCCGAGGGGATGACCGTCTCGCCGTACTCATGCTCGATCGTCACCGGGAACGAGTCGCTCGGCTCGGTCGTGTAGTTCGGGTTCTCGGCGGTCGTCGAGGAGGCGCTCGAGCAGGCGGAGAGCGCGACGCCGACGAGGGCGAGTGCGCTCACCGCGGCAAGCAGGCGAGCGGTCCTCGCGCTCGGGGCGCGGTGGTGCTTCGGAACGATCATGGGGTCCTTCAATGGTTCGGCTGGCGGGATGACGCCAGTCAGGTTAGCCTTGCCTAATCGCTTCGCGCTATCGCGCTGAGTGGACAGGACTTGTCGAATGGAGACAGCTGGATGTCTGGTCGTGACCACTCGGACGGCGGGATCAGGCTCCTCGGCCCACTGGATGACGCCGAAGGGACATCGGGGGAGTTCCGGGTTTCCCGCTCGCGGGTCGATGCGACGACACGGTTCGACGAGCACTCGCACCGCGAGGACCAACTCGCGTGGATGAGCTCCGGCGCGATGGAGGTGTCGGTCCTCGGCGATCGACGGCGACTGCGGCGAGAGCACCTCGCCTGGATCCCCGCGGGGATGGTGCACGAGATGAGCTTCAGCGAGCCCGGAGAGCTCATCAGCGTCTATGCCGACCCGATGCTGCGCCCACAGGGCGGCCGTTGGAACGGTGCACGGACCGTCCGGGTCGACGACCTCTCGGGAGCGCTGCTGGCGCACCTGCTCGACGCCGACCCGGCCGGGCGCCGGCGATGGCGATGCTGGTCGCTCCTGATCGACCTGCTGTCGGCGGCGGCTCGCGACGATGAGGCGTTGGCCATGCCCCGTGAACCGCGCGCGCGTGCCATCGCGTCGGCCCTGATGGCCGACCCCGCCGACCCGCGTGGGCTCGACGATTGGGCCTCGGCGGCGGGCGTCAGCTCGAAGACGATCGGCCGGGCGTTCGTGGACGGCACGGGATGCACCTTCCGTGAGTGGCGGGTCCGCGTGCGCCTGCATGCAGCGGCGGGAATGCTCGGTCGGGGTGTCGCCGTGCAGGAGGTCGCACCCGCGGTCGGTTACGAGTCGGTGAGCAGCTTCATCGGGGCGTTCCGCACCCGGTTCTCCGTGACCCCCGCCGTCTACGCCGCGCGCAGTCGGACGGCGGAGCTCATCTGATCCGAAGACGGGTGCGGCTTCAGGCGCTCTGAGCAGACCGACCGTCTCCGTCGGTCTGGCCGGCCCCGGAGAAACCGAGCCATTCGCGGGCCGTCACTGCCTGGATCCGCCCACCCACCGCCTGATCCGATTCCGACGCGGCGTTCGACGGGCTCGAGGCTGGCGCGACTCAGCTGATCGGATCACCGAGACTCAGCTCCCACACGGCGAGGCCGTGCACACCCTGTCGGGTGGCGTAGGTCTTCCGGAGACCGAGGGTCTTGGCGTCGGACCACCAGATGACCGTGCCGTCCGCGAGTGTCGCCGTCCACTCCTGCTGCGTCGCGTCCCACGTCGCACGATTGCCTGCTTTCGCTCTCGCCTCGGCGACGGTCAGCTGCACGCCGTCGGTCCCGTCACCCGGCCAGGTGTACGCGTATTCGGCGACACCGAGGTCGATCTTGCTCTTCGGGACACCGGTCGCGATGAATGCCGTCAGCACGCTCTTGACCCAGGGCGTGCCGCCGACGGGGCCCGCATCGGTCCAGGTCGGTCCGTGCTGGTCGTAGGCCATCAGCACGAACCGCCCCACGGAGGCGTTCAGCGCACTCATGTCGTACCCCTCGTCGGCGTAGCCCGCGGCGGTGTCGGTGGCCATGAGCGCGATCGAGATGGTCGACGCTGACGGCAGTGCGGCGCGCAGTTCGGCGAGGAACTTCGTGAGACCGGCCTTGTGGGAGCTGTTCAGTGACTCGAGGTCGATCTGCACTCCGTTGAACCCGCCCTGCGCGACCTTGGAGACGAGCGAGGTGACGACGGCCTTCCGGTTCACCGTGCTGCTGAGGAGCTTCGTGGCGATGGCCGGGGAGAAGTCGCCGATCGACGCGTCGAAGTTGCCGAACAGCAGCTCGGTCTTGAGACCCTTGCTCTTCGCCGCGGTGACCATACCCGCGGCCTCCGGCGGTGTCGCCGTGACCGCTGCGCCGGTCGAGGTCAGGTTGACGCCGTCGATGCCGACGAGCGAGAGTGCCGAGGCACTCGGGGCGATGTACTGCGCCCCTGATCCGGTCATGAGGTATCCCTCGATCAGGAGACCCGCGGTGGTGGCGGAGGGGGATGAGACGAGTAAGGGGACCGCGAGCGCGGCGACCCCCATGGCGACCAGGGCGTTCCGAAAGTTCCGTGGTGTGTTCATGCCTGATTCCTTCTCACACTGCAGGGTGAACGCCTGTCGTCAACCCGATGCGCGAGATCGATGGTAGGCGCGACGACGGTATAGCGTCGACGCATGAGCCACACCCTCGAACCGGGCACGACCGCTGCGCCCGCCGGGTCGCCGGTGGAGGCACGCCGCAGGCACTACGCGGAGTTCTACGGCCTCGCACCGTTGCCGACGGAGTTCGGGGTGGTGCTCGGCAACTGCCAGGCTGAATCCCTGCGCACCGTGATGGATGCGCCGGACCGCCGGTTCGTGCGCGTTCCGGCCGTGCACGAGATGACCGCCGAGGACGCGGAGCGGCTGCACGAGGTGGTGGGGGCGGCGCACACCGTGGTGTCGCAACCCGTGCGGGACGACTACCACGGACTGCCGCTCGGCACACGACAGGTCGCCGCCGCCACGAGCGCGAGCGTGCTGACGGTGACTCCGGTGCGGTTCGGTGGGTTGCATCCGTTCCAGGCCGCCGTCCGGGTCCCCGGCGTCGAGGAGAACCCGCCGCTCGTGGCGTACCACGACGTCCGGACGCTCGCGGCCGCCGCAGGCATCCCCGTCGTGCCTGCCCTCCAGCCGGACGCCGTGCGCGCGATCGGCCGAGTCTCCGTCGAGGAACTGCGGCGACGCGAGGCCGCGACCGACGTGCCGGTGTCCGACCTCTTCGACGCGGTCACCGCCGACCACGCGCGCACCGTCAATCACCCGGGGAACGCGATCTGGCTGCCGCTCGGCGCCCGCATCCTCGAGGCCCTGGGGGCGCCAGGCGGCGTCACCGACCCCGGACGCCCCCTGCTCAACGCGGTGCGCGCGCCCATCGCACCCGAGGTCGTCGACGCCTGGTCCCTGACGGACGAGCCCCGCGACCACTGGATCATCGAGGGCGTCGAGGTCGACGACGCCGAGGTGCGCGCCGCCCACACCGATTGGTACGCGTCCCACCCCGAGTTCGTCGTCGTCGCCGTCGACCGGCTCGCGGCCCTGCTCTCCGTGTGGCGCAACGCGTGAACGGGAGTGCGCAGCCGTGGGTCGTCGGCAACCGGTGGGACACGCTCGACGACGTCCAGCCTGATCCGCTGCCGCGCGTCTCGGTGATCGTCGCGCACTACGACCAGCCCGGTGAGCTGCTCCGGACCCTGCACGCCCTCGCCGCGCAGGACTACCCGCGTCACCTCCTGGAGGTGATCGTCGCCGACGACGGTTCCCCTGGTGACGTGTCGGTTCCGGACGACGTGATCCTCGTCCGGCAGGAGGACCAGGGGTTCCGGCTCGCCGCCGTCCGCAATCTGGGCGTGCGGGCGAGCAGTGGCGAGGTGTTGTGCTTCCTCGATGCCGACACGGTCCCCGAGCCGGGCTACGTGCGCGCGCTCACGCGGCTGCCCGCCCTGCTGCCCGAGGCGGTCACGGTGGGGCGGCGTCGCCATGCCGACTTCACCGGGGTCGCCCTGGAGGCTCCTGTCGTCGAGGCGGCCGCCGGCCGTGAGCTCGCCGAACCGGCATGGCTCGCCGAGGCGTACGCGCGCAGTCGGGATCTGCGCAACGCGGACGATAGGTCCTATCGGTTCATGATCGGCGCGGTCATCGCCTGCTCGCGGAGCATGTTCGACGAGGTCGGCGGATTCGACGAGTCGTTCACCTCGTACGGCGGGGAGGACTGGGAGTGGGCGCACCGCATGTGGCAGGCGGGAGCGGTCTTCGCCCATGTCCCGGCCGCGGTGGCTTGGCACGACGGCCCCGAGTGGGCGGAGCGGGACGGCTCAGGCATGGACCGCGCGAACGCGCAGACCATGCGGCTCTTCTCGTCGATCCCCGTGTCGGGGTCCGCGCCGCGGGCGCTGTGGTCGGCCGCGGTCGATCTCGTCGTGCGGCTGCGGGGCGACCACACGGCGGCCGCTCGGTTCGTCGCGGCGGACTCGCTCTTCGCAGCCTTCCCGCAGGCTCGATTGGTCCTCGAGGACGGCGGAGCTGAGGAGCTCGGGGAAGACCCGCGCGTCCTCAGTGGAGCAGCCGGAGTCGATGCCCGCGTGACGTGGGAGTTCGACCGCCCGATCGTGATCCTCGACCCGACGTGGATCGTCGGTCTCGTCGACCGCCTCGGCACCGGAGACGTGGGCACCGTCGAGCTCGTCGACCCGGACGGCGCGTCGCTCGGCCGCGTGCGATCCCGGCGGGCCAGGCGGCGTGAGGAACGTTGGGCCACATCCGCCGCCTTCGAGACGCAGCAGCTCGTCGCCGACGGCGTCCGGCAGCTCCGGCCTGATCCCCGGGTGGCGGCCTGGGTCGGCGGCTGGGGTGGACCCTCGTCGTTCTGCTGACCCGATCGGCGACGACGTGCTCCGCGCAAGGATCACGCGGCCCGAACGCAGGCCCTCCGTCGAACCACTGCACCACCGGACGCGCTGAGTGCAACCCCACCGGTTCCGGCCGAGGTCTCGTTTAGCGTGGTCGTCATGTCTCCGCGCGACCAGTACGAACTGACCAACCCCGTGACCCAGTACGACCGGGTCGAGCCCCCGCTGCAGCATCAGTCGGAGCCCGGCGTGCAGGCCAAGATGAACCCCGTGCCCGACCTCGGAGAGGCGAGCTACCGGGGGAGTGGACGCCTCACGGGTCGCAAGGCGCTCATCACGGGCGGCGACTCCGGTATCGGTGCCGCCACGGCGATCGCGTTCGCCCGCGAAGGCGCGGACGTGGTCATCGCCCACCTGCCGGGTGAGGAGGAGGACGCCGAGCACGTCCTCTCGCTCATCGCCGACGCCGGGCGCCGGGGCAAGGCGATCGTCGCCGACATCTCACACGCCGACCAGTGCCGTCGGCTCGTGGCGGAGGCAGCCGAGTTCCTCGGCGGCCTCGACATCTTGGTCAACAACGCCGGCAAGCAGATCGCCGTCGACCGGGTGGAGGACCTCAGCGACGAGCAGTTCGAGGAGACGTTCCGCACGAACGTCTTCGCGAACTTCTGGATCACCAAGGCGGCACTCGCCCACCTCGGCGAGGGCGCGAGCATCGTGAACACGGCATCGCTCGAGGCGTACAAGCCGTCACCCGACCGGCTCGACTACGCGGCTACGAAGGCCGCGATCAACAACCTCTCCAAGGGGCTCGCGCTGCAGCTCGCCTCCCGGGGGATCCGCGTGAACGTCGTCGCCCCCGGCCCCGTGTGGACCGCGTTGCAGGTCTCCGACGGCGTCTCCGACGAGCAGATGGAGCACTTCGACGACGAGAACACCTACCAGCGTGCCGGGCAGCCGGCTGAACTCGCGCCGGCGTACGTCTACCTCGCCTCGGCGGAGTCCGGCTACGTCTCCGGGGCGACGCTGAACGTCAACGGCGGCATGGTCACCCCGTGACCGCGGCTGCGTGCACGGTCTTCTTCCTTCCCGGGCTCGGGCTCGACGCCGCCGCGGTCGCACCAGTGGCTCGCGAGCTCGACGCTCGGTTCCGGATGATCGCCGTCGAGCTGCCCGGACAGGGCGACACGGCCGACGCACCGGACGGCTCGGTCGACTCGCAGGTCGACGCTGCCCTCGCCGTGATCGCGGAGCAGGCCGACGGCGGACCCTGGATGCTGTGTGCGCACAGCATGGGTGGCAAGGTCGCCGCCGGGATCGCCGCCCGGGTCCGCGACGGCGACGTCCCCGTGTTCGGGCTCCTCGGCGTCGTGCTCCTGGCACCGTCACCGCCCACGCCCGAGCCGATGCCTGACGCCAAGCGCCACCAGATGCTCAGCTGGATCGAGGACGGGCCCATCGCCGAGGCGGACGCGCAGACCTTCGTCGACGACAACGTGGGTGCACCTCTGCCGACCGAGCTGCAGGCCGCCGCCGTGGCGTCCGTGCAGGCCATGTCGCCCGTCGCGTGGCGCCGCTGGCTCGAGCAGGGCAGCGAGGAGGACATCGCGTCCTCCGTCGGCAAGCTCGACCTCCCGTGCATCGTGCTCGCCGGAGATCAGGACGAGGCGCTCGGAGCCGCAGTGCAGCCCGAGATGCTCTCGGACGTCTACCCCCGTGCACGATTCGTGTCGCTCGCAGGAGCCGGACATCTGCTCTCGTACGAGCGTCCGGTCACGGTCGCGCGCGCGCTCACCGAGTTCTGGGACGAGATCGTCGCACACAGCGCCATCGTCCCAGCCGAGTGGGGGCTCGTCATCGCGTCCCTGCGGACCACGCCGCGGGTGCGCAGCGCGCTGGCACGACGCGCCCTGCCGGATGACCCCGAGTATCGGCCCCGCGTCCTGAGCGTGGAACAGCTGGACCTGCTCCGTTCCGTCGCCGATCGCCTGGTTCCCCAGGCGACCGAGGGGCGGATCGATCTCGCCGCCCGGGTCGACGCCGACCTCGCAGCAGGTGGTGGCGACGGATGGCGGCCGGTCGGAGGGCTCACGGACGACGAGGCCTACCGCGCCGGATTGGATGATCTCCGAACCGCGTGGCCGGACTCGGCCGATGACCAGGATGCCGTGATCCGTGCCGTGATCGACGGCCAGGGCGTCCCCGGGGGCGCCATCGACGGAGACGATCTGCGGCGCTGGTTCGAGGACCTGCGCGTGGACGTCACGCGGGAGTGGCTCATCCATCCCGCGTCGCTGGCCCGCGTCGGCTACGACGGGTTCGCGACCGGCGCTGAAGACGTCGACTTCGCCGGCTACCGCGAGTTGGGTGCCGGCACCAGAGACGATTGGGAGCCCGCCGAACTCGGCGTCGCGCCCGCACAGCAGCAGGAGGACGCAGCGTGAACCTGGACACCATGAAGACCTACGACCTCGACGACAGCGTCGACGTCGTGGTGGTCGGTACCGGTGCGGGTGGCGCACCACTGCTCGCGCGACTCGCTGCAGCGGGACTCCGCGTCGTCGCCCTCGAAGCGGGGCCGAATCACGACCCTGCCGAGTCCACCCCGGACGAGGTCGACGCGACGACGATCAACTGGATGTCCAGCCGGTTCAGCGGTGGAGACGCTCCGACGGCGTTCGGCCCGAACAACAGCGGGTTCGGCGTCGGCGGTGGCACCGTGCACTGGGGCGCGTTCACGCCCCGGCCGGACGCCCGTGACCTGCGTCTGCGCAGCGAGACCGGTTTCGGACGCGACTGGCCCGTCGATCACGCGGAGTTCACGCGCTACGTCGAAGAGGTCGAGGCGACCATCGGTGTCTCCGGGCCGACGCCGTATCCGTGGGACCCGTCGCGGACCTATCTGTACGCGCCGCCGAAGCGTAACGCGCCTGCCGACCTCATGGCGAAGGGCGCGGAGTCGCTCGGCATCCGAGCGACCGACGCACCCGCCGCGATCATCACCCGCGACCGCGATCAGCCTCACCATGGCCTGCGGCGTGCCACGACGAACGTCGGCTCGATCCACCAGGGCGAGCGCCACGGTGCGAAGGCGACGACGGCCATCACCTACCTGCCGGCTGCGGTCGCGGCGGGGGCGGAGATCCGACCGGACGCCGTCGTGCACACCATCGAGCGGGACGCCCGCGGTCGGGTGACGGGCGTCGTCTATCGCCAGGACGGTGTCGACAAGCGGCAGCGCTGCGAGGTGCTCGTGTTGGCGGGCGGCGGGGTGGAGACCCCTCGGCTCCTGCTGCACAACGGCCTCGCGAACGCCAGCGGTCAGGTGGGTCGGAACTTCCTGGCCCACGGGGCGGTGCAGGTGTGGGGACGGTTCGACGAGCAGATCCGCGGCTACCGCGGCTACCCGTCGGCGCTCATCACCGAGGACTTCGTCCGCCCCGAAGGTGCTGACTTCGCCGGAGGGTATCTGTTGCAGAGCCTCGGCGTCATGCCGTTCAACTACGCGACGACCCTCGTGCGCGGCGGCGGGCTCTGGGGCACCGAGCTGGTCGACGAGCTCGACGCGTCCCGGTACAACGCCGGCATCGGGATGAACGCCGAGTGTCTGCCCGCCGACGGTAACCGGCTCGAGCTCTCGTCGGAGGAGGACGAATGGGGTCTGCCGCGTGCGACCGTCTCGTTCTCGCCCGGTGACAACGAGCAGGCCATCGACCGCCACGCCATCCGCACGATGACGGACATCCTCACGGCAGCCGGTGCGCGGAGCACCAGGGTGCTCGCGCGCACGGCGCACACGCTCGGCACGTGCCGGATGAGCGACGATCCGAGTGACGGCGTGGTTGACGGGGATGGGCGATCGCACGACATCGACAACCTGTGGATCTGTGACAACTCCACGTTCCCGAGCGCGCTCTCCGCGAACCCGGGTCTTGCACAGATGGCGTTGTCGCTGCGCACCGCCGACCGGATGCTCGCGGCCCGGTGACGGCGGCGCCGCCGGCAGGTGAGCGAGGATGGGTCGGGAGTCAGCCGTTCGCCTCGACGATGACGATGGCCGCGCCGCTCGGTAGCACCTCCAGCACGGTGTGACCGGCGGCCCTCGCATCGGCGGCGCTCGGGAACGACAACCGGGCCTGATAGATCGGATCGGGGAACCCGTAGCGACGCAGCTTCTCGACGCGGACGTCCTTGGCGAGCGGAATGTGCATCGTGGTGCGCACCTGCTCCCGCAGCTCCTGCTGGCAGACCGAATCCACGCCTGCGTAGCCGCAGACGGACACGTCACCTTCGAGGAACGAGCTGTAGCTGCCTTGAAACGACCCCAGTAGCGCGACGACGAGGACGACGAAGCCGGCCATACAACCGATGGCCACCCCGAGCGTTCCCAGCATTTGACGCACGGTCCGTGGTTTACGAGACCATCCGCCGTCTGATTCCGCGAGAAGATCGTCGATCGTCATGCGCCCACACCCCTGAGTTGCATGACGTAAGGCTAGCGGTGGCCGCTCCCGGCCTGGTTGCGCACGAACGCCTCCTAGGCTGGACTGATGGTCTCGACACGGAAGCAGCTGATCGTCGACGACGGGGTCACGATCTCGTACACCGTGTTCGAGGGTTCCGAGCCGGCGTCGGTCATCCTCCACGGACTCGCCGGGAGCAGTCGGGAGTTCCTTCCAACGGCTCGAGCGCTTGCCGGACGATCGGTCGTCCTCATCGACCAGCGTGGCCACGGAGAGAGTACGAGGCGGCCGATGGACACCTCTCGAGCGGCGTACGTCTCGGATGTCGCACGGGTGATCGAAGCCGAGACATCAGAACCGGTGATCGTCATCGGGCAGTCGATGGGCGCGCATACCGCGATGCTCCTGGCTGCCGACAGGCCAGACATCGTTCGCGCGCTGGTCATGCTCGAAGGGGACCAGGGCAGCGGCACGGTGGAGGATCACCGAGCCCTCGGCGGTTTCTTCCGGTCGTGGAACGTCCCGTTCGCAAGTCGATCGGACGCGGCGGCGGAGCTTGGTGACGGGCCGCTCGAACGTGCCTGGGTCGAGGATCTGGAGGAGACAGTCGACGGGTTGGTCCCACGATTCGATGCAGACGTCATGCAGACGACGATCGAGGCGGTCGGGGAGCCTCGCTGGCGCGAGTGGGAGAGCATCGACGTGCCAACCCTCGTGGTCTATGCAGACGGAGGAATGTTCACCGAGGATAAGAAGGCGGCGTTCGCAGGCCGGGGCAGGCGCGCACGTCGCGTCGATCTCAGCGGTGCATCGCATGATGCGCACCTTGACGCGCATGAGCAGTGGGTCGAGGCGCTCCGCACCTTCATCGATGCGCAGTGAGATGACACGCACCGCATCAGGTCGGGCCCATCTCGCCGGCCCCGCCGTCAGCGTAAGGTCGTCGCATGCCCCTCGAGCAACCCCCGCAGCCTGAACGGAGGCGAGCGCTCTCGAAGCCCTCGGCCGCGTCATCCACGGCGGCAGCCTGGAACGCCTTCCTGCTCCGAGCTGAGGCGAGAGCGTGGATCAATGCCACCGAGCGTGGACAGCGACAGCCTGAGGTCGGCGATGTCGCGCTGGAGGTCCTGCTCCTGGAGTACGGTCGCCCGGCCCGCTTGGCGCTCGGGCTCGTCTCGTCCGTAGCACTCGTCGTGGCCGCCACCCTCGCCGTCGCGACCGTGACCGTCCTCGGTCCGTTCTGGGTGGGGGAGAGCGGGGCGTTCTTCGGCTCCGTGGTCCTCATCGGGTTCGCGGTCGCGCTGACGAGCGTCGTCATCCTGCTCGGGCTGCAGGTCTCCGAGAACCGCATCATCCGCGCCGTCTCCGCGTGGTCCGAGGTGACGCCGCAGACCACCGACCCGCAGGAAGCGCCGACCGGAGCGGAGGACACCGTCGACCGTCGGGAGGCAGTGGCGTTGCGCGCCCTCTTCCTGGCGGTCTCGGGCGCAGGGATCGCCGCAACCGTCGTCGTGATGGTCTGGCTGTCCTCCGCCGAAGGCGGATCGTTCGTGCTGCCGCTCCTCGTCGCTGCGGTCTTGCAGCTGATCATCTGGCTCGCGGTCTGCTCCGGGGTCGTCCGCGTGCTGCAGTCGTCGCGGGTCTGACGAGCGCGGCGGTCGACCGTGTCGCGGTGCTCAACTGAGACGGTCGGAACCGAGCCCGGGGCGAACCTACTGCTCGTGCACGATCCGAACGCGCGCGACCGAGAAACCGGCTCGTTCGAACGCGCCACGCATCGGCGTGTTCGCGGCATCCGTGGTGCCGACGATCCGGTCCTGTCCCGACCCGTGGTGCACGTGGACCATCTCCTCCAAGAGGTCGTGCACGTAACCGTGTCCGCGATGCTCGGGGAGCACGCCCAGGTAACTGATGCTCGCGTCGTACGCCGTCCTCGTCGGGATGATGAATCCCACGATCGTCCCGTTGAGCAGCTCTGCGACCCGCCAGGCATCCCGTTCGCCGGGGAGCGATCGGTAGAACGCTAGATCGTCGTCCGCGAGCGCCTCGAGTCCTTCGCGCGCGACCATGTCCTGCGTGTGCGCATCGAGGGTGCCGGTCGCGACCAGGGCGAACAGCTCGTGGAACGCGTCGTCCGGGGCGGCGACGAAACGAAGGCGCTGCGATCGTGCCGGCACCGGATCGGAGGTGGACCTCGCGAAACTGACCCGCTCGGTCGTGCGCGAGAACCCACCGGCGCGTGCAGGCTCGTGGCGCCACCGCACCGCCTCCACGCTCGCAGCGTCATCGGCCCAGGCAGGGGAGACGTCGACGTTGAACTCCAGTGCCGGTCCCGCGCCGAAGGCGTCCAGTCCGGCGCGGATGAGCGCAGCGCCGACACGTTCGGGCTCCGCGACTTCGACCGTGGTGGTGAGGCAGTCGAGCGTGGCGGGCCGGTTCGCATCCGCCTGGCCCCACCAGAGTGCTCGTGCCATCGGGCGACCGTCCTGCTCGGCGATCCACGACCACTCCGGTCGACAGTTCCGACTCGCGAGTTCGGCGGTCAGCCGTTCCGGGTCGATCCAGGCGACGGGTTCGTCGCAGCTCCACGCTTGCAGGAGGGGGACGTCGTCCGGAGTGGCTCGTCGGATGGTGAAGTCGTCGCGGGTGTCGGTCATCGGTTCCAGCTTGGACAGGGTCGACTCGTTTGTCCATGTCGGACAGGAACACCGGGGCTACGCCGTCGAGACGGGAAGCGGACGCGCGGTGTTCGAGTGGGCCTTCACCCGAGCTGTGCGGCCGCGTCGCGGAGACAGGCGATGAACGCGTCGTGGACCGGGCTCTCGTCCACTCGTTCCTGACGAGCGGCCAGCAGGCGTGTCGTCGGCGACCCGGCGAGCGGCACGACGACGATCGACGGCGGCACCAGCTGCCGCACCGACTCGGGCAGGATCGTCGTACCGACGCCGGCCGCGACGAACCCGAGGGCGGTCTCCTGATGGACGACCTCCTCGACCACCTGCGTCCGACTCGACGTGCCGAGGACCTCCGCGACGCGGTCCACGAATCCCGGCATGAGCGCCCGCGGGTAGGAGATCATCGGGACCTCCAAGAGCTCCTCCGCGGTGACCTCGGGTCGCCCTGCCAACGGGTGACCGACCGGGAGGCACGCCACGAGACGCTCCTCGAAGACGACCTCGGTCGTGAGCGCGGGGGAGCTGTCGGATGGCGTCTGCGGGACCTCATCACGGACGATCCCGACGTCGAGGGTGCCGTCGCGGAGCCGGTCGAACTGCTCTCCTGAGGTCAACGGCACCAGGCGCAGCGTCACCCCGGGGCGGCTCGCCCGGAACAGCTGCACGACGCCGGGGAGGACCGTGTAGTTGGCCGAACTCACGAACCCTGCGGTGAGCTCCCCGGCGAGACCGTCGACGAAGTCGCGCATCTCACTCCGGACCGTGTCGAGCTCCTCGACGATGTGTCGCGCCCGCGCCTGGAGGTGTCGTCCGGCGGCGGTCAGCGCCACCCGCCTCGTCGAACGGTCGAACAGCGCGGTGCCGACCTCCTGCTCGAGTCGTGCGACCTGGACGCTCAGCGGTGGCTGCGACATGTGCAGCCGTCGGGCGGCACGACCGAAATGGAGCTCCTCGGCGACGGCGAGGAAGTAGCGCAGCTGGCGGAGCTCCATCCCATCGACGATACGACCCTCGTATTACCGCGCTGTTTCGTCCAGATTGCGAGCGAAACGCTCTCAATCGAGGTTCGAATCGGTATTTGACCAGGACGATCGCGACCGTGTTCGCTGAGGACCACACACCCCGACCTGGAGGACCACCCGTGACCGCAGACGCTTCCCCGAACACCCGGATCGACATGCTCTACCTGAGCGAACCGGAGGTCATCGCCGCCGGCATGAAGGACATGGCCCACTGCATGGAGGTCATGGAGGAGGTGTTGGTGCTCGTCGCGAAGGGTGACTACCGGATGGCCGGCCCGACCGCCAACTCGCACGGAGCACCGATCGGGTTCCCCACCACCTCACCGTTCCCCGGCATGCCGCTCGACGCCGCCGACCGCCGGTTCATGGCGATGCCCGCCTACCTCGGCGGACGCTTCGACACCGCCGGTGTCAAGTGGTATGGGTCGAACGTCGACAACCGCGAGCGGGGCCTCCCGCGCTCCATCCACCTCATCGTGCTCAACGACAAGGAGACCGGCGCGCCCTACGCGATCATGTCCGGCAACCTCGAGAGCGCCTACCGTACCGCTGCCGTGCCGGGAGCCGCCGCGAAGCTCCTGGCACCGGTGGACGCGAAGTCACTCGGCATCATCGGGCCCGGCGCCATGAACAAGAGCGCCCTGCACGCCATGACCACCGCCCGTCCCTCGCTCGACACCATCCGCATCCACGGGCGCCGACGGTCGACGTCCGAGGCGTTCGCCGACTACGTCCGCGAGCACTACCCGCAGTTCACGACGATCGAGATCGCCGAGACGGTCGAGGCCGCCGTGCGCGACTCGGACATCGTCTCCGAAGCCGTCACCGGCCTGGTCGGCTCGGAGAACTACCCGTTCATCGACGGCGACTGGATCAAGCCGGGCGCCTTCCTGAGCCTGCCCGCGAACTTGCGCATGGACAAGGAGTACACCCTCTCCGGCAAGGCGCGCCTCATCGCGGACGCGAAGAAGATCTACGAGGCGTGGGCCGAGGAGTACCCGGCGCCGTCGCACGAGACCGCGTTCGGGATGATCGGCCTCTACTGGCAGGACCTCATCGGGACCGGCGAGCTCGACGAGTCCCGCGTGGTCAACATCGGAGACGTCTTCGACGGGAACGCCGTCGGGCGCGAGTTCCCCGAGCAGCCGGTGCTCTTCAGCGTCGGAGGGATGGGCGTCGAGGACGTCGCGTGGGCGAAGACGATCTACGAGAACGCCGTCGAGCAGGGGATCGGCACGAAGCTCAACCTCTGGGAAGCCCCGGGCCTGGCCTGACCGCCGACCGGCACCGACACCTGTTCCGCCCGAACCCGACGCCGTGGCCGCCCGGCCGCTGTGCACCTCGAACGATGGAGTGATTTGTGGACGCTGGAAACGTCGCCTGGATCCTGACGAGCTCGGCGCTCGTCGCCCTCATGATCCCGGCCCTGGCTCTGTTCTACGGCGGGATGGTCTCGTCCCGCCGCATCCTCAACATGATGATCATGTGCTTCGGCGGGGCCAGCCTCGTCGCGTTGCTCTGGGTGGCCTTCGGGTACTCGCTCGTCTTCGGTGACTCCGTCGGCGGGCTCGGACTCATCGGGAACCCGTTCGAGTTCGCGGGGCTCGACCAGGCACTCGCCGACGACCCCGATGCCGGCATCCCGCTCGCACTCTTCGCGGCGTTCCAACTGCTGTTCGCGGGGGTGACGACGGCACTCGTCGCCGGTGCCGCCGCCGGTCGCATGAAGTACGGCGCGTGGTTGTTGTTCGCCGGGCTCTGGGCGACGCTCGTGTACTTCCCGGTCGCGCACTGGGTGTTCGCCTTCTCGAACGACACGGCGACCGGTGGATGGATCGCGAACACCCTCGGTGCCGTCGACTTCGCCGGTGGGACGGCCGTGCACATGAACGCCGGAGTCGCGGCGCTCGCACTGGCCTTGGTACTCGGTAAGAGCAAGGACTGGGGCGGCAAGCTCCGTCCGCACAACCGCCCGCTCGTCCTCGTCGGCGCCGGACTGCTCTGGATCGGTTGGTACGGCTTCAACGCCGGTTCAGCGCTGGCAGCCGGCAATGCGGCGAGCGTCGTGTTCCTCAACACCACCGTCGCGGCCTGTGCCGGCCTCATCGGCTGGTCCATCGTCGACCGACTCCGCCACGGAGCGGTCACGAGCCTCGGCAGCGCATCGGGGATCATCGCCGCCCTCGTGGCGATCACCCCCGCCTGCGGCGCCGTCTCGCCCATCGGTGCGATCATCATCGGGGCCATCGCGGGCGTCGTCTGCTGCCTCGCCATCGAGTGGAAGTTCCGGCTCGGGTTCGACGACTCCCTCGACGTCGTCGGGGTCCACCTCGTCGGGGGCATCATCGGGACGCTCCTCATCGGGGTGTTCGCGACGGATGCGGCTCCGAACGGACGCTCCGGTCTGCTCTACGGCGGCGGGTTCGAACTGCTCGGCGTGCAGACGATCGCGACCGTCGCGGTCCTCGCCTACTCGTTCATCGTCACCTGGGTGATCGCGAAGCTCATCCAGATCACCATCGGTCTGCGGATCCCCGAGGAGCACGAGGTCGCCGGGATCGACGAGCACGCCCACGCCGAGCGCGCCTACGAGGACGAAGACCTGGAAGCACGCGCATGACCAGCGTCATCGTCGTCGGAGCCGGGCTCGCCGGTGCTGCGGCGGCCTGGCGCCTCGCCCAGGCCGGGCAGGACGTCACCGTCCTCGAGCGGAGTCGTCCGGCCAACGAGTGGGGATCGTCCCACGGATCGGCCCGGATCTTCCGCTACGCCTACCCGGAGGCGTCCTACACCCGTCTCGTCCTCGCGGCGGCATCAGGGTGGGACGAGCTCGGCCTGGAGTACGGGCGTCCACTGATCACGCGGACGGGTGCGCTCGACTTCGGGACGACCCGTCGCCCGGAGCACCTCGCGTCGGTGCTGGCGGAGCACGGCATCGATCATGAGCTGCTCTCCCGAGACGAGGCCAGTGCCCGTTGGGACATCGGCTTCGACACGCCCACCCTGTGGCATCCGGGAGCCGGCGTGATCGACGCGGAGCAGGCGGTGATGGCGATGCTCGAATCCGCCGTCCGCGCCGGAGCCACGGTCCTGAACGACTGGCCGGTCGAGCGGGTCGAGCGGACTGCCACCGGGTACCGGGTGCTCGGGTATGGGGGGAGGGCGTTCGATGCGGAGCAGGTGGTGGTCGCAGCCGGGGGCTGGCTTCCGGACCTGCTCGGCGACCTCGCGCTGCCGGGAGGGTTCCTCGACGCGTTCCCGGCCCTCGAGGTCCGTCAGGAGCAGGCGTATCACTTCCCGTATCGGGACCGGATCGGCGTCGACGCGGAAGGCCCGGCACGATCCGGAGCCGTGTGGCCCACCTTCATCCACAAGTCCGCGCGGATGCAGGTCTACGGGCTCCCCGGAGGCCGCGACGCCGAGTGGCGTGGACAGAAGGTCGCCGAGTACAACGGCGGCAGGCGCATCCCCTCGGCCGCCGATCATGACGGCGTCGTCGACGACGCGAACCGCCGACGGGTCGTCGCCTACGTCCGCGAGTTCCTCCCGAGCCTCGTCCCGGAACCGTATGCGGAGACGACCTGCCTGTTCACGAACACCCCGACGGAGGACTTCGTCATCGACCGGGTCGACGGGATCACGGTCCTGGCGCCCTGCTCCGGCCACGGTGCCAAGTTCGCCCCGCTCATCGGCGAATACGCCCTCGCGCTGGTCGAGGGCCGAGACACTGTGCCGGCGATGTTCCGGCCGAGCCTGGCAGCGGTCCGGTGAACCGCGACACCGTGGTCTCCCTCCTGGACGAGATCGCGGGGATCGGTCTGGATGCGCGTCGGGGAGGCTACTCGCGGCCCGTCTACTCCACGGCCGAACTCGAGCTGCGGGAGTGGTTCGTCGGTCAGGCCGAGCGCCGTGGCCTCGACGTGGACATCGACGGGAACGGGGTCATCCGCGCCTGGTGGCATGTGCCGTCCCGTTCGACGGCGGGTGCGGTGGTCACCGGGAGCCATCTCGATTCGGTCCCCGGCGGTGGCGCCTACGACGGACCACTCGGGGTCGCATCGGCGTTGGTCGCGATCGATCACCTGCGCTCGCGTGGCTTCGAGCCGGCCAAGCCGATCGTCGTCGCGGTCTTCCCGGAGGAGGAAGGCTCGCGCTTCGGCGTCGCTTGCCTCGGCTCACGGCTCCTCACCGGTGCGATCAGTCCGGAGCGGGCCCTGGCCCTGCGCGACGTGGAGGGCGACACCTTCGCCGAGGTCCTCGCACGCAATGGTGTCGATCCGCGGGGTGTGGGGCCCGATCCGGCCGGGCTCGGAGCGATCGACGCGTTCGTCGAGCTCCACGTCGAGCAGGGGCGGGCACTGGTCGACCTCGATCGCCCGGTCGCGATCGGCTCGAGCATCCTGGGGCATGGACGGTGGCGGGTGTCGATCCGCGGTGAAGGAAATCATGCGGGGACGACGCTCATGCAGGATCGACGGGACCCGCTCGTCGCGGCTGCGCGGATGATCACCGAGATCCGCACGATCGGACTGGCGACGCCTGACGCTCGGGCGACCGTCGGCCGGGTTTTTCCGTGGCCGGGAGGCACGAACGTGATCGCGTCGAGCGTGGACTTCTGGATCGACGTCCGCCATCCCGACGACACCGTGACCGCCGCGATCGTGGCGGCGATCACCGATCGCCTGTCGCTCATCGCAGCGGAGGAGGGATGCATGGCCGCGATCACCGAGGAGTCGTTCAGCGCCACGACCGACTTCGACCCGTTGCTCCGCGGGCGCCTCGAACGGATGCTGCCGGAGGCGCCCGTGCTCGGTACCGGCGCGGGGCACGACGCCGGAGTGCTCGCGTCCCACGCGCCGTCCGCGATGCTCTTCGTCCGGAACCCGACCGGCGTCTCCCATTCGCCGGAGGAGTACGCCGAGGACGCCGACGCGGAGGCCGGTGCGGTGGCGCTCGCGGACGTCCTGGAGGGACTGGCGGTCGGCGTCGGGACCACCTGATGGCCGACAAGCCGAGGGACGTCAGTGGTGGAGTTCGTGGACGACGGCGTGCCCCTTGCCGCGGCTGATCAACCAACGGTTGACCGGTGTGGTGACGATGAAGGCCAGGGCGAGAGCGGCGACCAGGGACCCCCAGAAGAGGCCGCTGGTGAGGCCGGCGTCCATCGCTCCGGGGATGGCGAGCATCGCGGTGTTGTCGATGATCTCCATGACCGCGATCGACACGGTGTCCGCGGCCAGCGCGACACCGATGGCGGCGCGCCAGGACAGGCCCGCGCGGAGCACGCCACGCATCGTGAGCGCGTAGCCGAAGACGAAGGCCAGTGCGATCGAGAGCACCACGGTGCCGAGATTGTGCAGTCCGAGGCCGGTGCCGATCACCATGCCCAGCACCTCGCCGATGGCACAACCGGTGAGGCAGTGGAGGGTGGCGCTGGCCGCCATCCGCCAGGAGGTCGCATTGTCGGCTGCTGGGCCGTGACTGTGGTGGGTGTGGTCGCTCATGAGTACTCCTTCGGTTCGTTCAGCAAGCCGAACGATACCCCTCCGGGGTATATTCCGAAGCGCTGGTCCGCTTGCACGGACATCGACGCTGGCTCAGAACGCGAGCGCCTCGTCGACCACGGCGAAGACCTCGGGATCCCAGGTGAGCGCGCGCTCCCATGGGAGGTCGAAGGCGTCGGCGAAGAAGATGCTGTGGACGTCGTCTTCGAAGGAACGGCGGACCACGCGGGGGAGGACGTCGACCGGGACGTCGTCGGCTCGGGCGCTTCGCAGGGCCACCAGGCCGTCGTGTGGCCAGAGCTGCCGAGGCTCGGCTGCCGTGTGGAAGTGACCCGCACCGACCGCGGTGACGGCGACGTCGTCGAGGAACCCGAGCTGCGTCGTGTTCCACTCGCGCAGGAACCGGCGTGAGACCTCGTCGGCAGCGCCCTGTGAATGCTCGGCGGCATAGCCCCTCGACCGCTCGAGGATCGTCGCGGTCCCCGCATCGCCGTGGGCGTCGTGGACCGAGACCTCGCCGGTGAGCACGTCGCCGAGGAGCGACCCCTCCCAGGGGGTGCCGAGGGTGACCAGCCGGCCGATCGACGGGCCGGAGTCGCGCAGCTCGCGGATCGCGGCACGAGAGAAGAGACCGCCCATGGAGTGGGCGACGAGGTCGACGCCCGCGAAGCCGTGTTCCTCGGACAGCCACCGCAGGAACGCGCCCAGGCTTGTCCCGCCGGCGTCGATCCCACCGACGGCGTTGACGGTCACCGCGGCGGGAAGCGCGATCGGGACGTCGGCGAACCCCTGCCAACCCGTGTCCTCGTGCACCTCACCGGCACCGATGCGTGCCGGTGCCGTGAAGACCGGAACCTCCCGCCCGAGCAGGTGGGCACGCAGCGCGGTGAGGGTGTTCCCGGCGGCGAGGCCGGAGCCGGCGGCATGGTCCGGACTCGTGAACGGGGTCACGGCCGCACCCCCTGACACGAGGACGATCGCATCGGCCATGGTGCTCCTTCCGGCTGGCTACGACGTCAGCGTACTGGTCGGGCGAGGTCGATCCGCAGTGCGTTGCGACGCACGTCGTCGATCGCGGTCGCAACCGCGCCCTGCGCCACCATGTCGGCGCCGAGTTCCGACGCGACGAGCTGGGGTGGTTCGGCGCTCATGTAGCCGGGGATACGCTCCGACGCGACCGCGAGCAGCTGTGACATCGACGGGGAGATCCCACCGGCGAACACGATGCGCTCCACGTCGAGCAACCCGCCCAGGATGGCGCTCATCCGCGCGATGCGATCACCCATCCGGCGCACCAGGTCGAGCGCGACCGTATCGCCCTGGTCCGCCGCAGCGAGGACCGACTGCGCATCCACCTGCGCGACCGGTATGCGGCTGAGTTGGCTGCTCTCCGGAAGCCCGCCGCTCTCGCGGTACTCGCGACCCCAATCGCGCAGGATCGCGGCGATGCCTCGCGATGAACCGACGCCGTCGACGAGATCTAGGAGGTGCAGCTCGCCCGCCCGGCCGCGACCGCGGACGAGGCGACCGTCGACGACGTATCCGGCGCCGAGCCGCTCGCCCGTGACCACCGTGATGTAGGAGTCGACGCCGACGCCGGCACCGATCGCGCCCTCGGCGACGGCGGCGAGGTTCGCGTCGTTGTCGGTGACGACCGCGCAGCCGCGGTCGCGGATGCGCTCACCGAGCCGAGGGTTCATCCGATCCCAGAAGACGTTGCCCTCGGGGGACCGCCCGAGCGCGTCGATGGGGGCCGGGACGCCGAGCACGATGCAGAGCAGCGGCTTCGTGCCGAACTGCCGCACGGCCTCGTCGATCGCCGCGTCGACGGCGTCGACCCGTGCCTCAGCGGTGGCCGCCGGATCGACGGTGTGATGCGACCTCGCGAGTTCCCGACCGCGCAGGTCTGCGGCGATGGCGGTGATGGAGTGGGCTCCGGCGTCGACACCGACGACGATCCCGGCATCGATGCGCAGCTCGTAGCGACGGGCGGGGCGACCCTTCCGATAGGCGGCACCGGCCTGACGCGCGTCATCGAGCTCCGTCAGCCAACCCAGTCCGATGAGTTCGTCGGAGAGCGTGATCGCCGTCGATCGTGACAAGCCGGTGGCGGTGATGATGTCCGCCGCCGTGAACGCGGACGACGCCCAGGCGTGATCGAGGACGGCGGTGATGCTGGAGGAGCGCGGCTCCACTGCCCGCTCCGTCGTCGTCGCTTCCATGACCGACAACGATATCCACGATCCCGAGGTCGTGCGCGGATGCCGAGCCGGGGGAGAGCGGCACGGCGCGCAGAACCGTGAACGATCACGGGTTCCGACCAATGGCTGTCGTGATGGAACCGGTGCTTGACCAGACGTCGAACGGATGGCAGAGTTTCCGTCATCAGTTGATTTACTCTCTGTATTTAGTCAGCGGATCCATCGAGGGCTCCGCGGAAGGACAATGATGTCGAACCCACTGAAACGCGCGATACGCGCCACGGCCGGAGTGGCGGGTGTGGCACTCCTGGCCAGCGTCCTCGTCGGTTGCTCGAGTGATGGCCGGGAGACCATCCACTTCACGTTCAGCAAGCGTGAGGCGTTCACCTTCATGAATCAGGCCGTCGCGGACTACAACGCCTCGCAGCAGCAGTACGAGGTCGTCATGGACACCTCGGGGCCCGATCCGCTCGCGGCGAGCTTCGTCCGTGGCAACCCGCCGGACCTCATGCTCTCGAACTACAACCACGAGGTGTCGCGTTTCGTCGAACGGTGCGCGCTCTCCGACCTGTCCGACACCACGGCGGCGGCGTCCATCCGCGACGACCTCCAGCCGTTGCTCGACCAGTACGGCGTCTGCGAGGGACGCACGAGCGCGTTGCCCTACTCGGTGATGGCCGCCTCCGTCATCTACAACAAGACGATCTTCGCCGAGTACGGCCTCGAGGTGCCGACGACGTGGAGTGAACTGATCGCCGTCTCCGACACGCTGAAGGCGGCCGGCGTGGCGCCGTTCTACGCGACGTTCGCCGATGCCTGGACCGCCAACCAGGGCTGGTTCGACTACTCGGTCGGCGGCGCCGTCGACATCCCGGACTTCTACGACCGGCTCGCGGAGGAAGGCACCGAGGTCGGACCGGATGCTCCGGTCTCCTTCGAGAAGGACTTCCTGGAGCCCGTCGAGAAGATGCAGTTGCTGGCCAAGGAGTACACGCAGGCCGATGCGCCGAGTCGCACCTACGACGCCGGTAACGTCGCCTTCGCCGAGGGCAAGGGCGCCATGTACCTGCAGGGCCCGTGGGCGTTCAGCCAGATCGCACTCACCGCACCGGACCTCGACCTCGGGACCTTCCCGCTGCCGATGACCGAAGACCCGAAGGACCTCAAGGTCCGGGTGAACCTCGACCTCGTCACCATCATCCCCGAGGAGGCGAAGAACCCCGAGGGTGCCCGCGACTTCCTCGAGTACCTCTTCCAGCCGGAGGTCATCCAGGCCTACAACGAATCGCAGCTCGGGTTCGTCCCGACGGACGACGGCAAGGCTCCCGACGACCCGCGAGTCGCAGGCATGATCCCGTACTACGACGCCGGTGCGTTCTACCAGGGCCCGGGCGTGCTCAACCCCCGCGCCATCCCGACCGAGAACTACGCGCAGTCGCTGGTTCTCGGCACCGACGCGGCGTCGATGCTCCGCACCATGGACGCGGACTGGGCGCGACTCGCGTTCCGACAGCCGCCCGTCGCGAGCAAGGAGGGTTCCGAATGAGCGCCACCACATCGATCGTGACCGGGGGCAACCCGAAGGTCCGACGCAGCACCAAACGGGTCGAACCGATCTACTACTTCTTCCTGTTCCCAGCCGTCATCCTGTTCACGCTCGCGATCACGCTCCCCGGCGTCGTCGGCATCTTCTTCAGCTTCACCGACTCCATCGGGATCGGCGACTGGGAGTTCATCGGCTTCACGAACTACATCGCCGCGTTCAGCGATCCGGCCATCCTCACGAGCTTCCTCTTCACCTTCGGGTTCTCGCTCGTGACGGTCATCGCGGTGAACGTCATCGCGTTCCTGCTCGCGGTCGGCCTGACCGCGAAGATCCGCTTCAAGATGGGACTTCGCGGGATCTTCGTCATCCCGATGGTCATCTCGGGCATCATCATCGCCTACGTGTTCCAGTTCCTCTTCATGAACTCGGTGCCGGCCGCCGGCTCGGCGCTCGGGATCCCGTTCCTCGAGACGAGCATCCTCTCCAACCCCGACCTCGCTTGGCTCGGCATCGTGATCGTGACCGCCTGGCAGTCGATCCCCGGCACGCTGCTCATCTACATCGCGGGTCTCCTCGCGGTCCCCGGTGACGTCTACGAGGCGGCGTCGCTCGACGGCGCGAACAAGCGCCAGCAGCTGCTGCGGATCACCCTGCCGCTGGTGATGGGATACGTCGTGATCAACGTGATCCTCGGCTTCAAGAACTACCTGAACGCCTACGACATCATCGTCGGCCTGACCAACGGTGGCCCGGGCACCTCCACACGGAGCATCTCGATGACGATCATCCGCGGGTTCCAGACGGGTGACTACGCCTACCAGATGGCCACGGCCACCCTGTTCTTCATCATCACGATCATCATCGCCCTCGTGCAACTCTCGGCGACGCGCGGAAGGAACGCACTCTGATGGCCACGCCAACCGTGCTCAGCACCCAGTCCATCACCACGGCGAACGCCACCCCGAAGCAGCGGACCAGGGGAGAGCGGGTGAGCTGGTCGACGACGATCATCCTGCTGCTCTGCGCCGTGACCGTCCTGCTGCCGCTCTACGTGACGATCTCGATGGCGTTCAAGACCGACACCCAGTCGGTCGACGGCAACGCCTTCTCGCTCCCGGCACCGTTCAGCATCGACGGCTTCGTCCAGGCGTGGACGCTCACGAAGTTCCCGGTCGGCTTCGCGATGTCGCTCCTCGTCACCGCAGGGACCGTGGTCGCGACGATCATCCTGGCCTCCTTCGCCGCGTACGCCATCGTGCGCAACTGGGATCGCCGACTGTTCCGCTTCTCGTTCTTCTACCTGCTCGCCGCGATGTTCATCCCGTTCCCGGTCGTCGCCCTGCCGCAGATCCAGCTGACCGGTCGTGTCGGACTCGACAACCCGTTCGGGGTGATCATCCTCGCCACGATGTTCCAGCTGAGTTTCAGCGTGCTGCTGTTCACGGCGTTCCTGCGGTCGATCCCGATCGAACTCGAGGAGAGTGCGCGCATCGACGGTGCGAGCACCTGGCAGACGTTCTGGAAGCTGATCTTCCCGCTCCTGGCTCCCATGAGCGCCACGGTCGGCATCTTCGCGTTCCTCTACGCCTGGAACGATTTCATGATGCCGTCGCTCATCATCTCGGACGCGGGGCTCCAGACCCTCCCGGTGCGGCAGAACCTCTTCCAGACCCAGTTCAGCAGCAACTACAACGTCGCCTTCGCCTCGTACCTGATGGCGATGGCCCCCGCGATCATCGCCTACCTGTTCGCGCAGCGTTGGGTGATGTCGGGCGTCACCCAGGGTGCCGTCAAGGGGTGACCCGTCCGACCGACCGACCGACACCGGACCCATCCACCACGAGAAAGCCCGAGGACCACGCCGTCATGACCGACGCACTACTCGTCGACACCGACACCGACACCGAGTCCGCCGACGCCCGGCGGACGGCCGACGCCACCTGGTGGCGTCAGGCCGCCGTGTACCAGATCTACCCGCGGAGCTTCGCCGACGCGGACGGGGACGGTCTCGGCGACCTGCCGGGCATCCGCTCCCGGGTCGACTACCTCACCGAGCTCGGGATCGACGCGATCTGGCTCAGTCCGTTCTATCCCTCGGCGCTGGCCGACGGCGGGTACGACGTCGCGGACTACCGCGACGTCGACCCCCGGCTCGGCACACTGGAGGACTTCGACGAACTGATCGTCGCACTGCACGAGCGCGGTATCCGGGTCATCGTCGACATCGTGCCGAACCACACCTCGGATCTGCACGGGTGGTTCCAGGAGGCGCTCGCCGCCGGTCGCGGGTCGGTGGCTCGCGACCGGTACGTCTTCCGCGAGGGCAAGGGCGCATCAGGCGAGGAACCGCCCACCGACTGGGAGTCGGTCTTCGGCGGCCCCGCCTGGGAGCGGGTCGAGGACGGCCAGTGGTACTTCCACAACTTCGCCACCGAGCAGCCGGACCTCAACTGGGACCACCCCGAGGTCCGCGCCGACTTCCTGAAGACCCTGCGATTCTGGTCGGATCGCGGCGTGGACGGTTTCCGGATCGACGTCGCGCACATGCTCACGAAGGATCTCTCCGAGCCGCTGCCGAGTCGCGCTGAACTGGATCTCATGCCACAGGACGGCAACCATCCGCTGCTCGACCGCGACGACGTGCACGAGGTGTACGCCGAGTGGCGGCGGGTGTTCGAGGAGTACGACCCGCCGCGCACCGCCGTCGCCGAAGCGTGGGTGGGTTCGCCCGAGCGTCGGGCGAAGTACGCATCGGCGGACGGGCTCGGCCAGGCCTTCAACTTCGACCTGCTCGAGGCGGACTTCGAAGCCGCCGAGTTCCGCACGGTCATCACCGACAACCTGGCGCAGGCGGCGGAGACGGGGTCGTCGACGACGTGGGTGCTGTCCAACCACGATGTGACCCGTCACGCCACGCGGTACGGACTCCCACCCCTGGCCGGGCGGCCGGTGAAGCAGGGCACCGAGTGGGTCGCGGCGGGTGGTCCCGAGTCCGACGTCGATCGCGACCAGGGCCTCAGACGCGCCAGAGCGGCGACGCTCCTGCTCCTCGGGCTTCCTGGGAGCACCTACCTCTACCAGGGCGAGGAACTCGGTCTGCAGGAGGTCGCCGCGATCACCGCGGAGCAGCGCCAGGACCCCGCGTTCTTCCGCGGCGGCGAGTACGACGGGCTGGGTCGCGACGGCTGCCGCGTACCGCTGCCCTGGTCGGCGCAGGGTCCGTCGTTCGGATTCGGAGGTGCGGTCGCGCACCTGCCGCAACCGACCTGGTTCGCCGAGTACGCGGTCGATGTCGAGGCTGCGGATCCGAACTCGACGCTCTCGCTCTACCGTGAGGCACTCCGGCTGCGACGACTGCTGCAGACCGAGGAGCGCCTCGAGTGGATCGAGACGGGGCGGCCGGACGTCGTCCGATTCGTGCGGCCGAACGGTTGGCAGGTCCTGACGAACTTCGGGACCGAGCCGTTCCCGCTCGAGGCGGAGCACGACGCCGTCGTGCTGGGCTCCCTCCAAGCCGGTGCGGTCCCGGGGGAGTCCACCGTGTGGACCATGCCCGGCGTCCTGTCGGAGTGACGCGCTCAGTCGACGCGTCGGACCGTCACCCCGAGCGATTGGATGCCCGATGCGACGTTCGGGCTGAGACCCGAGTCGGTGACGATGAGGTCGAACCGGGAGAGGTCGACGACCTTGTACTTGGCGAAGGAACCGTACTTGGAACTCCCGGCGACGAGGACGTTCTCGGACGAGACCGACATGGCCGCGTGCTTCACCTCGACCTTGGACTCCGCGGGAGTGGTCAGCCCGCGCTTCAGGTCCCACGAGCTCGTGGAGACGAAGGCCACGTCCACGGCGAGCTGACGGATCATCTCCGCGGCGAGCCGCCCGACGGTGGACTGGTTCGCGAGATCGACGCGACCCCCGACGCTGATGAGTTCGATGGACGGGTGGTCGATGAGCTCGCGCACGATCGCGAAGTCGTTGGTCACGACGGTCAGATCCCGGCGTACGGCGAGATGCGGCACCATCGCGAGCATCGTCGTGCCGGCGTCGAGGTAGATCGTCGACCCGTCGGTCACGAGTTCCGCGGCCGCCGCGGCCATCGCGCTCTTCTCGCCGGCGTCGACCAGCGCCTTCTCGGCGTGGCTCGGCTCGGCGAGGAGACGACTGGCGATCTTCGCACCACCCGGGACGGAGAGCGCGCGGCCCTCCTCCTCGAGCGCCGCGACGTCGCGCCGGATCGTCATGTGGCTGACCTCCAGCAGGCTCGCCAGCTGGGGGAAGCTCAGGACCTGCTCGCGTCGCAGGTGTTTGACGATGAGCTCGCGTCGCTGCTCGGGGATGAGATGGGCGAGATCTCCGGTGTCGGTGGTCATCGTCTCCTCGTCATCCGTCGGCGTGCGGTCCACGTTATCGGCTGTCGGGCGTCCACGACGATCCGAAGCGTGCGGTGAGGTCCGCGATCTCCGCCTCGTCGAGCAGGCGACGTCGCTGACCGGCGGTCATGAGGGTGATACGTGACGCCTCCTCGACCTCGATCGCCGCATCGATGGCGGTGGCGAGGTCGCGTCCGCTCGTGAGCTGCCCGTGGTTCTGCAGCAGCGCAGCGTGGAACGGGAACGTGAGGGCGGTCAGGAGATCGGCGAGTTCCGGCGAACCCGGCGCGCGGTAGGGGACGAGCGGGGTCTGGCCGGCGCGCATGACGAAATAGGGAGTGAGCGGCGGGAGCGCGCTGTGCGGAGCCCACGGCTCGAGGCAGGAGGCGGCGACGGCCTGCGGCGAGTGGACGTGCACGATGGCGCGATGCTCCGGGTTCTTGCGATAGAGCGCGAGGTGCAGCGACGCCTCCTTGGAGGGCTTGTCGCCGCCGACCCATTCGCCGTCGGCGTCGAGCACCGCGAGCCGGTCCGGGTCGAGTGCGCCGAGAACGGCACCACCTGGCGTGATGAGTATGGTGCCGTCGGTCGCGCGAGCGCTGAGGTTTCCGCTGCTGCCCGGGCTGAGCCCGGCGGCGACGACGGCGGCGCCCGCGGCGACGAGGTCGGACGCGAGCTGGGTTCTGGTGGTGGACACGGGATCGTGGAGGCCGAGGCTCATGCGTGCAGTTCCTTCCAGGCGGCGGAGAAGAGGTCCTCGTCACCGAAGTTCCCCGATTTCAAGGCGACGTTGACGGCGATGCCGGTACCGGCCCGGTCGGTGACGCCCGACGCCCAACAGACCCCGGCAGCGATGCGCGGTCCGATGACGAGTTCGTCGAGGCCGAGTGCCGACACCACGGCGCCGGAGGTCTCGCCGCCGGCGACGACGAGCCGGGTGAAGCCCGCCTCCGCGCCCACGAGACGCACGGCGAGCGCGGACAGCAGCCGTTCGACCGCCGCGGCGGCCTCGGGGGAGGAGACCACGTCCGCGGGATCGGCCACCGCGTGGACGAGCACCGGGCCGTCCTCGGGCTGTTGCACCGCCCAGGCGGCGATCGCGTCGAGCTCGCCGTCGGGGTCGATGGCGAGCGCTCCGACATCGACCTTCCGGTGCGGCATGCGCTCTGCGGCGTGCCTGACCTGGCCCTGGGTCGCGCTCGAGGCGCTCCCGGCGAGGATGAGCCGGCGGCCGGCGGTCACCTCCATCGGCGCGGCGGACCGCGGCGCCTGCGGTTCGAGCCCGAGGGCGAGACCGGACCCACCGGAGATGAGTCGTGCGTCGGCGGTCGCCGCCGCGATGGTCGAGAGGTGGTGGTCGGACGTCGCGTCGACGACGAGGTAGTCGGCGTCGCTGGCCGCGATGGCCTCGAGCAGCGCTCCTGCGCCGGCGTCGACGGTTGCGGTGTGGATCTCGGCGATCGTCCGGGTGGTCTGCGGGCGCAGCAGCTCGGAGACCCGTGACCGTGTCATCGGGGTGAGGGGATGCGTGCGCATGGATGAATCCTCGAGCCGGACGCCGTGCACCTCCAGGATGCCGTCGCGGACGGTGCGCCCGTTGTCGGGGAAGGACGGGACGACGACGGTCCGGTCCATCTCCAGGGCTTCGGCGAGTGCATCCAGGATCGGTCCGATGTTGCCGGCGTCGGTGGAGTCGAACGTCGAGCAGTACTTGTCGTAGATTCGTTCCGCGCCGAGCGCGCGCAGCGCTCCGAGAGCCCGCAGTGAGGCGTCGACGGCCACCGACACGGGGGCGGTCCGCGTCTTCAACGCCACGACGACCGCCTCGTACTCGCTCAGGCGTGCGCGCACGCTCGGATCCTGTTCGATGGTGTCGAGTCCGCGCTCGGTCACGACGACCACGTCGAAGCCGTGTCCGGCGAGGTTGGTCGCGAGGTCGGTCGCTCCCGTGAAATCGTCGGCTATACCGCCCAGGTGGGTCATCCGGTGCCTCTCGTCCTCCGCGCGGTCGTGGGTTGGTCACGTCCCGCGTCGGTGTGAATATCTGTGTCGATAATTGACAATAGTATAAATTGGTCATAGTTTGTGTGAATCGATGTGAAGCGTGATGTTCGCGCGACGTCGTTCAGAGAGGAACCCGACACACGATGTCTCACCCAGCAGCTTCCATCATCACGAAGACCGACGGCGGACCCATCGCGGTCGCCATCACGGGCGCGAGCGGTGGGTTCGGTCGGACCTTCCTCGCGCAGCTCAAGCGACTCGAGACCATGCGCGCCTCCGTTCTCGTGGACCTCGACCTCGAAGCGGCGTCATCGCTGCTGAACGAGCTCGGGTACCCGGACACCTCCTGGTCGATCTGTCGCGATGCGGTCGAGGTGTCCAACGCCGTCGCGGGCGGCCGGCTCGCGCTCGTCGACGACATCGAGCTCCTCACCGCGGAGGCGTATGACGTCCTCGTCGAGGCCACCGGCAGCACCCGGGCCGGGTTCACGTTCGCCGAGCGTGCCATCGAGCAGGGCCGGCACGTCATCATGGTGAGCAAGGAGGTCGAGAGCCTGTCCGGGGTGTACCTCGCCGATCGGGCGAAGCAAGCCGGTGTCGCCTACCTCCCTGGAATGGGCGACCAGCCTGCGAACCTGCTCGCGCTGCTCGGATGGGTGAAGGCCGTCGGCCTGCCGGTCGTCGCGGTCGGCAAGTCCAGCGAGTACGACCTCGTCTTCGATCCATCGACCGGTGTCGTCCGTCAGCTCGACGCCGAGCTGCACGCGCCGGAACTCGCCGAGCTGCTCACCCTCGGTGACGACCGCACCGCGACCCTCGACGCCCGCGCGAAGGCGGTCGCCGGGTTCAAGCGGGCGGCCGCGGCCGACTCCTGCGAGATGGCCGTCGTCTCCCAGTACTCGGGACACGTGCCCGACGTCGAGACCATGCACTACCCCGTCGCCCGGCCCGACGAACTGGCCGACGTCTACGCCCTCCGCGAGCACGGGGGACTCCTCGGCCGGACCGGGGCCGCGGACGTCTTCAGCATGCTCCGGCTCCCGGGCGAGGCCAGTTTCGCCGGGGGTGAGTTCGTCATCGTCGAGACGGGCGACGCCGTCACCTGGGAGACGCTGCGGCAGAAGGGGCACGTCGTGAGCCGCGACGGACGATACGCCTGCATCTTCTCGCCATACCACCTGATGGGCGTCGAGACCCCGCTGTCCGTCCTCGAAGCGGTGTCCGGACACCGCGTGCCCGCCGAGCCTCGGCAGTACTCGACCCTCACCGGCCGTGCCGAGCGCGACCTCCCCGCGGGCGCGGCGCTCCAGGTCGCCGGGCACCACCACGAGATCGACGGCGTCGCACCCGTGCTGCGGGCGACCGCCGACACCGCTCCCGACGTCGCGCCGTTCTACCTCCTCGACCGCACCAGGCTCGTCCGCCCCGTGGCGGCCGGCGAACTCATCACCCTGCAGGACATCGACGGGTTCGACCAGCGTCTCTGGGACGCCTTCGCCGTCGGCCGGGAGCTCGGCGCATGACGCATGTGGACCCGCGCGGAATCCGCATCCTCGACGCGCACCACCACTTCTGGGACTTCGAGGGCCCCGGCTACTACCCCTGGCTCCAGGGTGAGTACAACGACCGGTTCTTCCTCGGCGACTACACGGGGATGCTCCACACCTTCCTGCCCGCCCAGTACCGGGAGGCGACAGCGGGGTATCGCGTCGTCGGCACGGTGCACGTCGAAGCCGAACGCTCCCGCGAGCAGGAGGTCGACGAGAGCCGGTTCCTCGACCGCCTGCACCGCGAGGACCCGAGGTTCCCGGCCGCAGCCGTGGCCCACGCGTCGCTCGCACGCCCGGACCTCGGCGACGTGCTCGCCGAGCACGCCGAGATCGGGCTCATCCGAGGCATCCGCTCGAAGCCCGTGACCTCGGCCACCGCGGCGGAAGCCGAGACGATCGCCGGAACCCCGGGGACGATGCAGGACCCCGTGTGGCTCGCCGGTCTCGCCGAACTCGAGCGGTACGGCTTCTCCTGGGACCTCCGGGTGCCCTACTGGCACCTCGCAGAGGCCGCGGACATCGTCCGCGAGCTGCCCGGGATCCCCGTGATCGTCAACCACTGCGGGCTGCCGCTCGACCGGTCCGAGGCCGGACTCGACGTCTGGCGCCGGGGCATGCGTGCGCTCGCAGCCCTGCCCAACACCACGGTCAAGGTGTCCGAGCTCGGCTTGCCGCGCAACCGTTGGGAGCGCGAGTCGAACGAACGCGTCGTCGCGGAGACCGTCGAGGTCTTCGGAGTCGACCGGTCGATGTTCGCTTCGAACCTCCCGGTCGCCACGCTGACCGCTCCGAGCTTCGGCGAGGTCGTCGACACCGTCCTCAGTGGTCTGTCGGGCGCCTCTGACGACGATCTCGACCAGCTCTTCGCCCGGACGGCAGCGCGGGTGTACCGCGTCCCGCTCGACGACTGACCCGCACCACCACCCCCGATCCGCAGCAACCCGAAGGACCACCCCATGGGCGTCAACGACGACAAACTGTTCCGCAAGATCGCATTCAGAATCCTCCCACTCGTGATGATGGGGTTCTTCCTCTCCTATCTCGACCGCGTCAACGTCGGCTTCGCGAAACTCGAGATGTCCTCGGACCTCGGTTTCTCCGACGCCGTGTACGGCCTCGGAGCCGGCGTGTTCTTCATCGGCTACTTCATCTTCGAGATCCCTTCGAACCTCATCCTCGCGAGAGTCGGAGCGCGCGTGTGGATCGCGCGCATCATGATCACGTGGGGGATCATCTCCGGTCTGATGTTCCTGGTGGACTCCGAGTGGATGTTCTACCTCATGCGCTTCCTCCTGGGTGTCGCCGAGGCCGGCTTCATCCCCGGGGTGCTCTTCTACATGGCGCAGTGGTTCCCGGCGAGCCGCCGGGGCCGCGCCTGGGGCGTGTTCTACCTCGCCCTCGCGTTCTCCGGGGTGGTCGGCGGACCGCTCTCCGGGATCATCCTGAACAGCACGCATCTGGCGCTCGACCTGCAGGGCTGGCAGTGGCTCTTCATCATCGAGGCGGTCCCCACGGTCATCCTGGGCTTCGTCATCCTGAAGTTCCTCCGGGAGGACCACCGGACCGCGCCGTGGCTCGACGACGCCGAGAAGGCCCGCCTGAGCGAGATGCTCGAAGCGGAGCGTCCACCCGCAGGGCACACCCCCCTGCGCGACGTGTTCCGCAGCCCGATCATCTGGCTCCTCGCGCTCATCTACTTCTCCTACAACTTCGCGCTGTACGGCATCAGCTTCTGGCTCCCCAGTCTCATCCAGGGTCTCGGCGTCGAGGGCACGCTCCAGATCGGCTTCATCTCGGCCATCCCGAGCATCGCCGCGATGGTCGCGATGGTCGTCTTCGGCTTCAGCTCAGACCGTCACCAGGAGCGCAAGAAGCACATCGCCGCGGCCTTCGGGTTGAGCTTCATCGGCTTCGCGATCTGCGTGATCGCCGGTCCGAACCCCGTGCTCGGCATCATCGGCCTCAGCCTCGCCAACGCCGGCGCCCTCGCGATCCCGGCGATCTTCTGGAGCTTCCAGACCGCCATGCTCACCGGCACCGCGCTCGCCGGCGGCATCGCGCTCATCAACTCGACCGGGAACCTGGCCGGCTTCGCCGCGCCCTACCTCATCGGCTTCGTCCGAGACGCCACCGGGAGCCCGAACATCGCCCTGGTCGTCTCGGCCGGCTTCATGGTCCTCGGCGCGGTCCTCGTCCTCACCGTCCGCTCGGCCCGCCGCGGCGACGCCCAGATCCCCAAGCTCGTCACCGTCGAAGGAGACCGTCCATGACCGCAGACAGCCGCCGAACCGCGAACGCACCCGATCAGCAGCGTGGTGGCGGTCGAGCGACCAACATCCGCTGGAGCGTCGTCGTCGTCCTCTTCCTCTTCTACACGATCAACTCGATCGACCGGAGTTCGCTCGGGGTCGCGATGCCGAGCATCGTCGGGGAGTTCGAGCTCACCCCGACGATGCAGGGCGTCATCCTCAGTGCATTCTTCTGGACGTACTGCCTCATGCAGATCCCAGGCGGTCTCGCCGCGGACCGCTTCGGTCCACGGCGGATCATCGGCATCGCCTCGGCCGTCTGGGGCACCTTCACCGCGTTCGCCGGGCTCGCTGTGAACGGGGTGATGCTCATCCTCGCGCGCCTCGGACTCGGTGCCTTCGAGGCGCCGTACATGCCGGCGGCATCCAAGCTCGTCTCGAACTGGATGCCGCCCAAGCGTCGCGCGTCCGGCGTCACGCTCATCGACTCCGGCGCACCACTCGGTGCGGCCTTCGGCGGTCTCCTGGTCGCCTGGCTCATCACCGCGACCGGCTCGTGGCGGTGGTCGTTCATCATCATCGGCGTCTCCACGGTCGTCATCGGGTTCTGCGTGTACCTGTACATCCGCAACCTGCCGAGCGAACACCGTCTCGTGAACCGCGCTGAAGTGGACCTCATCACGGTCGCCGGTGGTCCGGAGGACGAGAAGCCCGGCGTGACCCGGGGTAACGCGACGGCGATGGTCATCGGCCGTTTCGGTTGGGCGATGGTGTTCTGGGGCCTCGTGACCTGGGGACCCAGCTACCTGAGCAACGCCCGTGGGCTCGACCTCCAGGCGATGGGCTTCGCGACCTTCCTGATCTTCCTCTGCGGCGCCCTCGGGGAGATCCTCAGCGGGTTCCTCGCGGACCGGCTGCAGCGGGTCTTCAGCCGGAACCGCTCGTTCAAACTGCTCTTCGGCGGCTCCGGCGCGCTCAGCCTCATCGCGTTGATCTCGCTCCCGTTCGTGACCGACGCAGCACTCGCGGTCACCCTGCTCTGCATCGGGGTCTTCTTCAACCTCTTCGGGGGTCTCTACTGGACCATCCCGGCGATGCTCGCGAAGAAGGAGAAGGTCGGACTCGTCGGCGGGGTCATGAACTTCGCCGGCACGTCTGCCGGCATCGTCGTGCCGATCGTCGCGGGTGTGCTGCTCGACATCACCGGTGGCTACACCGCGGTGCTCGTCTTCCTCGCCATCGCAGCCGCGGTCTACCTCGCGGCATCGCTCATGATCAACTTCTCCGGGGTCGCGAAGCCGACGCCGGCGGAGCCGGCTCGTGCCTGAGTCGTCGGGTCTGGCGGCCGCCCGGTACGCAGGCCCCGTGATCGACGCGCACCACCACGTGTGGGACCTCGAGCGGAACCGGTACCCGTGGCTGCTGCCCGACGTCCTCGTCCCGCATCGCTACGGCGACTACAGCGTCGTCAAGCGGAGCTACCTGCCCGCCGACTACCGGCAGGACACGGCCGGTCTCGGCGTCGTCGCGAGCGTCTACATGGAGGCCGAATGGAACCCGGCGGATCCGCTGGGCGAGACGCGCTACGTCGAGGAGCTGTCCGCCGAGGGCGGCGTACCGGGCGCGATGGCCGCGCAGGCGTGGCTCGACGCTCCGACGGCCGCCGAGGTCGTCGCCGCCCAGGCGGCCTCGCCGATCGTCCGCAGTGTGCGTCACAAGCCCGGGGGACCGGCCACCGCCGACGAGGCGCGGCTCGGTGGTCGGACGCTCCTGAGCGACCCGCTGTGGCGGCGCGGGTACGCGGCTCTCGCGACGCACGGTCTCCACTTCGAACTCCAGACGCCCTGGTGGAACCTCCACGAGGCGGCGGACCTCGCCGCCGAAGTGCCCGAGACACTGATCGTCGTCAATCACGCGGGCGTCCTCCTCGACCGCGAACCGGCCACGGTGGCCGGCTGGCGTGAGGCGATGGCCGGACTCGCGGCGCACGCGAACGTCGTCGTGAAGGCGTCCGGGCTCTGCGTCGCCGGGGTCCCGTGGTCGAGCGAGCTCGTGCGTGAGCCCGTGCTCACGCTGGTGGAGCTCTTCGGCGCCGACCGGCTGATGTTCGGCAGCAACTTCCCGGTCGACGGGATGTTCACCGACTACGCGGGGCTCCTGGACGCGTACCTCGACGCCGCCGCGTCACTGTCGGCGGCGGAGCAGCGGGCGATCTTCCACGACACCGCGGACCGCGTTTACGCCCCGGATCGCATCGCCGGGGCCTGAGCCCCGCGCAGCTCGGTGAGCCAGGCCAGGCTCTCGCTTGTCGTGGTCGTCGGTCGGTACTCGCACCCGACGAACCCGTCGTACCCGCTGACCTCCAGGGCGGTGAAGAACGCGTCGAAGTCGATCGTCCCGGAACCGGGCTCGCCGCGTCCCGGGCTGTCCGCGATCTGGACATGGCCGATGCGATCGGCCCACGCCACGACGTCCTGCACCACGTCGGCGCCGTTGTTGTGCAGGTGGTAGGCGTCGAAGAGCAGACGCACCGCGGGGTGGTCGACCCGATCGATCACCTCCAGGGCCTCGTCGATCGTCGTCACCGGGTAGTCGCCGTTCTCGCCCCTCGTGAGCGGCTCGACGAGGATCCGGACGCCGAGCGGATCGAGGCGCTCGGCGACACGACCCAGGTTCGCGACGGCGGTGGCGAGTTGGATCTCGTGCGAGACGCCTGCCGGCCGGACGCCGTAGAGCGCGTTGACCGCACGACACCCGGTCGCCTCGACGATCGTCGCCACCACGTCGACGGTGTCTGCGACGAGCTGCTCGGTCCCGGGGTGCGACACCACGCCGCGGTCTCCGGCGGGCATGTCGCCGGCGTACAGGTTGATCGCCCGCAGCGAGACCTCCGCCCGCTCGATCGCAGCGAGGAAGGCCTGGAGCTCCGCCTCCTCGGGGACGGGTGTTGCGAACGGCCACCAGCACTCGACGTCGACGAACCCGACGGCCTTCGCAGCGGCGAACCGCTCGAGGAACGGCACCTCGGTGAACAAGATGGACAGGTTTGCGGAGAACTGCATTGTTCGTTCCTTTTCGATCGGGGTGCTTGACACCAGTTTGGTATATCGAAATACTCGAACGCAACGCCGGGGCGATGGAGCTCACTTCTTGTCTTGGTATATCGATAGCTCGATCGACCGGGCGACAACGACAGGAAGAGAGACGATGACGACCATCGGATTCGTGGGACTCGGCGTGATGGGGCGCCCGATGGCGGAGCACCTCGCCGCAGCCGGACACGACGTGACGGGGTTCAGCCGGGGCGATGCAAGCCGATCGGCCGCCCGGGACGCCGGCCTCCGCGTGGCCGACTCCGTCGCCGAGGCCGTCACCGGTGCCGAACTCGTCGTCACGGTGCTGCCGGACTCGCCGGACGTCGAATCGGTCGCGCTCGGCACGGACGGGATCCTCGCGCACCTCGCCGACGGGGCCGACTACATCGACCTCTCGACGATCCGACCCGAGACGGCTCGTGATGTGGCCACCGCCTTCATCGAGGCGGGCCACGGCGCGCTCGACGCCCCGGTGTCCGGTGGTGAGGCAGGCGCGCGCGAGGGCACCCTCTCCGTGATGGTCGGTGGTGAGTCGTCCACCCTGGAGCGTTGGCGGTCCGTCCTGGAGACGTTCGGCGCCTCGGTGGTGCACGTCGGCCCGAGCGGTAGCGGCCAGGTCGTGAAGGCCGCCAACCAGTTGGTCGTCGCACTCCATCTGCAGGCCCTCGCCGAGGCTGTCGTCTTCCTCGAGGCCCAGGGCGTCGACGTGGAGACGGCGCTCTCGGTGATCCGCAAGGGTCTCGGAGGCAGCACCGTCCTCGAACGCAAGACCGATTCGGTCCTGGCGGACGACTTCCGCGCCGGCTTCCGGTCCGAGCTCCACGCGAAGGACCTCGCGATCGTCGAAGTGGCTTCGCGAACCGCCGGCGTCGGTCTTCCCGCGACCGGACTCGTCACACAGCTGCTCCGCTCGGTGGTCGCCCGCGGCCAGGGCGGTTCCGACCATTCCGCGCTCGTCGAGCTCGCCCGCTCGATGAACGGCGGGGCCGGCGCATGACCGTCACGGAACCACGCGCGGCCGTCGAGACCGCCGACGTCCGCCCGGGCTGGTGGCACGAGCCGTTCGACATGTTCCAGACGAACCTGCGCGAGATCGACGCGCTGCTCGACGTCGAGACGGTCCTGGACGCCATCCAGGAGCACGGTGCCGGCGTCTGGCTGCTCAACGTCGGAGGCATCCTCTCGCACTTCCCGTCGACGCTGCCGTTCCAGTCGACGAACCCACTGCTCGAGGAGCGCCCCGGGGGCGACCTCGTCGGTGACGCGATCGAAGCCGCGCATCGTCGTGGCGTCCGACTCCTCGCCCGCATGGACTTCTCGAAGGTCGCCGCGCGCGTCGCCGACGAGCACCCCGAGTGGTGCTTCCGGTCACCGAGTGGGGAACGACAGGTCTACGAGGGGCTGGTGAGCGTCTGCCCCGGCGCGGGGTACTACCAGGACCGGTCGCTCGACATCATCGACGAGATCCTCGACGCGTATCCCGTCGACGGATTCTTCTTCAACTGGTTCGGGTTCAACGAGGTCGACTACGGAGGACGGGTCCACGGCGTCTGTCACTGCGACGCCTGCGCCGAGGCCTTCGTCCGGGAGACCGGGATCGAGCAGCTGCCGTCGTTCGCGGGTGATCCCGGCTACCTGGAGTGGAAACGGTTCGCCGCGGCGACCATCGACCGCCTGACGGCGCGCATCCGCGGGCACATCGCCGAACGAGCACCCCACGCTGGGCTCATCCTGGGCCGCTCGGCGGACATCCTGTTCCATGAGGCGAACAACGCCCTCGGCCGCCCGCTCTGGCCACACGCGACGAGTGAGTCGGTGAGCGCGTTCCGGGTCGCGCAGCCAGGCAAACCGGTCCTGGTGAACGCCGTGGCTTTCATCGACATGCCGTACCGGCTGGCGAGTGAACAGCCGGAGATGTTCGGGCAGTACCTCCTCCAGGCGGTGTCGCGCGGGGCGAACCCGTCGACGTACATCATGGGGCCGGCCGGGCTCATCGACTACGCCAGTCTCGCTCCGGCCGGGGTCGTGACGCGCTTCCACCGGGATCACGCCGACCTGTACGCCGGACTGGCGCCCGCGGCCGACGTGGGTATCGTCCGACCGAACCCGCTCGCGGCGCCCGCAGAGGTGCATCACTCGTCGGTCGACGAGTTCCGCGGCCTGTTCTCCGCCCTGCTGGAACGGCACGTCGCCGTCGACGTCGTGCCGGCGGAGTCGCTGCCCGTCGTGGACCTCGGACGCTTCCGCGTGCTGGTCCTCCCGGATCTCATCGCCCCGACCGAGGAGGAGGACGCCGCCCTCGAGGCGTTCGTGCGCGCCGGCGGGCGGGTCGTCGCGACGGGGCGGTCGGGCATCCACGCGGACGGCTCCGTGGTCGCCTGGCTCCCCGGAGCGCGGCAACGGTCGCTGGAAGACGACGCGGAGGCGCTCAAGTCGAGCTACGTCCAACGGGGCGGTGGGCCGTCGGTCGAAGGCTCGGACCTCGTGCCCGTGCGTGGGCGGCTGCACACCCTGGCGTGGCGTTCCGGCGCGGAGCTGCGCCACGAGTTCGTCCCGCGAGCACCGTACGGACCGCCCGAGAAGGCCCACGGTCACGTGGTGGGACCGGTATCGGCCTGCGGGGTGTTCACGCTCGGTCGTGGACGGGCCACGCAGGTCCCGTGGACCGTCGGCGCGGCGTATCGCGAACTCGGGCTCACGGCCGTCCGCGACCTGATCGCCGATCTCGTGGTCGACGCTGTCGGGGAGGATGGAACGGTGGGGGTGGAGGCGAGCGAACACGTGGAGGTGTCCGTCGGTCGTTCCCGAGCGGGTCTCGTCGTGCACTTGCTCAACCACTCCGGTCAACGTCGGAACTCCTTCGGTCCCACCGTCCCGGTCCGTGGAACCCGCTTGCGGTTCCCCGGGAGGGCGGCCGACGCCGTCGGCACCCGCGTCCACCATGTGACCGCCGGCGACGTCGACGCCACGGTGTCGACGGTCGGAGACGATCTCCTCGTCGAGATCGTCGAGGTCGTGGACGGAGCGGTCGTCGTGGTCCCGGACGGAGGTGAGCGGGATGACGCCTGAGGTGGTCCTCATCCGCGGCGGCCAGGCGGACGCCGTGCGCTCGCGCATCCGCAGCGACTTCCCCGAGGTCCGCGTCCTCGACGACGAGACCGCCCACCCCGCGACCACGATCATCGCAGGCCGGGTGCGCGACGAGGAGCTGCCCGGGCTGCCGGCGCTCGCCTGGGTGCACTCCTGGGCCGCCGGCGTCGAGTCCGAGGTGGGACCGGTGCTCCGCGGGAGCGGCGTCACGGTGACGTCCTCGGCGGGCAACGGGGCGGTTCCGCTCGCGGAGCACGCGATGTTGCTGGCCCTCCAGCTCGACCGAGGCGGACATCGCTGGTCGGATGCCGCCCGCGGGGCCAGATGGGACCGGTTCGTCCACGGCGAGCTCGCCGGCAAGACGATGGGCATCTACGGCTTCGGCAACATCGGCGCCGCCCTCGCGCCGCGCGCGAGCGCCTTCGACATGACCGTCATCGGCCTCCGTCGCGACGTCGGTCGCACCCCGGCCGCCGTCGACCGCCTGTACCGACCGGAGGAGGTCCTCGACTTCGCCGGGCGGTGCGACGTGCTGGTCGTGACGGCCCCGCTCACCGTGGAGACGCGCGGAGCGATCGACCTCCGCGTCCTGTCTGCGCTCCGCCCGGGAGCCACCGTCGTCGTCGTCTCCCGAGGGGGCATCGTCGTCGACGCGGACCTCCTGACGGCCCTCGACTCCGGTGCCGTCGCGGGAGCCGGTCTCGACGCGCACACGGTCGAGCCGCTGCCGGCGGACTCCCCGTTCTGGTCGCGCGACGACGTGGTGGTGACGCCGCACAACGGAGCCACAACGACCGCCACCGCCGATCGCGGAACCGCGATCTTCCTCGACAACCTCCGACGTCGGGTCACCGAGGAGCCGCTCGTCAACCGCGTCGACCCGAACTCCCTCGCCTGAACACCGGCGTCCTGGGGACGCCGTCATCGCACCACCGTCATCACTCATACAACGCCGTATCGAAAGAAGGACACCATGTCGAACATGCCGCAGGACGTCAGCCGACGCCGATTCCTCACCTACGCCGGGGTCGGCGCCCTCTCGCTCGGAGCGTTCGCCCTCGCCGGCTGCTCCATCGGAGGCGGTTCCGGAGCCGGCGGTGCCACCACCATCCGGTTCGCCTGGTGGGGAGGCGCTGAACGCCAGAAGGCCTATCTGGCCGGGATGGACCTGTTCAGCAAGCAGAACAGCGACGTCACGATCGAGCCCGAGTTCGGTGACTACACCGCCTACCAGGAGCGCATGACCACGCAGATGGCGGCGCGCGACGTTCCTGACGTCTTCTGGATCCCCTCGCCCGCGGTGTTGACCTACCGGGACGCGAAGATCTACCGGCCACTCGACGACGTCGGCACCCTCGACCTTTCGGCGTTCAGCGAGGCGGAACTCGACCTCTTCCGGATCGACGGCGAGCTCAACACCCTGCCGAAGTCGATGTTCTCCCCGGTCCTGCGGTACAACCAGACCTTCATGGACGAGGACGGCATCGCGCTCCCCGAGACGCTCACCTGGGACAGCCTGGCCGAGTTCCTCACGGACTACTCGAAGAACAACGCCGCCGGTCGGAAGGGCACCACCTACGGCGCCTACCACGACATGCCCTTCGAGTCGTTCCTGCGTCAGCGTGGCGAGGACCTGTGGTCGAAGGACGGCAGGCTGGCCGCGAGCGAGGACGGCGTCGCTGCGTGGATCGACTGGTGGGAGCAGCTCCGCAAAGCGGGCGCGACCACCAGCATCAGCGAGCAGGACGGCATCGAGCCCGGCTGGTCCGACACCGGCGCCAAGGTCCTCGCCACCTTCGCCAACTCGAACCACATCGTCGACGAGGCCGCAGCGTTCCCCGACTACGAGTTCCGGCAGCGGGACGTCCCGGCACTCGCCGATGCGACGCCCGGGTACCACTTCACCTACTTCAGCCGGTTCGCGATGTACGCCGGGATCGAGGACGACCGCGTCGACGCGGCCGGAGCACTGATGAGCTACAACCTCAACTCGATCGACCTGCTGAAGCTGGTGGGGCTGTCGGCCGGGGCGCCACCGAGCTTGGCGCTCCTCGACGAGTACGAGCCGTCGGCCACCCCGGACGAGCAGAAGGTGATCGCGACCACCCGCGACATCGCGGCGAAGGAGCAGCGGCCCCGATACGAGGCTCCCGCCGGCTCCGGTTCATGGCGCACCGTGATGATCCGCGAACTCGAGGGCGTGACCCTCGGGAACACCTCGGTCTCACAGGCCGCGTCGAACTTCGTCTCGGCCGTCTCCTCCTCGGTGGGCGACTGATGACCCTCACCATGAAACGCGAGCCCGAGGCGCGGACCGGGACGGCCGAATCCGCGACGACGACCGGACGGAAGCGGCGTCGGGCCTCCCACCAGCGGCAGGGCTGGGTGGCACACGTCTTCCTCCTCCCATGGATGCTCGGGATGATCGCCGTCACGGCAGGACCGCTGATCGCGTCCGCCGTCCTCGCCTTCACCGACTACGACCTCCTGACCGCACCGTCGTTCATCGGGTTCGACAACTTCACCCGCATGATGGGCGACGAGCGGTTCTGGGCGTCAGCACGGGTGACGGGCCTGTACGTGCTCGTCTCCGTGCCCTTGCAACTCGCCTTCGCGCTCTTCCTGGCGGTCATCCTCGACAAGGGGATCCGCGGGCTCTCCCTGTACCGGAGCGCCTTCTATCTGCCTTCGCTCCTCGGTGGCAGCGTCGCGATCGCGATCCTGTGGCGCCAGCTGTTCGGCGACGCAGGGCTCATCAACACGGTGCTCGGGTTCTTCGGCATCGAGGCGGACAGCTGGTTGCAGAACCCCGCGACCGCTCCGTGGACGCTGATCATCCTCAACGTGTGGACCTTCGGCTCGCCGATGGTGATCTTCCTGGCCGGGCTGCGTCAGGTCCCGGACGAACTCCTCGAGGCCGCCGAGGTCGACGGTGCCGGCCGGGTGCGACGCTTCTGGTCGATCACCATCCCGCTGCTCACGCCGATCATCTTCCTGAACCTGATCCTGCAGATGATCAGCGCGTTCCAGGCGTTCACCCAAGCACACGTGGTCAGTGGCGGCACGGGTGGACCCCTCGACTCGACGCTGTTCTACACCCTCTACATCTATCAGGAGGGATTCGTGAACTTCGACATGGGCTACGCCGCTGCCATGGCTTGGGTCCTCCTGATCGTCATTGCGATCGCCACGGCGGGCAACTTCATCCTTTCGCGCCGCTGGGTGCACTACGGAGACGAATGATGGCCATCACCAGTACCACCCTCCTTCCAGCCGACCCCGATCCCACGCCGACCCGGCGCAAGCGGGACGCCGGCCGACCGCGACCGATCGTCCGCCACATCCTCCTCGTGGTGTTCGCGCTCCTCATGCTGTATCCGTTGCTGTGGATGGTGGTCAGCTCCTTCAAACCCAGCAACCTGATCCTGTCGCAGACGGGGCTCATCCCGAGCGAGGTGACGCTGTCGAACTACCGGGACGGATGGAACTCCCTGGGGACGCCCTTCACAGCGTTCCTCCTCAACTCCGGTCTCATCGCCGTCGGGGCCATCGTCGGGAACCTGTTCTCCTGCTCCGTGACGGCGTACGCGCTCGCACGGCTGAACTTCCGCGCGAACAAGCTGTACTTCGGCCTCACCCTCATGACGATGATGCTGCCGTTCCATGTGCTGATCATCCCGCAGTACATCCTGTTCGCGGAGCTCGGGTGGATCAACACCTACGCCCCGCTGCTCATCCCGAAGTTCCTCGCGACCGACGCGGTGTTCATCTTCCTCATGGTGCAGTTCATCCGCACCATCCCGCGGGAACTCGACCACGCGGCGATGCTCGACGGTGCCGGCCCGTTCCGCATCTTCTGGTCGGTGATCCTGCCCCTCATGCAGCCGGCACTCATCACGACGACGATCTTCACCTTCATCTGGACGTGGAACGACTACTTCGGACCGCTCCTCTACCTGACGAAGACGAAGCTGTACACCGTGCCGGTGGCGCTCAAATCGCTCGTCGACACGGAGACGCAAAGCGGGATCGGCATCATGTTCGCGATGTCGCTCATCTCGCTCGTCCCGATCCTCCTCTTCTTCCTCTTCGCGCAGAAGTACATCATCAAGGGCATCGCCACGACGGGAATCAAATGACGACGACACAGCCGCTCACGACCGGAACCGACACGATCGCCTGGTTCTCCGGCGACCAGCGCTGGACACAACTGACGTTCGTCGAGGACGACCCGCTCCACTTCGACCTCGACGCGTGGGCCGACGTCCTGGACCGGACCGCGTCGACCGCGATCTGCATCAGCGCCGGGGGGTACATCGCGTTCTATCCGACCTCAATCCCGTTGCACTACCGCAGCCGGCACCTCGGAGACCGCGATCTCCTCGGCGAGATCGTCGATCTCGCACGGAGTCGTGGCATGGTCGTCATGGCTCGGATCGACCCGCACGCCGTCCATCGGGACGTCCGTGACGCCCATCCGGAGTGGATCGCCCGTACCGAGGACGGGGCACTGCAGGAGCACTGGGCACACCCGGGCACCTTCGTGACGGACGCGTTCGGCGACTACAACTGGGAGTTCACGACCGAGGTCGCACGCGAGGTCACCTCGGACTACGACATCGACGCGGTGTTCGCGAACCGGTGGCAGGGTCACGGACCCGGGTACACCGAGACCGCGCAGCGACTCTTCCGCGCGGCGTCCGGGCTCGCCCTGCCGACCTCACGCGACGCCGTCGACGGAGAGTCCTGGCGGGCTTACCGGGGATGGCGCCGGGAGCGGCTGAGCGACCTGGTCGCCCACTGGGACGCGGCGGTCCAGGACGTGAAGCCGGAGGTGCGCTTCATCCCCAACCTCGGCTCGTTCGCGGCGGGCGAGCTTCGCGACGACGTCGCCCGCCTGCATGTCCCGTTCTTCCTCGTGGACCACCAGGCGCGCAACGAGGGGGAGACCCAGTGGGCGGCCGGCCGCGACGCGAAGCGGACCCGGTCCATCCACCCCGACAAGCCGGTGGGGCTCATCACCTCCGTCGGGCCCGAGTCGCACGGCTACCGCTGGAAGGACTCCGTCAACGCGGGTCAGGAGACCGTGGGCTGGATCGTCGACGGCTTCGTGCACGGAGCGTTCCCGTGGTTCACGAAGTTCGCCGCGCGGATCCACGACACGCGCTGGATTCCAGCGGTCGAGCGGGCGTTCACGCTGCATCGCGAGATCGGTGCGATCTGGCAGCAGTCGCGCCCGGTCGCCGAAGTGTGCGTCTGGGACGTGGACAACGCCTTCGCCGACGCCCGGACGCGACGGGCCGCCTCCGGCATGTACCAAGCACTCGTCGAGCTGCGGACGCCGTTCGAGTTCGTCGGCCCCCGTGGCCTGCATCGGCTCGGACTGCCTGAGACCAGGGTGGTCGTCCTCCCGGAGATCGACGAGATCGACGAACGGTCCGCCGCTGCATTGCGTGCCTTCGTCGAGGGCGGCGGTGAGCTCGTGGTGACCGGAGCCGGGCCCCTGATCGACGGGGGTACACCGCTCGTGACCGAGCTCACGGGCGCACCGCTGACCGCCCGCTCGGCCGGGGTCGTTCGGAACAACTACGTGCAACGCGCGTCCGACGGCGCACTCGCCGCCGGTCTGGACGGCGCGGACCGCATCATCGGTGGAACCCGTCTGGCCCGCTTCGCGCCGACCACCGAGGCCGTCGTGCACTGGCGGTTCGTGCCCGATCACCCCGACCTCCCCATGGAGGAGGTCTACCCGCGAGGTGAAGCCGTGGACCCCGCGGTGTTCCGTGCGTCGTTGGCGACGTCGGACGACGGCGGGACGGTGCAGGCGGGCGCCGGGACGGTCCAGGTCATCGCCTTCAACCTCGCCGAGCTGTACCACGAGACGCTCCTCGGTGATCACCTCACCCTGCTCGGCAACACGATCGAGGCCGCGCTCGGGGGATCGAGTCTGGTTCGGATCGACGGCCCGGGGCTCCTGGATGCGGCGGTATGGACGGACGGAGCGGCGTTCATGCTGGCGTTCGCCAATCTCACCGACCCGTTGGCGATGCGGGGCCAGCAACGTGCGGTGACCGAGCTCACCGGCATCCGGGTGCAGATCGACGCCGCGCGACTGGCGGAGGCCACAGGGCGTCCCGTCGTCCCGGCCGAGCTCATGGCGGAGGTGGTCCTCGACGATCGGCGGACGCCGGCTCCGGTGGCCGTGGCCGACGGCACGATCATCGTGGAGCTCCCGACCGTCCGCGAGCTCGGGATGGTCAGACTGAGCTTCTGAGGGGGTGGTGGGCCCACGCCCGCTGATCGGGGTCGGCACCGCAGGTGTCGGCCCCGACGCGTCCCGGTCTCGTCAGCGGCCGCGCGGCGGGGCGGTGGACTGACGGACGATGAGCACCGGCTTCTCGAGCGGTACGTCCTCCTCGATGGTCTCACCGAGGAGGCCGAGGAGCTTCGCCGCCGCCGCCCGCCCACGCTGGAACGCGAACCGCTGGACGGTGGTGAGCTGGGGGTCGACCCATTCGCCGACCTCGAGCCCCTCGAACCCGACGACCGAGACGTCCTCGGGGACCCGCAGTCCACGGCTCTGGATCGTCCGCATCCCGGCGATCGCCATGGTGTCGGTGCCGTAGAGGATCGCCGTCGGCGGTGCCGCCCCGTCGAGGAGCCGACTCGTCTCCTCGGCGGCGGCCGCCGGCGAATAGCCGACGCTCGAGATGGAGTGCGGGGTGAGCCCGTGATGGGCGAGCCGGGCGGTGAACGCCTCGCGTCGGATGTTCGGGAGCACGAACCCGTCGGGGCCGCTGACGAACGCGACGTCGCGGTGGCCCAGACCGACGAGGTGGTCGACCGTCTCGGGGATGCCGGCGCTCGGCGGGTCCGCGTCGATGTAGTCGACCACGCCCGGCTTCCACGGGGTGCCGACGAGCACCGCGGGCACACCGAGGTCGCGCATGAGGTCGAAGCGGGTGTCGCCGACCACCGAGTTGGTGAGGATGACGCCGTCCATCCGCTGGCGCTCAGCGAGGGACCGGTAGAACGCCGATTCGTCGTGCTGTCCCGTGAGGAAGACGTTCAGGAGGAGCCCGTACTCGCGGGGACTGAGGAGGGACTCGATCCCGGAGATGAGTCCGACATTGGCCGCACCGACCTCGGGAACCGGGGAGGAACTGGTGAGGACGAGCCCGATCGCCTGGGCGCGCGAGGTCCGGAGAGCGATCGCAGCCGGGTTCGGCGTCCAGTTGAGTTTGCGCGCGGCCTCCCGGACACGCTCGGCGGTCGGCGGCGAGATGCGACCCGTGCCGTTGAAGACCTTCGAGACCGCTCCCGCCGACACGCCCGCGAGCGCGGCGACATCGGAGATGGTGGGGCGGCCGTGTCTCCGGCGCCCGGCAGGTGAGGTCATGGCCGTGTCGTCCTTTCGCCCTCAGCCTATTGGGCCGGACACCCGAACCCGTGGACCGGCGAGAGGTCAGAGCCCGTGCCGTTCGAGCTGCTCCTCGTACCGGATCTGTACGTCCTCCGGCTCGACGCCGTCGATCGGCGCCCAGATCGCCTCGAGTTCCCGCTGGACCGAGGCCGGGAGGGCGGCGAACTTCTCGTCCCATGCTGCGATCGGCGTCCAGTAGCCGACCACCTTGAACCGGGTGGCGGGTAGCCCGAGCTCCCTGCGCAGATACTTGCGCACGTCGCGGAGGGCCACCGTCTCGCCGGCCACCCAGATGTAGCCGTGATCGAGCGGGAGGCGCTCGTCCACGACACTCCGGACGAGTCGGCCCAGCGCGCTCGGGCCGTGTCCGTTGCCGCCCACCACCCAGGTGACCGTCACGTCGTCGTTCGTCTCGACCGCGACCCGATCCCGCTCGCTCGGTACTTCGAGCACCACGCGGGTCCGCAGTCCTCGCGGAGTCCGTGCGACGATGCGCCTGACTGCGGGAAGGCCGGTGAGGTCCGCGACGAGCACCTGCCAACCGATGTCGGCGGGCGGCGCGTACAGACCGGTGGGCGAGTTCAGGCCGAGCACGTGCCCGGGCTGGGCGCGAGCCGCCCACGGCCCCGCGACCCCGGCGTCGTGCACGACGAAGTCGATGTCGATCTCGACGGGGTCCTGCCGCACGGCGCTGATCGTGTACGTCCGCATCGGTGCCTGCGGGGAGCCCTCCGGCGTCTCCCACCAGTCGCCTGCCGGTACCGGGAGCGAGACCTCCGTCGGGTCGGCGCCGTGGGGGAAGAAGACGCGGACGTACTCATCACCCGTGCCGGTGCTCTCGAAGTCCTCGACGCCCGGACCGCCGAGGGTGATGCGGATCAGGTTCGGACTCAGGGGTGTCGCTGCGGTCACGATGCCGCGGTGGATCTTCATGGCGTCTCGGCCTCTCGGGTCGGTTCGGTGTGCTGGGTCGGGTGCGGGCTGTGCGCGAGCCAGGACTCGCGGTAGGGGCCGGGCGAGGCGAGGAGCTCCGCGTGCGTGCCGTGTTGGACGATCCGACCGTCCGCGAAGACCGCGATCCGGTCGGCGGTGGCGGCCTGCTCCAACCGGTGCGCGATCAGCAGCGCGGTCCGGTCCGTCCGGAGGGCGGCGATCGCCGCTTCGACGGCGTCGCGATGGTGCAAGCCGACGTCGGCCGTCGCCTCGTCGAGGATCACGATCGCCGGGTCCGCCAGGAACGCCCGAGCGACCGCGAGTTGCTGGATCCGTCCCTCGTCCAGCGGCACGGGCGACGGCCTCGAGTCGGTCGGGTCCGCCGCCGGGTCGTCCTGCAACGCGGTGACCGCCCATTCGGCTCCGACGGCACGGAGCGCCGACACCATCTCGTCCCGGCTGGCGTCCGGTGCGCCGAGCCTGAGGTTGTCGGCGATCGAGCCACGGAAGTGGTGGAGCTCCTGCGACAGGTAGTACGGGGTGTGGCCGACGAGCACCCGCCCCGACGTCGGGGGATGGTGTCCGGCGACGACCCGCGCCAGGGTGCTCTTGCCCGAGCCGGACGTGCCGACGAGCGCAGTGGTCGTCCCGGGCGGCACGTCCAGGGTGACCTGCGTGACCCCGCGGTCCGTGGTCGGATAGCGGAACGTCAGGTCGTGCACTCGGATCGCCGGCGGTGCGGCGACATCGTCCGCGGTACCGCCGACGGGCGAGGGCGACTCCGGCATCGCGGGCGACGCTGCTGCGAGGTCGATGACCCCGACGAGCCGAGCCAGCCCGACCGTGGCCCGCTGGATGTCGTCGAGCCCGAAGATGAGCCGGCCGACCGGATCGAACAGCCGGTGGAACAGGAGCGCGGCGGTGGTCACGAGCCCGACGGTGATCGTGCCCTGCAGGTTGAGGAGGAAGCCGGTCGCCAGGATCGCCGACAGCCCGACGAGCTCACCCGAGTTGATCCATCGGAACAGACGGTTCGCGACGCGCACGCCCTCGATCTGCGCGTCGATGGAGGCGGTAGCGCGTTCCCGGACGCGTTCGAGCGCGTGGTCCGTGCCCGCGAACGCGGCGAGGGTCTCCGCGCCGTCGACCGCGTCCAGCACGGCCTGACTGCGCGACGCTTCGCGGATCCGGACCGTGCGGAACACCACTCGGGATCGCCGGAGGAACGCCCGGGTCCCGAGGACGTAGCACGGCGCCGAGGCGAGACCGGCGAGCGCGAGCCACGGGTCGACGGCTGCCAGGGCGACGGCCGACACCCCGATCGCGAACCCGGCGGAGAGCAGGGTCGGGGCGACGTTCCCGCCGGCCTCCGCGACCGCGTCGACGTCGCCGGTGACCCGGGACAGGAGATCGGCACGCTCGCCGTCGTCGACGGTGCTCACCGGGAGCCGCATGGCCGAGGCGAACACGTCCTCGCGCAGTTCGGCGAGCAGGTCCTGCACCAGCCCCGTGAGCACCCGAGTCGCCCACAGCGTCACCGCGACCGCCCCGACAGCGCCGACCGCGGCTGCGGCCACCCAGCCTGAGACGACGCTCAGTCCGGCATCGGAAGCGACGGCGTCCACGATCCGCCCGAGACAGGCGGGCATCACGACGCCCAGTGCGGCGGCTGCGAGGAAGAGGACCACCACGGCGGCGGTCCGTCCGCGGTGGCGTCTGAGGAGGGCACCGACGACGGTTCGGACGCGGGAGCCGTCGGCGACGGGGAGCATCTCGGCGGTGCTGGGCTCCATGGCGGGATCAGTCATGGCGGGTCTCCGAACCGGGAGTGAGCTCGACGACCCGGTCGCAGGCGTTCAACAGGACCGGCGAGGTGGTGATGACGACGACGGTGCCCTCGTGCGCCGCGAGTGCTCGGGCGATGCGGGTCTCCGTGAGGACGTCGACCGCCGACGTCGGTTCGTCGAGGACGAGCACGTCCGCACCGGCATGGAGCGCCCGGGCGATGCCGACGCGCTGGCGTTGCCCGCCGGAGAGCCGTCTGCCCGCCTCACCGACCGGAGACGACCAACCGCCGAGCTGCACGACCGCGTCGTCGAGCGCCGCCATGCCGACGAACACCGCATCCGGGTCGCCGGTCGCGTCATGACCGCGGACCGCTTCCGCCAGGGTGCCGCTCATGATGCGCTGGCCGTGCGGTGGCGCGACCACACGACGGCGGTACGCCACCGGGTCGAGGTCCAGCTGGTCGACGAGTGTACCGTCGACAGCGAGCGAGACGCTGCCGCGCTCCGCGGGGGTCCGCATGCCGAGTAGGCGGGAGAGGGCGCGCGCGGTGTCGCTGTCGGGCGGCCGGACGCCGAGCAGTTCACCAGCATGGACGTCCACCGGTCGGTCCTGGTGTTCCGGGCGGAAGGACAGCACGACGTCGGACGCAGGGCCGGAGTCGGACAGCTCGTCCAGCCGACCGCCCGTTTCGAGCAGGTCGTCGGCGTCGACGACCGCGGCCAGGCGTTTGGCGGACGCGAGCTTGTGGATCCAGTTCGATGGGAAGGAACCCGCCTGTGCGAGGTACCCGCTGATGAACTGCGCGAGACCGAGCACCGTCACGAGCTCACCGATGCTGATCCGCCCATCCGCAGCGAACCAGGCGGACAAGCCGACGAGTGCGGCCAGGACGAACGCCGCCAGCGTGCCGCTCACGGCGTCGAAGAGGGCGAGGGACCGCCCGGCGGCCGTCGCTGCGCGTCGTGAGACATCACTGGCGGCGTCATATCGCCGGACGGCTTCAGCCCGCCCGCCGATGCCGACGAGCACTCGGAACCCGCTCATGAAGTCGGCGGCCACCGCTCCGGCCTCGGTCGCCGCCCGTTGCTCGGCGAACCCTCGGCGCTCCAGCGGGCGGGACACGACGCGCATGACGAGCATCATCCCGATGGTCGACACGAACACCACGATCGTCGCCACGGGCGAGATCACCGACATCGCCAGGGCGGCTCCGATGATCGCGGCGATGGTCGCCGACTGCTGCGCGACCGACCAGGCGACGCCGGCCACCCGGTAGGTGTCGGACGTGACGACCGTCAGGGCCTCACCCGCCGACAGGTTCTGTCGTGAGAACCGCGGCCGAAGCATCCGGGAGAGCGTGAGGTGCCGGAGCGCCTGTTCGCCGTGCCCGTAGATCGACACCATGAGGCGCGACGCCGACTGGTAGCTCACCGTCAGGACGAGGAAGGTTCCGACCAGGACCCCGATCCAGACCCCGAGGGCGACCGGATCGGACGGCACCACCGCGCGGTCGATGGTCGCCCCGATGATCACGGGGATCGCCGCCTCCGACAGGGCGTGCACGATGAGGAGGCCGGTCGCGGCGGCGAGCATGGCGCCGCGACCGTCCGCTCCCAGCGCGATGCCGAAGAGGCGCCGCGGCGTATTCGTCGTCGTCCCGCTCACCGGCTCCGCCGTCCGAGCGGGAGCACCAGCGGGGTACCGGAGACGGGGTCGGTGATGACCCGGCACGGCAGGTCGTACACGGCCTCCACGAGGTCGGCGGTGATGATCTCCTGCGGATCGCCCTGGGCGACGATCGCGCCGTCGCGCATCGCGACGAGATGCGTCGCATAGCGGGCGGCGTGGTTGAGGTCGTGGAGGACCGCGACGAGGGTGGTGCCGCTGCGGTGCAGATCCGTGAACAGCTCCATCAGCTCGATCTGGTGCGCGACGTCGAGGAACGTCGTCGGCTCGTCGAGCAACAGGTGTTTCGTCTGCTGGGCGAGTGCCATCGCGACCCAGACGCGTTGCCGCTGTCCGCCCGAGAGCTCGTCGACCAGCCGGCGGGACAGCTCCGTGACCCCCGTCGCGGCCATCGCCTCCGAGACCGCCGCTTCGTCGGCGCTGCTCCACGTCCGCATCGCGCTCTGGTGCGGGAACCGGCCGCGCCCGACGAGGTCGGCGACGGTGATCCCGTCGGGGGCGATGGCGGATTGGGGGAGGAGCCCGAGTCGGCGAGCGGTGTCCTTCGGTTTCGATGCGCGGATGTCGGCCCCGTCGAGGAGGACGGCGCCGGCGGTCGGGCGCAGGAGCCGTGCGAGTCCGCGGAGCAGGGTCGACTTGCCGCAGGCGTTCGGTCCGATGATGATCGTGAACGAGTCGTCCGGCACCTCGAGCGACAGCTCGGAGACGATCGGAGCATCGCCGTAGCCCAGGGTGAGGTCGCGGGCGAGGAGCGACGTGGTCATGGGAGTTCCTTTCACGTGCGGCGCACGAACTGGGCGGCCAGCAGGCAGGTCAGATAGATGCCACCGACCGAGAGCGTCACCACGCCGACCGGGACCGCGAGCAGCTGGGCGACGGCGTCGGAGACGACGACCAGGGCGGCTCCGGTGAGCATCACCGGCGCGAGGCCCATCGGGGTGTTCGAGCGGGTGAGCCGTTGAGCGATCTGCGGGGCGGCCAAGGCGATGAACGAGATCGGGCCGGCCGCGGCGGTGACGAGCGCCACGAGGGCCACACCGACCACCATGGCGATCAGGCGAGTGCGTCCGGGACGCACGCCGAGGGCCATGGCGGCGTCGTCTCCCATCTCGAGCACGGGGAGGGAACGCCGGAGTGGCCGAGCCAGCAGGGCGAACACGACGAACGCCGTGGCGGCGGGGAGCAGTTGGTCGAAGCCGAGCGAGGCGAGGGATCCTGCACCCCAGGTGGCCGCCATCATCGCCTGCTCGACGCTGACCGAGATGAGGATCCAGGAGGTGAGGGAACCGAGCCCGGCCGAGACGCCGATGCCGACGATGATCAGCCGGAAGGACGACATGGTGTGGCGGTTCGCGAGGACGGCGACGAGCAGGGCGGTCAGTAGACCGCCCACGAGTGCCCCGGCGGCTTTGAACAGGTAGGTGTTGAGCCCGAGGACGAGCATCGTCAGCGTGACGCCGAACTGTGCGCCGACACCGAACCCGATGATGTCCGGTGAGCCGAGCGGGTTGCGGGTGAGCGACTGGAAGATACCTCCGGAGAGCGCGAGTGCCGCTCCGCAGAGCACCGCGAACAGCACCCGTGGGAGTCGCCACTCGGTCACGACCTGGCGGACGTCGGGGTCGGACGCGGGGTCGACGATCGCCCGGATCACCGCGTCGAAGCCGATCTCGTACGCGCCGATCGTCGTCGCGAACAGCCCTGCTCCGATGATCACCACGACGAGTCCGAGGCACACGAGGACGGACCGCACCGGTACGAGCGTCGCGATGTGCACGGTCTCCACGCGGATCTGGCGTCGGCCGTGGTCGACGACGCTCACAGTCCGCTCACCCGCTTCCGGCGGACGAGCATGATCAGGATGGGGGCGCCGAGGAGTGCCGTGACGATCCCCACCCGGAGCTCTCCGGAGGGCAGCACGATCCGGCCGAGGACGTCTGCGAGCAGCAGGAACGCGGGGCCGATCACCATCGAGTACGTCAGCACCCAGCGCTGGTCGGGGCCTGTGGACCACCGGACGACATGGGGGATCATGAGTCCGACGAAGGCGATGGGACCGGCGGCTGCGACGCCCGTACCGGCCAGGAGGGTCACGGCCACGACGACCCACACCCGGGTGCTGCGCACTCGCGCCCCGAGCGCCTGGGCGAGTTCGTCTCCCAGGGTCAGCGCGTTCAGCGACCGGGCGCAGAGCAGGCCGATCACGAGGCCCGCGACGATCAACGGAGCAGCCCAGGTGAGCTGGTCGAGGGTGCGGCCTCCGACGGATCCCACGCTCCAGAAGCGCATGACCTGCAGGGTGCCTTCGTCCCGCAGCACGATCGCGGTGGTGAAACCGGTGCAGGCGGCACCGAGGGCGACCCCCGCGAGGGTCAGTTTCATCGGGGTCGCGCCCGAGGCCCCGACGGATCCGAGCGTGTAGACGATCACCGTGAGGATGAACGCACCCGCCAGGGCGAACGGGACGTAGGTGCCGGGAGTCGTCAGTCCCAGGACACCGACCGCGAAGGTCACGGCGAACGACGCACCGGCGTTCACCCCGAGGATGCCAGGGTCGGCGAGCGGGTTGCGGGTGAAGGCCTGGATGAGCCCGCCGCAGACGGCGAGCGCCGCACCGACCAGGATACCGAGCAGCGTCCGTGGGACGCGCAGCTCCATGACCATGAGGTGCAGGGGGTTCGCGTCGTCATAGGCGACGAGCGCGCGGACGACGGTCAAGGGGTCGATGGCCCGATTGCCGATGACGAGTGAGGCGACGGCTGCGGCGATCAGCACCACGGTGGCGACGAGGAGCCCGACGGCGAGGGTCCCGGTGCGGTGGGGCGAGACGTCCGCGCGTCCGGCCCCACCGGGCGTCGGGACGTCCGCCGCCCCGCCCGCAGCCGGCGCTGCTGACGGGGCGGCGGACCGGGACATCTCCGACGTCACTTGCCGTCGATGGTCGGCTCGCCCTGCAGGGCCGCTGCGAGGTCGTCGACGTAGCCGGGCAGGACGTACTGCAGGGACAGGACGGTCGGCGCGCTGATCGCAGAGGCCTTGGCGGCGTCGGCGTAGATCACGTAGGACCCGGCGGCGATCGGCGCCCAGCGCGACACCACGGCGTTCTCGACCGTGTACGTCCCTTCCTCGGCGCTTCCGCCCCATGCGGCGAACAGGTCGGCGTCCACGTCGTAGAGCTGCTCGAGGCTGACGCCGGTGTACCAGTTGTCGCCCTCGGCGCTCGCGAGGAAGCCGTCCATCGCCGAGGTCGAGGTGAAGCCGAGTGCTTCGGTGATGCGGACCCGCGGGTCGTACTCGAGGTAGACGCCGAGGTCCGTCCCGCCTTCGTTCAGGGTGAGGCCCCAGACGAAGCTCTTGTCGTCGAACTCGGGGTGTGCGTCGGCGAGGGAGGTGATGAGATCCTCGGTCTCGCCGATGAGCTCCTCGGCCTTGGCCTCCTCCGACATCGCCTTCCCGACGGTGCGGGTCATGCCCTCCCAGGTGCCCGGGTTCCAGGGTCCCTCGATGTAGGGGACGGTCGGGGCGATCTCGGTGAGCCGCTCGTATTCGATGTCGGTGACACCGGAGTAAAGGCTGAGGATCAGGTCGGGCTTCAGGGATTTGATCGCCTCGTAGTTCGGGCCGTCGTCCGTGAAGGGGATGATCTCGGGCATCTCGCCGTACGCCTCGGAGACGTGGTCTTCGAACCAGGGCTGATAGCCGCTCTCACCGGCTCCCCAGACCTCTTCGATGCCGACGGGGTTGGTGCCGAGGGCGGCGACGATGTCGGGCGTCATCCACCCGAGGGCCACGATCCGTTCCGGCTTCTGCGGGATGACGGTCTCACCGTGGGCGTGTTCGATGACGACGCCGTCGGTCGATGCCGTCGTCGATCCGGTGTCGCCGGTGGCGGCCGAACATCCGGCGAGAGCGAGAGCGGTGGCGATGACGGCGGCGAGGAGGGTGGATCCTCGGCGGACGTTCGGGCGCGCGAAAGCGTGCGGCATGGGGCTCCTTTGAAGAGGGGGGAGTGGGATCACCGCTGGCGATCCAGAAGTTAGGTAAGCATGTCCTAACAGAACGATCGTAGGGTGCTTCACGGCGTGACAGTGTCGAGGAACCGACGAGTTCTGTCGCCGATCCGACAGGACGATGCGTGCCCGGGTGGATCAGCGCCAGTAGAGCTGGTGGGCGGGGTCCGCCTGCACCCGTTCCACGTACTCCCGCGGGGTCATACCGAACCGGGCTCGGAAGCTCGCGGAGAAGGCGCTCGAGGACGCGTACCCGCACCGGTGTGCTGCCGCCCCGATCGGCATGCCGTCGATGATCAGCCGCGCCGCGAGCGTCATCCGGACGCCCGTTCGCCACCGGGCGAAGCTCATCCCGGTGTCATGCTGGAAGATCCGCAGCACGGTGCGCTCGTGGAGGCCGTGCACGTCGAACAGCTCGCGCGCGCCCCGGAGGTCACCCGGGTCGGCGAGGATCGCACGGACGAGCGGACGGACACGATCGGCGGACGGCATCGGGATCTCGCCCCAGCCGTCCGCCGTCTCCGGCGCGGGCTGCTGCAGCATCTCGATGAGGACCGCCTGCGCACGGACCCGGAGGTCGGTCGGCATGTCGTTGATGCCGAGGTGCAGCAACATCTCCTGCACCGCACGCGGGACAAGGACCTGGGTGACGGTCTCGACGGGCGCGATCAGCGAGGTGGCGGGGAGGTAGGTGTAGCACCCGGTGGAGTCGCGCTCGTGGTGCGCGGTGTGCGGCGTGTGTGCTGGGATCCAGACGCCTTGACCCGGTGCGAGGCGCCACATCGCGTTCGGGAGGTGCACCCACACGGTGCCGCGGTAGCACCAGGCGAGCATGGCGTCCGGATGACGGTGCGGTGGCGAGAGCGGTCGACTCCTGGTGTCCTCGTCGGTGACGACGCCGGTGCCCATCAGATACGGTTCGGCGACGGACGACGGATGCTCGGGGCTCGCGTCCCAGTCGACCTGGCTGTACGGGCTCAACGAGCGCTCGTGCCCGCGTCGTCGGTCAGCGGGAGGCCGTCGTCGTCGAAGCGGAAGCCCTTCGCCGCCAGCCGGCGTTCCGCCTCGTGGTGGACGACGCCACGCTTGCGCGGATCGGCTTCGAGGAGGCGGATCAGAAGCTCGTCCGTGGCGTTCGGGTGCAGCGCGATCTCGATGCGCGCACCCCAGAAGCGGTCCTCGAGGAAGAGCTCCAACGCCGCTGGGTCGGCTGCCGGGTTGTGGGCCGCAGCGGCGCGGATCGCCTGATTGGGGTCGTTCGCGAGGACGGAGAACTCCTCGAACGTGCTCGCCGATCGCGCGAGCTCGTAGCGACGTTCCTCGTCGGCGATCTGCTCCGGCGTCTTGCGTTTGGCCACGGTGGTCCCTTCATCACGTCGCCGTCAACCTACCTGGCTCGCACGATGTTCGACAACGGTGGCTTGCCGCGATGACTCGCAGACGGGACACTGGGGTCGCTGCATGGACGTCATGAGCGTGATCTTCGGGGGAAGGAGCAGCGATGACCGCTGCACCGGGATGGTACGAGGCGGGGACGCCGGGCAAGTTGCGCTGGTGGGATGGAACGCAGTGGACTGCTCAGGAGGCCGACGCCGCGCCACCGGTGAAGCAGGAGGTGCCGGTCACACTGCTGGCACCGACTCCCGTGGCGTCGCCGTCGCAGCCGCCGTCCGGACCGCAGCCGGGCTGGTATCCGACGGGGCCGGATCAGCTCCGATGGTGGGACGGCTCGCACTGGACGGGGCTCAGGGTCAAGAACGGGAAGCCCGGGACCGATTGGGCGACAACCGAGCAACCGAGCTTGGCCTGGGTGTTCGGCTCGGTCTTCCTCGTGCTCGCGATCGCGCAGTTCAGCCTCGGCGCGCTGTCCAGCCACCTGTCGGTCAACGGATTCCCGATGCTCCTCCTGACGCTGCTCTGGTTCGGTATCGCCGCCCAGACGACGGCGGTGCGGCGGATCCCGCAGCCGGTCGCCGCCCCGGTGGTCATCGACGTGGTCCGTCCATTGCCGGGTGAGCAGGACGGTCCCGGTGCCGGTTGGTACTCCGTGTCGCCGCGGGCGACGAGGTGGTGGACCGGCTCACGCTGGGCCCAGTACGTCGGAACCCAGTACGGTGTCCGGCCGACGCTCCATGGAGCGCGCGCGTTCCGCATCTATCTCGTCATGTCCTGGGCCGTCCTCGGTATCGGTGTGCTCGCCTTGGCCGTCGGCGTGGTCATCCTCGTCAACAGCAGCGGCGACGGCTACGGCTTCCTCGGAGGGATCATCGGCGGCATCGTCGTCGGTGGCGGCGTCCTGTTCGCGGTCCTCGGCGGGGTGCTCCTGATCATGTCGCGGATGCAGCGCCGGCTCCTCCTTCTCCCGGATCTGCCGCCCGGGCGCTGACCGCGGCACGGCACAAGGGGAGGACGACCTGTCGTCCGCCGGTAGGCTCGTCAGTCGGATGCGACGCGTCCGACCACCGATCCGAAGGGCACACGATGACCACGCAGGAACTGACCATCTCGAACTTCGAGGACACCGTGTCGGCCGAAGGCATCGTCCTGGTCGACTTCTGGGCCGAGTGGTGCGGCCCGTGCAAGGCTTTCGGCCCCGTCTTCGAGCAGTCGAGCGAGCAGCACCAGGACGTCGTGTTCACCAAGGTCGACACCGAGGCGAACCAGGAGCTCGCGAGCGGGATGCAGATCACGTCGATCCCCACGCTCATGGCGTTCCGCGACGGCGTGCTCGTCTTCTCGCAGGCCGGTGCCCTCCCCGCGCCGGCACTCGAGGACCTCATCTCCCAGGTGCGCGGTCTCGACATGTCCGAAGTGCACGCCGCCATCGCAGCGGCGAAGGCGGAGGCACAGGCCGAGTAGCCGACGTCCGGAGGAGGCGGTCAGTCCTCCGGATCGCCGGGTGGACGCGCGAACTCGAGCCGGTGGACACCGGGCTCGTCGAGCCTGATCCGCCGCCGCCCGGCCGGCGCGCCGTCCTCCAGCCGGGTCGGCAGTACGCCGCCAGGGCCCGCGACGGTCATCATCGAGCCGTCGTCCGGCAGCTCGACGAGCACGCCGCCGGCCGCGAGAAGCAGCGTCGCTGCGACGGGGCGATGACGGCTCCACTCGACATCCGCGACGTGTCCACCACGGACCCGGAACCCTTGGAACCGTCCCGCCGACCACTCGGCCGGGAGGGTCGGCAGCAGCGACAGGACACCGCCGTGCCCCTGGACGAGCAGCTCGACGACACCGGCCGTCCCACCCAGGTTGCCGTCGATCTGGAACACGTCGTCGAGGTCGCCCATCGGGTGCAGGTCGAGCAGCGAGGCCGATGACAGCGGACCGAGCAGCGTGTCGAGCGCCTCGGACGCGAGCCCTGGATCACGGAGTCGTGCGGCCAGGCAGAGGACCCAGGCCATGCTCCACCCGGTTCCGCCACCGCCGTTCGCGAGTCTCCGTCGCAGTGCGCGTCGGGCTGCCTCGAAGTGCTCGGGCGTGGCCGATTCGGTGATCCGGGTCCCCGGGTACAGGCCGTACAGGTGGGAGAGGTGTCGGTGGCCGGGCTCGATCGGCTCCCGCTCCTCGGCCCACTCCAGGAGTGTTCCGTCGCGGCCGACCTGCGGCAGTCGGAGGGCGGCCACGGTGTCGCGTGCTCGAGCCAGGAGCCCGACGTCCGCGATGCCGTCGCCGACCCGCTCCGCGAGGGCGAGGTACTCGCGGAGGCACTCGTGCGCCAGCTCCTGGTCCATCGTCACGCCGGCCGTCACCGCCGCTGTGTGATCCGCGTCGACCACGAACCGGTTCTCCGGTGAGGTCGACGGACTCACGACCATCGATCCGGCGGCATCCGTGACGACCATTCCCAGGACGAACGAGACCACCGGCTCGACGGTCTGCAGGACGGCGACACGAGCGGCGTGATCAGCGCCACCGTCGTCCAGACAGCGGTGCAGGTGCGCGATGAGCCAGGGGAGCGCGCTCGGCCAGTTCGCCCAGTGCGCATCGAGCGGCACGGCGTCCGTGTGCCTCCAGAGGTCGCTGTTGTGGTGGGCTGCCGCCCCGTCGAGGCCGTAGGACTCGCCGGCGGTCCGCCGCCCGGCTTCCACCAGTTCACCGATGAACCGGGTGAGTGGCTCGACCAGGTCACCCAGGCCGGTGCTCTCCGCCGGCCAGTAGTTCATCTGGAGGTTGATGTTGGTGGTGAAGTTCGCGCTCCAGGGCGGCCTGACCTGGTCGTTCCAGACCCCCTGGAGGTTCGCCGGCTCACTCCCCGGTCGGGAGCTGCCGATGAGGAGCGCCCGTCCGAGGTCGAAGTAGCGCTCCGCGAGGTCGGCCGACGCGGACGCCGATGCCGAGAGCTCAAGGTCGACGCGGTCGAAGAGCGACCGATGGTCGGCGACGTGCCGATGGAGCAACGCTTCGCCGGATCGCTGCAACGCACGCGAGACCGTCCCCTGGGTGTGCTCCAGCAGCGTCGACGGGTCGCCCGACGGCCGTTCTCGCCACCCGCGGTACCCGGAACGTGCACCGGCGACGAGGCGGAACCCGCCCGGGATCGGTTGCACCGCGATCGTCAGCGCCCAGGCCATGCCGGCGTCGACGAGACCGTCGGCGTCCGGGACGTCGGTCGGGTACCGGATGGCCTCGTCATCGTCACCGCCGAGATACGACGGTCGCACGATCGCCGGCGCACGGCCGGCCACCGACCACCATCGGTTGTCGCCGTCCATGCGCTCCTCCGTCGTCGACGGGTGCGGCGTCGCGAACCCGACCCTCGGTTCACGGACACCGTCACCCAGCAGCTCGACGACCAGCACATCGTCCACCGCCGACACGAACGCGCGGAGCGTGACCTCCGCGCCGTCGCTCGTGGACGTCGTCTCGACGACACCGCGCGCGAGATCGGCGGTCCGTGTCGCGCGCGAACCGCCGTCGGGCGGCGCGTACTCGACCGTGAGGCGGCCGAGCGGCTGGAAGGACTCGGTGAACGTGGTCCCGCGTAGTGCAGCCGCGCGGCAATCGGCTGCGACGGGGTCGCCGCCGGCGATCGCCCGGCGCACGGACTCCAGCGGACTGGGAAGCGAGCGGCCCGCCGGCCCGTCGCCCGGGCGTCGCGGACCTCCCGACCACAACGTGTCCAGGGAGAGGTCGATGCCCTCCCGTCCGGGCACGCCGTCGAGCGCCGCGCCCAACGTCCCGTTCCCGATGAGGAACCGATCGACGAACCGGGTGGCCGGTCCGTCGAGTTCGATTCGATGACGCTCGACGCGCTGCTGTCGGTGATCCATCAGTGGTCGAGTCGGAGCAGCACGGCACCGTGCGCGGGCAGGGACGTGTCGACGGCGCCGTCGACGACGGGCAACGGCCGACCACTCCACAGCTCGGAGACGGACGATCGATCGGCGCAACCGAGATCGGCCAGGTGCACCCGCAGCTCGGTGTCCGCATCGCCGAGCCAGAACACCGCGCGCCACCGGGTCTCGCCGAGCTCCGCCGCCCAGACGACGAGGTCGCCGTCGCGGATGATCTCCCGGCTCCCGTCGCTGCCGAGCAGGGCGAGCACGTCCGGGTTGGTCAGCAGCGCGAGCGTGTGCGCCGGGGTGTCCGGGAGGTGGCCGCCGAAGAAGAGCGGCGACCGGCCGATGCACCAGAGGGTCATGAGCGTCCGTTGTTCGTCCAGGGTGAGGCGACTCAGCCGGTCCGAACCGACGTGGGCCCGGATGCCGATCCGCCCGAGCGGGAGCATGTCGGCATCGGCCCACGCCCCCGGACGCTGGAGGGGCGCCCAGCGGGCCAGGCGCTGGAACTGTTCGAGCACCGCCGACCAGTCGTCCCAGAGGTCGTCGGAGATCCGCCATAGCTGCGCCGTCGATCGAAGGGTGTCGAGGTGCTCGGTCGAGAGTCGCTTGCCCGGGGACAGGCTGAGCACCATCGGTCGACCGGTCGAGTCGATCGCCCGCGAGATGGCCTCGATCTCGGCGGTCTGGATCGGTGGGTAGAGCACGTCGTCGAGCTTGATGAGGTCGACACCCCAGTCCGCGAGCTGTGCCATGACCGAGTCGTAGTAGGCCTGGGCGCCCGGGGCGGTCATGTCGACGCCGACGTTGTCGGGGTTCCACGGGCAGACGTTGGACGGATCGGCGATGTCCCCGCAGCGGGCGGTCGAACCGAGGATCGGGAGGTCGAGGTCGACGGCCAGACGCGGCACGCCACGCATGAGGTGCACCCCGAAGCGGAGCCCGAGCGCGTGCACGCGGTCGGCGAGCGCGCGGAAGCCGCCCGACGCCGCAGACGGGAACCGGTTCGGCGCGGGTTGCGGTCGGGCCCAAGCGTCGAGCGTCGGCTGGGAGACGCGCTCGTAGTCGCCGACGCCGGGCGCCGGTTCGTACCACTGGATGTCGACGACCACCGTGTCCCAGCCGACGGGCAGCAGGTGCTCGGCCAGGAACGCGGCGTTGGCGAGTACCTCGGCCTCCGTGACGGACCCTCCGAAGCAGTCCCAGCTGTTCCAGCCCATCGGCGGGCGGTCCGCCCGTGCCCGACGTGCTGCACGCACCTCGGTGACCGCGATCTCCACCTCGCTCATGGCGCGACGACCTGAGCCGTGATGGTTGCGAACGAGTGCGGTGGGAGCGTGACGCGAAGACCCGTCGGTGTGACGTCGAGACCCGTGAGCGGTCGCGGTGACACGGCGTCGGTCTCACCGGGACGGTTGTGGGCGTCGGGCCGCGCAGCGGTGAGCAGCCGGCCGTGCGGCTCGACCACGGACCCGCCACGGACGTCGACCTCGATGACGAGTGGAGCATCGAGGTCGACGTTCGTCAACGAGCAATGGAGGACGCCGTCCTTGACGCTCGCCGAGGCGGAGACGGTCGGGATGCCACCCGCGTGTGCGGCGTCGGCGTCGCGGACCGGCCCGACCACGTGCGTCGGGAGGGACGTGGCGTCCTGGTGCGGGCTGTTCATCTCGAAGACGTGGAAGGTGGGCGTCCGGACCATCTCGCCGCCGTCGGGATCGGTCAGGAGCATCGCCTGCAGGACGTTGACCGTCTGCGCGATGTTGGCCATGCGCAGCCGGCCCGCGAATCGGTGGAACACGTCGAAGTGCCAGGCGGCGACCATGGCGTCGCGGATGGTGTTCTGCTGGAACAGATGCCCGGGGTGCGTGCCCGGCTCGACGTCCCACCAGGTGCCCCACTCGTCGAGCACCATGCCGAACCGTTCCTCCGGGTCGTACACGTCCATGACGGCGGCGTGCGACGACAGCAGCTGCTCGACGCCCTGTGCTGCGGTGATCGTGCTCCAGTACTCCGCGGCGTCGAACCCGGTCGCGCTGCCCTTCGCCTTCCAGCTGCCGCCGATCGTGTAGTAATGCACCGAGACGGCTTCCCAGGGGGTCGCCGAGAACGGGTGGGTGGCCACGTCGGCGACGACCTCCATCAGCGTCTTGGTCCAGGCCACGTCGAACCCGTCGGCGCCGGCGGCGACCCGGTAGAGCGGGACCTTCCCGCCGCTCTCGCAGAAGGTACCGAATCGGCGTGCCAGGTCCGCGTACGCGCCGGCCCGCAGGTTGCCACCGCACCCCCAGGGCTCGTTTCCCAGCCCCCAGAACGGGACGTCCCAGGGCTCCTCCCGGCCGTTCGCGCGACGCAACTCGGCCATCGGGGTCTCCCCGGCACCGGTCAGGTACTCGATCCAGTCGGCCATCTCCTGCACCGTGCCTGAACCGAGGTTGCCCGAGACGTAGGCGTCGGCACCGAGGAGCTCGCACAGCTCCATGAACTCGTGGGTGCCGAACGCGTTGGTCTCGCTCGTCCCGCCCCATTGCGTGTTGACGAGCTTCGGGCGGTCCTCGCGAGGTCCGATGCCGCTCGTCCAGTGGTAGCGGTCCGCGAAGCAGCCGCCCGGCCAGCGGAGGTTCGGGATGCGCAGTTCGCGGAGCGCCTCCACGACGTCGAGCCGGATGCCGCCGATGTTCGGCACGGGCGAGTCCTCGCCGACCCAGAAGCCGTCGTAGATGCCGCGTCCGAGGTGTTCCGCGAAGTGGCCGTAGACGTGTCGGCTGATCGTGGGTCCTGGCCGGTCGAGGTCGACGGTGACGGTCGCAGTGGAGTCCATGGGTGATGTGGTCCTGTTCTGTGCAGCGGGTCGTGGGTCAGACGGCGGTCACGAGGATCGTGATCGCGCGGTCGGGCTGGAAGGTGGGGAGGTCGAGGCCGATCACGGCCAGCTGGCCACCGCTCAGCACGGGCGCGGCCGCGAGCGTGGCCGGGTCGGCGTCGAGTGGCGGCGCATCCCGGAGCCACTGGGGGATCACCCAGCGGGGGCCGAGGGAGTCGTCCTGCGCGACGGCGAGGCGGTAGTGACCGTCCGGGCGGAGTCCGGGCAGGCGGACCCGCCGACGGGAGTCGGCCGACCGCGGGGGAGTCACGAGCGTGTACAGCGCGGTGGTGCCGTCCTCCGCGACGACCCCGCGCAGGGTCGGAGCGTCGTCGTCCCACTCACCGTCGCCGACGACGCGGCCGGTGGCGATGAGTCCGCGATGACGCGTGAACACGGTGATCCATCTGGCGAGGGTCGTCCGATCCGCATCGTCGAGCTCGCGCAGGTCCCACTCCACACCGAAGTGCCCGAGCAGGGCGACCGCGCACCGGGTGTGGAGCGTGTGCGTGCGTCCGGTCGTGGCCGATCTGGCCGAGGCCACGTGCGATCCCAGCATCTCGGGCGGGACGAGGAGTCCCGTCCACCGGAGCATCCGGGCCCGCTCGATCGGGTCGTGGTTGTCGGAGGTGTGGACGCGATCGGACCGCTCGAGGACACCGAGGTCGACGCGGCCTCCGCCCGACGCGCAGCTCTCGATCTCGAGGTGCGGGTGCCGCGATCGGAGCTCGTCGAGCAGCCGGTAGAGGGCTTCGGTCTGGTCGTGCACGGCTGCCCGCCCGGTCGACGGATGCCCGGCATCGACGAGGTCGCGGTTGTGGTCCCATTTCAGGTACGCGATCCCGAGCTCGCCGACCAGTGTGTCGATGGCCTGCAGGATGTGGTCGAAGGCCGCCGGATTGCCGAGATCGAGCACCTGTTGGTGCCGGACGGGCGACGGGAGCTCGTCCCTCGCCCGCAGGATCCAGTCCGGGTGCTCGCGTGCGAGGTCGGAGTCCTCGTTGATCATCTCGGGTTCGAACCACAGCCCGAACTCCATGCCGAGCGATCGCACCCGGTCGGCGAGCGGCGCGAGACCGTCCGGCCAACGCTCGGGGTCCGGTGTCCAGTCACCGAGGCCGCGGGTGTCGTCGTGACGTCCGCGGAACCATCCGTCGTCGAGCACGTAGCGCTCGACGCCGATGGCCGCGGCCCGGGTCGCCAAATCGGTGAGGACCTCCAGGTCGTGATCGAACAGCACCGCCTCCCAGACGTTCAGGGTGACGGGGCGCGGACGCCGAGCCGCCCGCGAGGTCGAACGCAGCCAGCGGTGGTACCGCGACGAGGCGGCATCGAGGCCGACGCCGTGGGCCCCGTACACCCATGGAGTCCGATGGTCCTCGCCCGGGCCGAGTCGGACCTCGCCCGGCAGGAGCAGCTCGCCGCCACGGAACGCGAGGTGTCCGTCGGTGCGTTCGACGCCGATCGTGTGGTTGCCGCTCCAACCGACGTGGCACAGCCAGACGTCACCGGTCCGGCTGTCGAACCCCGGTGTTCCGATCGCGGTGACCCCGGTGGCGTCGAGACCGGGGCGACCGTGCCGCGACTCGCGGAGGTGCGTCCCGGTCGTGACCGGAAGCCGCTGCGGCAGCTTCTCGTTGCCCCACCGACCGGCGAAGTCGAGGATCTCCCGAGCCGACGTCGGGATCGGGAGGGCCGGCACGACACCCTCGATCTCCAGGAGGTCGTTGCCCCGGTTCGTGACCGTCACGCGCGTGCGCAGCAGGCCACTCGGTGTCAGTTCGATCGCCACGAGGAGAGCGATGCCCGTCTGGTCGTCGACCGCGGTCACCTCGACCAGCGCGGCGCCGCACTGCCGCACCTCTCCGGCCGGGAGGGCCGCTCTGTCGACCTCGACCGAGGCCACATCGAAGCGCGACGACCAGGCCGTCCCGGCGCGATGCGCCCGGAGCCCCGGGAGACCCGACCAGCCCGACACGTGCTCGGGCAACAGGCTCGGCTCGTACGGCGCGTCCGATCCGTCGACGAGGTCCCCGCGCACGGCGGCTGTGGCCGCGGCAAGCCACTCGAGGTCGTCGGCATCGACGGCGGCACCCCAGTGCGCGATCGTCGGGAGGCGGGTCCCGTGCTGGACGAGGACGACGGAGACGCCGTCGCACTGCAGATGGACGACGCGGTGTTCGAGCGTCGCTGAGCGGTCGGACATGGTTCCTCCGAAGCGGTCGGTGAGGCGGGTGTGACGGCCGGTGGGCCGAAGGTCAGGCTGAGTCTCGGACGACGAGCGTGGTGTCGAGCCAGCGCGGAGCGGTCGTCCGGCCGGCGATGAGCTCCATGACGAGTTCCGCGGCGACCCTGCCCATCTGCTCCAACGGCTGACGGACCGAGGTCAGCGGTGGCTCCGCGGTTGCCGCGACGACCGTGTCATCGAACCCGACGAGCGCGATGTCGTCCGGGACCGTGCGGCCACTGGCCTCGAGGACGCGCATCGCTCCGACCGCCATGAGGTCCGAGCCCGCGAAGACGGCGTCGAGGTCCGGGTACCGGGAGAGCAACCGAGCCATGGCCGACGACCCGCTCGGCATGGTGAAGTCGCCTCGGGCGACCGCACGGGTGTCGAGGCCGCGTTCGGTGAGGACGTCTCGCCAGCCTCGGACACGGTCACTGGACGCGGCCATGTCGGCGGGGCCCGAGATGACGCCGATCCGCGTTCGGCCGAGCGCGATCAGGTGTTCCGCGGCGAGCCGACCGCCGGCGTAGTTGTCGGAGTCGACGAAGGTGACGTCCTCCGTGTGCTCACCCATCGGGCGGCCGACGAAGACGATGGGGAGGTCCACCGAGGCGAGCGCCTGGGTGATGGTGCTGATCTCGTGCTGCAGGATCACCACCGCCCCGTCCACGTAGTGCGCCGCCAGGTAGGCGACGAGCGCGTCGAGTTGGCGCGGGTCGGCGAGGAAGAGCGCGGGCTGCTGGGCTGCCGACAGGAGCGCGGCGGTGGCGCCCTTGAGCGGTGCCGCGACGAACGATCCGGAGAAGGGTTCGAGCTCACCCGCCGCGAGGACGATCGCGACGGCGCCCGTCCTGCCCCCGGCGAGCGACCGGGCTGCGACATTCGTGCGGTAGGCCAGTTTCGCGGCCGCTTCGCGCACCGCGACGACCATCGAGGCGTCGACCGTCGAGGCACCGGCGAGGACCCGCGACGCGGTCGCTCGGGAGACGCCGGCCTCTCGGGCGACGTCGACCAGGGTCGGTTTGCGCATCCTCGCTCCTTTGCGATCGTCCACCTGCCGGTGGTCTGGCAACGAGCATCGCAGAATCCGAGAGAGCGTTCTCCCAGTTGCGCAATATTGCCCTGGTGCCGCGGAACCCCGCTGCCTATGGTGATCACCACGCCCGAACGGTCCGGATGCTCCCCGATCCAGTCGACATCGGCGCGAGCCGGAGAGCGATCTCCGGCCGGTGACCGCAACGTAGCGCGACACCGCGGAACACGATCCCGCATAGGAGGGGGATTTCCAGTGAGATTCCGTCTTGCAGCAGCAGCAACCGTCACCGTCATGGTCGGCGCCCTGGTCACCGGTTGTTCCGGGTCCGGCGGCGGCGATGAGAAGACCTTCCAGTTCTGGTCCTTCACGGGCATCAACCAGAAGGCCGATGTCGAGAAGTACAAGGAAGCGCACCCCGACATCACCGTCAAGCTCACCGAGGTCGGAAGCACGCAGGAGACCGCGCAGGCGCTCACCGCGGCGTTGGCCGGCGGTAAGGTCCCCGACCTGGTGCTCATCCAGGGGGACGACATGCCCAACTTCGTCGCGAACCCCGACAACTTCGTCGACCTGAGCACGATGGGCGCCGACGACATCTCCGGGGACTACCTGCCGTGGGTCTGGGACCAGGCCGTGGCTCAGAACGACGCCGTCATCGGGGTACCGACCGACGTGGGCGGGATGTCGATGGCGTACCGTGCCGACCTCTTCGAGGCCGCCGGCCTGCCGTCGGAACCGGACGCGGTCGCGGCGCTCTGGCCCACCTGGGACGACTTCATCTCCGTCGGCCAGCAGTACGTCGCCGCCACCGGGAAGCCGTTCCTGGACAACGCCGGCACCTCGGTCTTCTTCCAGACCGTGAACCAGGTCGACGAGAAGTACTACACGCCGGAGGGTGAGCTCGTGTACGACACGAATCCGCAGGTGAAGGAGGCGTTCGACATCTCGATCAAGGCGATCGAGGCCGGCATCACCGCGAACGTCCCCGCCTTCTCCACCGGCTGGAGCACGGGCAAGACCAACGGCGCCTTCGCCGCGATGGCGGCTCCCTCCTGGATGCTGAAGAGCATCAAGACGGACGCGCCCGACACCTCGGGCCAGTGGCGCGTGACGACGGTGCCCAAGGTCGCCGGCAACTGGGGCGGCAGCTACCTCGCCATCCCGAAGCGCGCGTCGAACCCCGAAGCGGCGTGGGCCTACATCAAGGAGATGCAGTCACCCGAGTCGCAGCTGAAGAACTTCACCGACACCGGAGCCCTGCCCAGCACGGTCTCCGCCTACGAATCCACGGCGATCGCCGACTACACCGACCCGTTCTTCGGCGACTCGAAGATCGGTGCCGTGCTCGGCAAGTCCTTGCAGGAGTTCAAGCCGTTCTTCAACGGTCCGGAGACGGCGACGATCGGTTCGGCGATGATCAACACCGTGACGGACGTCGAAGCCGGCAACACCCCACCGGACAAGGCCTGGGACGTCGCGATGAAGGCCGTGAAGGACGCCCTCGGCGGCTGACCCGACGGCCCCGTCCATTCGTCCGCTCCGACCCGGGGCGTTCCGGCCGAGCAACACGCCGGAACGCCCCTGAAGGATCATCGTGACCACGCACATCACTCCACCTCGGCTGCTGCCCAAACAGTCGCCACCCGGTATCGGGACGCGCATCCGCAACACCCTGCCGGAACGCTTCGCCCCCTACGTCTACATCGCCCCGTTCTTCCTGATCTTCGCCGTCTTCGGGCTGATCCCGCTCCTGTTCACCTTCGTCGTGTCCCTCTTCGACTGGAACCCGATCGGTCAGCAGACCTTCATCGGCTTCGACAACTTCACCAGGCTCGCGGCCGACCCACGGTTCTGGAACGCGATGCTGAACACCTTCGCGATCTTCATCATCTCCACGGTGCCGCAGCTGGTCATCGCCCTGGGCCTCGCCCATCTGCTGAACCACGTCCGCCTGCGCTTCGCCACGGGGTTCCGGATGGCGATGCTCGTGCCGTACATCACCTCGGTCGCCGCGACCACGATCGTGTTCGCCCAGCTGTTCGACCGTGACTACGGGCTCTTCAACTACCTCATCAGCTTCTTCGGCGGTGACCACGTCGACTTCCTCAACGACAAGGTCGGCTCGTGGTTCCTCGTCGCGCTCATGGTCGTCTGGCGGTGGACGGGCTACACGACGCTGCTCTACCTGGCGGCACTGCAGGCGATCCCTCGCGACGTGTACGAGGCGGCCGCCGTCGACGGTGCCGGCGGTTGGAAGCAGTTCGTCTACATCACCATCCCGTCGTTGCGTCCCATCATCGTGTTCACCATCGTCACGTCGACGATCGGCGGGCTCCAGGTGTTCACCGAACCACTGCTGGTGAACCCGGCCACCGGCCTCACCTGCGGTGCGGCACGACAGTGCCAGACGCTCACGCTGTTCCTCTACGAGCAGGGCTTCGGCCAGTTCGAGTTCGGATACGGCTCGGCGATCGGTGTCGCGCTGTTCGTGATCGTCGTCCTCGTCGCCCTGCTGAACTTCTTCCTGTCCACCCGCACCCGAGGAGGACGCTGATGTCCGAGACGCTCAACTCCACCCAGCTGATGGCGAGCGCGACCTCCGCCGGCCGGAAACGGAACGGCGGCCGGATCGGCCGCATCCCCTGGTACACCTACGTCCTCCTCGTGTGCGCCGTCGTCGTGAGCATGTTCCCGCTGTACTTCATGTTCGTCGTCGCGACCACGGACTCGGCGACGGCGACCACCCTGCCACCGCGGCTGTATCCGGGCGACAACCTGTTCCACCTCGTGGGGCTCGTGCTCGAGACCGTGCCGTTCATCCAATCGATGATCAACAGCCTCATCGTCGCGCTGTCGATCGGCGTCGGATCGGCCCTGCTCTGCGCCCTGGCCGGGTTCGCCTTCGCGAAACTGGAGTTCCGCGGCCGCAACGCGCTGTTCATCCTCGTGGTCCTCACCATGACCGTGCCGACGCAGCTGAGCGTGATCCCGCAGTACCTGATCATCTCCGCGCTCGACTGGGTGGACACGCTTCAGGCGCTCATCGTCCCCGGCCTTGCGAGCGCGTTCGGCATCTTCTGGATGCGTCAGCACATCTCGAGCTCCGTGAGCGACGAGCTGCTCCAGGCGGCGAGACTCGACGGTGCCAACACCTGGCAGATCTTCTGGCGGATCGTCTTCCCGGTCATCCGACCGGCGGCGTTCGTCCTGGGACTGCTCGGCTTCGTCGGATCCTGGAACGACTTCCTCTGGCCGTTCATCGTCCTGAAGTCGCCCGAAATGTACACGGTCCAGATCGCGATCAAGGCCCTGCAGTCGCAGCGGTCGATCGATCTCGGCCTGGCGATGGCCGGGTCGTTCCTGGCCACCATCCCGCTGCTCATCGCGTTCATCTTCGTCGGCAAGCGCATGGTGACCGGGATCATGGACGGAGCGTTCAAGGGATGACCCTGCAACACGACGGCGTCACGCCGACCACGTCGGGTATCGTCCGCGGCGTCTGGAACGACCGACGGGCGTCACCCGACGAGCGGGCGCGAGCACTCCTCGATGAGATGACCCTCGAGGAGAAGGTCGGTCAGCTCGGTTCGGTCTGGTTCACCGAGACGGCGGGCGACTTCGCGCCGAGCGTGGACGGCTCCGACGACCCGGCTGCGCCGACATCGGCGCCCACCGGCGACTTCACGGGTGGCCTCGGGCAGTTGACGCGCATCTTCGGGACCGAACCGGTGACGGTGGCCGAGGGCGTCGATCGCCTGCGGGAACGGCAACGGCAGGTCGCGGCCGGCAACCGGTTCGGCATCCCCGCGATCGCGCACGAGGAGTGTCTGACGGGGTTCGCCGCGTTCGGTGCGACCGCCTTCCCGACGCCGCTCGCCTGGGCCGCCTCGTTCGACGAGGAGCTCGTGGAGCGGATGGCGGAGGCGATCGGAGACGACCTCCGCTCGGTCGGGGTCCATCAGGGGCTCGCGCCGGTCCTCGACGTCGTGCGCGACTACCGCTGGGGCCGGGTCGAGGAGACGCTGGGGGAGGACCCCTACCTCGTCGGCCAGCTCGGCGCCGCGTACGTGCGTGGTCTCGAGCGGTCCGGGGTCGTGGCGACGCTCAAGCACTTCGCCGGCTACGCCGCGTCCCGAGGCGCGAAGAACCATGCCCCGGTGAGCATGGGGCGCCGCGAGCTCGCCGATGTCGTGCTTCCGCCGTTCGAGACGGCGATCCGGCTCGGGGGAGCGCGAAGCGTGATGAACGCCTACACCGATCTCGACGGCGTCCCCGCCGGTGCCAGTGTCGAATTGCTCACCGACATCCTGCGCGACGACTGGGGTTTCGACGGCACCGTCGTCGCCGACTACTGGGCGATCCCGTTCCTCGCGACCATGCACCACGTCGCGAGCGGTGCGGCGGAGGCCGGCGCGCTCGCCCTCACCGCCGGGATCGACGTCGAACTCCCGGAGACCGCCGGCTACGGCGCCGGTCTCGTCGGGCTCGTCCAGGACGGGGCGCTCGACGAGCGGCTGGTCGACCGAGCCGTGCTCCGGCACCTGCGGCAGAAGATCGAGCTCGGCCTGCTCGACCGGGGCCCGCTCGTGCCGGAGCACGCCGCATCGACCGACCTCGACGGCCCCCGCAACCGCGCCATCGCGACGCGTCTGGCCGAGGAGTCGGTCGTCCTCCTCAGGAACCGCGCAGTTCTCCCGCTCCGGACCACCGCGCGCATCGCCGTGATCGGGCCGGCGGCCGACCAGTTCCGCAGTCTCGTGGGCTGTTACGCATTCCCCAACCACGTGTTGTCGAAACACCCCGGGCACGATCTCGGCATCACCATCCCGACGATCCTGGACGCGGTTCGTGCCGAGTTCCCCACGGCGGACATCGTCGTCGAACCGGGATGCAGCATCACCGGGACCGGTCAGGAGGACGTTCCGGCCGCGGTCGAAGCCGCCCGTTCGGCAGACGTCGTCGTGCTGGCCGTGGGTGACATCGCGGGCCTGTTCGGCGATGGCACCTCGGGAGAAGGCTGCGACGCCGAGGACCTGCGCCTCCCCGGGGGTCAGCACGACCTCGTGCTCGCCGTCCTCGAGACCGGGACGCCCGTCGTCCTGACCGTGCTGTCCGGGCGACCCTACGCGCTGGGGGACTACGACCGGGCCGATGCACTGGTCCAGGCCTTCTTCCCCGGCCAGGAGGGCGCAGCAGCCGTCGCGGGGCTGCTGTCCGGCCGCGTGAGGCCGAGCGGACGGCTCCCGGTGCAGATCCCTCGCTCACCGGCCATGCCGGGCACGTACCTGCAGCCGCCGCTCGGTCTGGCGTCCCGCGGGATCAGCGTGCTCGACCCCACGCCGCTCTTCCCGTTCGGTCACGGCCTCACCGCCGGGGACGTCCGCTACCGATCGCTCACGAGTGCAGCGGAGCTCGCCGTCGACGGCGAGGTCCTCGTCGACGTCACGGTCGAGAACATGGGTGTCGAGGACGCCGTCGAGGTGATCCAGCTCTACGGCACGGATCCGTTGGCCTCGGTCGTGCGCCCGTCGGTCGAGCTGCTCGCGTTCGCACGCCTCACGGTCGCTGCCGGGACGTCGACGACCGTGCGTTTCTCGGTGTCGGCCGACCGCTTGTCCTTCACCGGGGTCGACGGCCGCCGGGTGGTCGAACCGGGGACGTACGTGCTGTCCGCCGGGCCATCGGCGCTCGAGCGTCCGCTCACCCGCACGATCGAGGTGACCGGCAACCGGCGGGAGCTGGTCGGGCCGCGCGAGCTCCGCGTGGACTGGCGGCCCGTCGGTGCGGGCGCGAGGAAGGCCTGACCATGCCGTTCGTCCCGATCACCCAGGTCACCCTCACGGGTGGGCCCCTGTTCCGAGCGCAGGAGGCCGACCGCGCCTACCTGCGAGCCCTCGAGCCCGATCGTCTGCTCGCCCCGTTCCTCCGTGAGGCGGGCCTGGAGCCCCGGGCGGCGTCCTACGACGACTGGGAGGTGCGCGGACTCGACGGCCATACCGCCGGACACTACCTCTCGGCCTGCTCCCTGATGGTGCCTCCACCGGGGACGACGTCCTGCGTTCCCGGCTCGAGTACACGGTCGCCGAACTGGCCCGCGCACAGGACCATCTGGGGACCGGATACGTCGGTGGTGTCCCTCGGAGTGCCGAGCTCTGGGCCGAGGTCGCAGCGGGGATCACCGAATCGACCTTCCGTGCCGGGCGCTGGGTGCCCTGGTACAACCTGCACAAGCTGTACGCCGGGCTCATCGACGCGGCCCGCTTGACGGGGGACCACGCGGCACGTGATGTGGTCCTGCGCCTCGCCACCTGGTGGGAGGAGCTTGCCGCGGGGATCGACGACGAGCACTTCCAGCTCATGCTCGAGACCGAGATCGGAGGGATGAACGAGGCGTACGTCGACCTCTTCGACCTCACGGGCGACGCCCGACATCTCGCGATGGCCGCCCGCTTCACATCCGTCGCCCTCAGCGAACCGCTGTCGCGCCGGTCCGACGAACTGACCGGCCTGCACGCCAACACCCGTATCCCGCAGTTCGTCGGCTTCGCCGCCCTCGCCACGCGGAGCGACGATCCGGCCCTCGCCCGCGCGGCCCGGTTCGCCTGGGAGACGATCCTGACGCGGCGCACGGTCGCGATCGGCGGCAACAGTGTCCGGGAGCACTTCCATGCCATCGACGACTTCACCCCGATGACCGAGGATCGGGAGGGGCCGGAGACCTGCAACAGCTACAACCTCATCAAGCTGGGCCGACGGCTCAGTGCCGACGAGTCCGACCCGGCGATCGCCGACGCGCTCGAACGGATCCTCTTCAACCACCTCCTGTCATCGCAGCACCCCGAGCACGGCGGCCTCGTCTACTTCACCTCCATGCGACCCGACCACTACCGCGTCTACTCCTCGCCGGAGCACAGCTTCTGGTGCTGCGTCGGGACCGGTCTGGAGAGTCACGCGAAACACGGCGAGTCGCTGTACCGGTTCGACGACGACACGGTGTCGGTCGAGCTCTTTGCGCCCTCCGTCGTGCGGATCCCGGAACTCGGTCTCGAGCTGCAGCAACGGACGGCCTTCCCGTCCGACGGCGTGGTCGGACTCACCCTCGGGCTCACCGGCTCGCGGCGGTTCCGGCTCCGCGTCCGGGTCCCCGGGTGGAGTGATCCGACACCCGAGATGTTCCTCAACGGCGCTCCGGTGACCGCCGAACGCGAACGCGGCCATCTCGTCGTGGAGCGTGAGTGGAGCGACGGCGACACCGTGTCGTTCGAGCTCACCATGGGCGGTCGTGCGGAACCGTACCCGGACGGCTCGGACTGGATCTCGCTCCTCTGGGGTCCGTCCGTCCTGGCGGCCCGTGGTGAGTCGCTCCCGACCGGCGTCGTGCTGGCCGATCGGCCGCACGCCCCGCACACGGCGGTCGGCCCGCTCACCCCGCTCGCCTCGGCACCGATCGTCACGCGGACGGCTGTGCCCTACCGGGACGCCGACGGGCGACTCCGGGTCGACTCGGACCGAGGACCGATCCCGTTGGAACCGTTCGCAGGCCTGCACGACGCGCGGTACACCGTCACGTTCCCCGTGGCGTCGTCGGCGGACGAGGACGCCGTCGACCGGCGCCGCACCGCCTTGGTCGAGCGGGACCGACGCGCCGCGAGCATCGACGGACGGACGGTCGACCGGGTCGCTCTGGGCGAGCAGCAGCCGGAGGCGGATCACGGGTTCGAGGGGCGCTCCAGCGTCAGTGGCGCGGTGGGTGGGATCCGCTGGCGGAGCACGGCCGAGCGTCTGTCCGTGAGGCTCGTCGATCCGCATCTCCTCGGCCGGGTCGTCAGAGTGACCTGGCTGCACGATCAGGCGGGCCACGGTTTCACCCTGGAGATCGACGGTACGCCGATCGCTCCGCGGGAGGTCGGGCGAGACGACGACCTGGAGTGGGCGGAGTACCCGCTGACACCCACCAGCGCCGGGTGGGGTGTCCGGCGGTTCGCGCTCGTCGCGCAGCCGGATCGCGAGACCCCGCGGTGCACCGAGCTCCGAGTGCTGACCGCAGAGGGCGCCTGACCACCGGTACCGGCGCACACAGCACCCCGGGATGCGGGAGCATGGAGCCATGACGACGACGCCGGAGCGGGAAGATCTCAGCGTGACGCTCGCGGACGTCGCCGCGAGGTCGGGATGCTCGGTGTCGCTCGTCTCCCGGGTGCTCGCCGGGAAGCGCCATGCATCCCCGGACACCAGGGACCGCATCCTCGCTGCAGCGCACGACCTCGGCTACGACCGCGCAGCACAACGTCGCGGTCGACCTCGCTCGGTCCCGCGCCTGCTCGACCTGGCGATGAGTCAGTGGGACGACCCCTGGGCGAACACGGTCGTGACGAGTGTGCGGCGGGCGGCCGCTGCGGCGAACTACGATCTGGTGCTCACGCCGGAGAGCGAGTCGATGGTCGACGACTGGCCCAGTCGGGCACGTGCGCGGGGATCGGCCGGTGTCGTCGTGTGCCTCATCCGTCCCAACGTGTCCCAGCTCGACATCCTCGCCTCGGCCAACATCCCCGTCGCGCTCCTCGATCCGCGTGCGGAGCCGGCGCGGAGCCTGCCGAGCGTCGGGTCCACCGACTGGCAGGGCGGCTTCGACGCGGGTCGGCATCTCGCACGGCGGGGGACACGTCGGTTCCTCATCATCACCGGCCGACCGAAGTACCGGTTCGGCCGTGCGAGGGAGGCCGGTTTCCGAGCGGCGGTCGAACGGCACGCCGACGGGGCGACGGTCGAGGAGATCTCGTCGCCCTGGTCCTCGGAGAGTGCGTTCGTCTCCGTGCGCAAGCTGCTCAGGCAGGGCGGGCTCCCGATCGGCGTCTTCAGCTGCAACGACGAGATGGCCTACGGCGTCTACCGCGCCGCTGAGGAGCTCCAGCTCCGCATCCCCGACGACATCAGGGTCGTCGGCTTCGACGACCTCCCGCAGTCCAGGCTGATGCCGCCGCCGATGACGACCGTGCGCCAGCCGATGCGCGCGATGGCCGCGCGTGCGGTTCAGCTCGTCCTCGAGGCGGAGCCCGGGACGGACCCCGGGGACCGCGCGGAGTTCCCGACCGAACTCATCGTCCGCGCCTCGAGCTGACGCGGACGCGGACGCGGGAGAATGGTCGCCATGACGGGACCATCGGATACCGAAGACGTGTCGACCGAGCACTCGAGCGTGTCGGCGTGGATGCGGGCGCTCGGCACGGCGACCGGGAACCCCGGCGGCGGGGCCGCATCCGGACTCATGCTGGCGATCGCCGCAGGCCTCACCGCGATGGTCGCCGGCTACACCCGAACCACGCACGCCACCGAGGACGCGAGCGGGCGGGACTCGGCCGAGACCGAGGCGACGATCGCCGCACTCCGCGCTCGCGCTGAGGCACGCTCCGAGCTGGCGCTGCGTCTGGCCGACGAGGACGCCCACGCCTCGCGAGCGTTCGGCAGCGCCTTCCGTCTACCGGCCGGCGTCGGACGCGACGAGGCGATCCGTGTTGCGTCCATCGAGGCGGCCGCGGCCTCGGCTCGGCTGGGCGAGCATGCCGTCGACGCGATCGACGATCTCGCCTGGCTGACCGAGCACGGCAACCCGGCGTTGATCGCCGACGTGGCGGTGGCGATCGGTGCACTCCGCGCGGCGATCACGGGAGCGCGGACCAACGTCAGCTTCGATCTCGGTTCGGTCCGCAGCGCACACGGCTCCCTCGAGGAGATCCGCGCCGACGAGCCGCGCCTGTGGGAACTCGTCCCCGTGTTCGACCGCGCCCTCGAGCGGATCGACCGGCTCGCGGCGTCGATCGACCCCGAGGCCGCTCCCACCGACGCGGCGTCGTAGCCGGTGGTCAGCGCCCGCCGGGGCGCGCAGCCGGGCCGCTCGGAACCCGGACGATCAGGGCGTGGTGCAGGTTCCTCAGCGAGACCGAGATCACCGAACCGTGCGAGTCGCCGTCCAGTTGGATCTCCTGCGGCTCCTCGAGTCTGAGATGCATCGTCCGCGCCTGTGCGTAGCTGATCGCGCGTGCCTTCGGCGAGAATCGTCCGACCAGTCGGCCGAACCGCGTGCGGTGCAGCATCCGGTTGAACGTCAGACGGTAACCGATGTTCCCCCAACCCGGACCCTTGCCGGGGCGCAGCATGACGGCATCGAGGAGGCCGTCGTCCACGACGGCCTCCGGGAGCAGCAGGACCCCGCCGGTGAGCGTGCCGGAGTTCCCGACGATGATCGTATGCGCTCGGGCAGCCGCCTCCGGACGGTCGTCCAGTCGATAGTGCAGATCGAACTGCCGGTTGCCGATGATGCTCCGCGCGATCGGATCGGAGTAGGCGAGCCAGCCGATCCGTCGCTTCAGCCGCTCATTGGTGTGGCCCGCCATGTGCGCGTCGAGGCCGATACCGGCCATGACGAGGAAGACCTCGTCCCGGTTCGTGCCGTCGCTGCGCCCGAGACTGACCTGACCGACGTCGACCACCTGGTCTCGCCCTGAACAGGCGATGTCGACCGACCGCTTGAGGTCGCCCAACGGCAGGCCGAGCGCGCGGGCGAAGAGGTTCCCCGTTCCGGCCGGGACCAGCCCGAGGGGGATGCCGGTGGAGGCGATGGCCTCGGCGGCGACCCGCAGTGTCCCATCGCCTCCTGCGACCAGGATGAGCGAGGGTGCCGAGGCGATCGCGGCCGCGGACGCACCCCGGCCGTCGTCGTCGGCGCTCGTCTCGTGCCAGGTGGAGGGTGCCAGTCCGTGCGTCGATTCAGCGGCTGCGACGGCCGAGCGGAGGACCTCGATGTCGACCTTGGAGGGATTGACGACGACGGCTGCGCGTCGACGTCCGCGTTCGGCTGGTGCATCGTTCACAGCGTCAAGGATAGGAGGCACCGGCTCGGAACCAGCGGTGGACGCGAGCCGTGCCGCGGGTTCGTGAGACGCTTGCCCCATGGACCTCGAGGTGTCGCCCGGACTGACGATCCCAGCAGCCGAGCTGCAGTGGCGTTTCTCCCGGTCGTCCGGCCCGGGCGGACAGCACGTGAACACCTCCGACAGCCGTGTCCAATTGACATGGAGTGTGGCAGAGTCGGCCGTCCTCACCGACGAGCAACGAGACCGACTGCTCGAGCGGCTCGACGCTCGGCTGGTCGGCGGAGCCATCACCGTGACCGTCTCCCGCGAGCGATCGCAGCTCCGGAACCGCGAACTCGCACTCGAAGCGCTCGCGACGCGCATCAGGTCGGCCCTCGCGCCGCCGGCGCCGACGCGCCGGTCCACGCGTCCGACCCGCGGATCGGCGCGACGCCACCTCGCCGCGAAACAGCAGCGGAGCGCCACCAAACAGCAACGACGACGTCCCTCCGACGACTAGCGGGTCACCACGTCGCCTCCCGCAAGGGCGTGCGTCGGACGGTCCGGTCCATTAGCGTTCCCGGAGAGCGCACCCGTCGACGCCGTCGTCGTGCGCGAACGGAGGAACACCATGCGCATCGTCGTCATCGGAGGGACCGGCCACATCGGCACCTTCCTCGTCCCGCGACTCGTCCGGGCCGGCCACGAGGTCGTGAGCGTGAGCCGCGGCGATCGTTCGCCGTACACGGAGGTTCCCGAGTGGGACCAGGTCGAGCGGGTCCGGGCCGATCGGGAGGCCGAGGACCGGGACGGTGTCTTCGCACGACGCATCGCGGATCTCGGTCCGGACGTCGTCATCGATCTGGTCTGCTTCACGGTCGCCTCGGCGACGGCACTCGTCGAGGGGCTGCGCGGCAACACGGGCCAGCTGCTCCACTGCGGATCGATCTGGCGCTACGGTCCCAGCGCGTCCGTCCCCATCGTCGAGGGCTCCGGGACGGCGCCGTTCGGCGACTACGGTGTCCAGAAGGATCAGATCGCCCGACTGCTCCAGCAGGAGAGCGCCGACGGAGGACTGGTGACGACCTCCCTGCATCCCGGGCACATCGTCGGACCGGGGTGGGCGCCCATCAACCCGCTCGGCAACCTCGACCTCGGGGTCTGGCGGACCCTCGCACTCGGTTCACCGCTGCGCATCCCCGGACTCGGTGCCGAGCTGCTGCACCACGTGCACGCCGACGACGTCGCGCAGGCCTTCGAGCTCGCCGTCGCGAACCGGGATCGTGTCGCCGGCGAGGATCTCAACGTGACCTCGGCCGCCGCGGTGACCGTCCGCGGCTACGCCGAGGTCGTCGCCGGCTGGTTCGGACGCTCGGCTGAGCTCAAGTCGGTGACCTGGGAGCATTTCCGAGCAGAGACACCGAAGGAGCACGCCGACACCACCTGGGAGCACCTGGTGCGGAGCCATTGCGCGTCGATCGACAAGGCACGGTCGCTGCTCGGATACGAGCCCGCCTACACCTCGACGGAGGCGGTCCTCGAGTCCGTCCGTTCGCTCGTCGCCCGCGGGGAGTTGGACGTGCCCGAACCACGAGCAGCCCTGAACACGAGCCGCTGACGACGCGATCCTTCAGGTGGCGTGCAACGAGCTCCGGAGTCCGTGCGGTGCGTCGACTTTCGGACGCTGCAGGATCCCGCGGCGTCGGAGGATCGGCACGAGTTCGTCGAGCATGCGGTGCACCGTCACCGGGTGGAGGTCGCCCGAGAAGATGAACCCGTCGTTGTCCGCCTCACTGCCGGCGCGTTCGATGTGGTCGGCCACCTCAGCCGCCGTGCCGACGACACCGCTGCCGTCGGTGATCCGCCCGAGTCGTGCCTTCGGCACGAGCAGCTCCCGGAGCGTCGCCGCCGCGAAGGACTCGTGCTGGCCGCGCAACGCGTCGAGGCTGCCGCGCGACACGTGGTCGCCGAAGACGGACGGGTCCACCGGTCGGTCGAGGTCGAGCGCGGTGAGGTCCGTCTCCAGGTCGCTCGACCACGCGAGTGCGACGGAGCGCAGGGTCTCATCGTCCGGCTGTTCCGAGGCGGCGACGAGACGGTCGGCCTCGGCACTGCTCGACACGATGACGGGCTTGAACACGAACAGGATCGCGGGAGGGGTGTCCCGACCGACGGCAGCCGACGCGTCGAGGACCCGCCTCCGGTACGCACGGAGGCTCGCGATGTCGAGCGGTGCGAGGGCGAGCTGGACGTCCGACTGTCGTCCGGTGAAGGCGAGCCCTCGCGGCGAAGAGCCCGGCGACACGATGACGGGCTCCCCACCGGAGTCCTCGTCGAAGGGCAGGGCGTTGAGCGGCCCGTCGAAGTCGTAGTGTGCGCCGCGATGCTCGACGCGGTCGAGGTGGCGGCCGTCGGCGAAGCGTCCGGAGGCGGTGTCACCCACGTACGCGCCAGGTCGCCAGCTCCGCCAGAGCGCGCGCACGCCGTCCAGCCACTCCTCCGCCCGCTCATAGGCGATGTCGTGCGGCACGACCGGCTCGCCGAAGTGACGGCTGCTGCCGACGTCGGTCACCACGTTCACCCCGAACCGTCCGCGACTGAGGTGCTGCAGGGTCGCGAACTGCCGTGCCGCCTGGTACGGCGGCAGTTGCAACGGGTTCACGGTCGGGATGATGCCGATGCGCTCCGTCACCGCGAAGAGGAACGGGGCGAGGCTCAGCGGGTCGTGCTTCGGCCCGCCGTAGGCGCCGCGGATGCGGAGGTCGAGTGTCTCGGGGTTCCCCAGCGAGAGGGCGTCCTCGATGATCAGGAGGTCCAGGCCCGCCTGCTCGAGCTCGCGCACGGCCTGCTGGTAAAGAGCAGGTTCCTGCCAGCGGTAGTCCCAGTCGAGGTACGGGTGCCCCCAACCGTGCGGACCGAACCCACGTGACAGGAACCAGCCGAAGCGTTGCCGGGCACTCACGCGGCGACCGCCTCGTCCGCCGTGACGGCCGCGACGGAGCTCGTCGACGGTTCCCGGACCGGGAGCGCGTCGAACGCCGAGGCGAGGTCCGCGATGAGGTCGGCGACGTCTTCGATGCCGACGGAGATCCGTACGAGTCCTTGGCCGATGCCGCTCGCCGCGAGCTGCTCGGCCGAACGCTGGGCGTGCGTGGTCGAGGCCGGGTGGAGGATCAGCGACCGGACGTCGCCGAGGTTCGTCATCCGCGTGAACAGGCCGACGTGGTCGATGACCGTCCGCGCTGCGTCCCGTCCGCCGTGCAGGGTGAACGAGAACACCGATCCCTGTCCATCCGGCAGATACCGGTCCGCCAGGCCGCGGAACGGACTGTCGCTGAGCCCCGAGTAGTCGACCGAGGCCACTTCTGTCCGTCCCGCCAGCCACGTCGCGAGGGCGAGGGCGTTCTCGCTCTGCCGTTGGACGCGGAGTGACAGCGTCTCGATGCCCTGTGCGATGAGGAACGCGTTGAACGGCGACGGCGTCGGGCCGAGACGCAGCGCGACCGATGCCCGTGCGTAGGCGGCCAGCGCTGCACGCCCGTCCGCCTCGACGTGGCTGAGCCCGCCGAGCGCGGCGACCGGGCAGGTGAGGTGACGATAGCGGTCCGCGTGAGCGGTCCAGTCGAACGTGCCGCCGTCGACGACGACCCCGCCGAGCACGGTGCCGTGCCCCGCCAGGAACTTGCTGGCCGAGTGGACGACGATGTCGGCGCCGTGCTCGATGGGACGCAGGAGGTAGGGCGTGGCGAAGGTGTTGTCGACGACGAGCGGGACCCCGTGCGCATGGGCGACGTCGGCGACGAGACGGAGATCCGTGAGGTCGTTGCGGGGGTTCGGAATGGACTCGACGAAGATCGCGCGCGTCCCGGGTCGGATGGCACGCGCCCAGGCGTCGGCGTCGAGCGGATCGGAGACCTCGCTCGTGGTGATCCCCAGCCGACCGAAGTTCTCCGTGAAGAGGCTGCGCGAGCCCTCGTACAGACTCGGCGCGGTGAGCAGGTGGTCGCCGGCCTCGAGCAGGGAGAGCAGGGCGACGCCGACGGCCGCCTGTCCGGAGCCGAGGAGCAGCGCGTCCACACCACCCTCCAACGCGGCGAGACGGCGCTCGACGGCGTCGATCGTCGGATTGCCGACCCGGCTGTAGCTGTAGCCACCAGGGTCCGGGCCGAACCGCTGCTCCGCCTCGTCGAAGTCCGCGAACACGAACCCGGCACTCGCGTAGATCGGCAGAGCCCGCGGCTGGAGCGGCGCATCGGGTGCACCACCGGCGTGCAGCTGTCGGGTGCTGAAGCCCCCTCGATCCCGCTCGTGCATCGCCTCGTCCTCTCCGTCAGCTCGGCCGTCGTCGACGCCCCGGCGTCGGTGACAGGCACTCTACGGTCGGGATCGGGGCGGGCGCAGGTGACGACGACATGTGCGGACACAATCGGCCGGCGACGCAGCCGTCGGGAGAGGCCCCGTACCCTGGAGAGACGTCGGCCGCGCACACGGTGACCGGCGCCGACGGATCGGACGAGGGGGAACCGTGGAAGCACTCATCGCATCGGGGAGCGGTCGGTATGCGGATCCGTGGCACCCGTACGCGCGCACGAGCCCGCTCATCGCGGAGGTCCTGGAGACGGCCGGCTTCGCGGTCCAGATCGACGAGGACGTCGATCGTGCGATGACGCGACTCGAGGGCGTGGAGCTCCTGGTGGTCAACGCCGGCGACCCGTGGCGGTCCGAGGATCCGGGCCGAGCGCCTGCTGCCGCGATCGACGGCTTCGCGGAGGCACTCGGTCGGGGGATCGGTGTCCTCGCGATGCATGCGGCGCTCGCCTCACTCCGCGACTACCCGGACTGGGCGCCGACGATCGGGGCGCTCTGGCTGCCCGGCGTGTCCTGGCATCCGCCGATGGGCCCGACCGTCGTCCGCGGCCTGGCATCGCCCGACGGCGGAGCGCTCGGCGACATCCCCGTGGACGACGAACAGTACCTGCGGCTGCAACCCGTCGGTCGGAGCACCACCGTCGCCGAGCACGACGTCGACGGCGAGCGGTTCCCTGCGGTGTGGGTCCGCGAGGTGGGGCCCTCGCGCGTCGCCGTCGACGCACTCGGACACGACGAGCGATCCTACGCCTCGGCTGAGCACCGTGCACTGCTCGCGACGCTGGCACGGTGGGTGGCCCGGGCGCCGTCTGCGTGATCCGTCACGGATCCTCGATCGGCTTCGTCTGTGTCGCGACCCTCGTCGGCGCAAGCCCCCGTCGAACGGGAGTCGCCTCCCGCGACCGGGTCTATGCTCCTGTTCGGGGCTGCGAGCGACCATGACGGCCGGATGTGGCCCTCGTCAGGAATCAGAACCTCGAGAAAGCCGCACCACGTGTCACAGGACCTCATGTCACCCGAGAACAACGTCCAGCGCATCATGCGCACCGGAACCGTCTGGTTCGGCGTCGCGGTCGGGAGCACCGCGATCGTCCTCGGGCTCCTCCTCAGCTCAGGTTGGCGACCGGCGGTCCTCGCCGAGGGACTCCGCGTGGTCTGGTGGTGCTGCTCGGTCATCGTGGGTTTGAGCATCGGTCTGCTCGGTTGGTCCGGGTGTCCGATCCTGGAGGTGGACGTCCCGACGGCGTCCCGGAACAAGTCGTTGACCATGCAGCTCGGAACGATGCTCTTCATCCTCGGGAGCATCGGCGCCATGTTCACCGTGCTGGCCGGCTCGCCGAACTGACACCCGCGGCGCGGGCACGTCCGGCTCCTGCAGCATCGTCGCGTCGGAACGGCGTCGTAGAGTCGATGCATGGCCAGATCCTCAGCACCGCTCCGCAGACTCGGGTTCCTCACGATGGGCCTGTTCGACCCCGAGGAGCCGGCGGCCGGGCACGAGGCGACCCTGCAGCTCATCGAGCTCGGTGAACGCCTGGGGTTCGACAGCGCCTGGCTGCGGCACCGGCATCTGCAGTTCGGCATCTCCTCACCGGTCGCCGTCCTCGCGGCGGCGACGCAGCGCACGAAGCGCATCGCGCTCGGCACCGCGGTCACACCGCTCGGCGCGGAGAACCCCTTCCGGCTCGCAGAGGACCTGGGCACGGTCGACGTCCTCTCGGGCGGCAGGCTGCTTCCCGGCTTCAGCACCGGTGAGCCGATGCGCTTCGACGCGTTCAAGCACGCGATCTACCCGTCGACGCTCGACCAGGAGGACCTCGGCTACGACCGCGTCCTGCGCCTCCGCTCCTTCATCCGCGGTGACGTCGTCAGTGACAGCGCCGGTCGTGAGGGCCAGGAGGACTACTCCTCACGGGTCGAGCCGCATGCCGACGGTCTGGCGGAGCGGCTCTGGTACGGAGCCGGCAGCCTGCGGTCGGCGGGTTGGGCCGGTGAGCAGTCCTTCAACCTGCTCACGAGCAGCGTCATCGCCGCCGAGGACGGCACGACGGACTTCGCGGCGAACCAGGCCGCTCAGGTGCGTCGGTTCCGAGAACTCCACCCGGCGGGTGAGCGGGCCCGCGTGTCGCAGGGGCTCGTGGTCATCCCGACGGATTCCGCGACGGCGACCCAGCGAGCCCGGTACCGCGAGTACGTCGACTCGAGACGGCACCGCGTCGGCGTCGCCCATGGGCCGCGGCGGATGCTCTTCGCGGAGGACCTCGTCGGCAGCAGTGCGGAGATCGCGGAGCGGCTGCACGAGCACGCCGGCTTCCAGGAGGTCGACGAGGTCGCCTTCGCCCTCCCGTTCACACTCGAACCGGACGACTACACGCAACTACTCACCGACATCGCCGGCGCGCTCGGGCCCGCCCTCGGCTGGCGACCGGCCGCGGACGGAGAGTCCCGTCCCTCCTGAGCGGGCCAGTCGGAGACGCCTTCCGGTCGCGCGTACAGTGCAGGTATGACGCAGCACGGGTTCGGACGGTACGTGGCCATCGGCGACAGCTTCAGTGAGGGCTACGGGGATATCCGGGAGGACGGCACCCTCCGCGGGTGGGCGGACTTCGTGGCCCTCGGCCTCGCCCGGGCGTCCACGGAGACCGTCAGCTACGCGAACCTCGCCATCCGCGGGAGGAAGCTCGTCCCGATCCTCGACGAACAACTGGACCGTGCGATCGAGATGGGTCCGGACCTCGTCAGCTTCAACGGCGGCGGCAACGACATCATGCGCCCGCGGGTGTCGATCGACGGCGTCGCCGACCGCCTGGACGGTGCGGTCGATCGTCTGCGCGCCGGGGGAGCCCACGTGCTGCTGTTGAGCGGCGCGAACCCTTCCGCCCACATCCCGATGGGTTCGCTCCTCGCCCGCCGCGGCGAGCAGCTGGCCCAGGCCGTGCGGGTGCGGTATCCGCGTGACGGGGTGACCTTCGTCGACAACTGGGCTGACCGGACGCTCGCCGACCTCAGGTACTGGTCGGTGGACCGCTTGCACCTCAACGCCCTCGGCCATGCCCGGGTGGCGGGCAACGTGCTGACGGCGCTCGACGTGCCGGTCCCGGAGGAGTGGGGGATCGACGACGTCGCTGCTGCCCCGCCCGGTCCGCGTCAACGTCGCACCGCGGCCTACTACCGGGAACACGTGCTCCCGTGGATCGGGCGCCGTCTGACCGGTCGGTCCTCGGGCGACGGTCGCGAACCGAAGATCGCCCAGCTGCGACCGGTCGACACCCGCGGCTGACCGTCACCGGTCAGCCGCGGACCGTCAGCCGACGCGGACGAGCGTCCGCTGCCAACCGGAGGATCCGTTCGGAGCGATCGGCGCCTGCTTCTCGATCTGGAGGTTCCCGGCCTTGTCGGTCGCGCGGACGGCGACGTAGTGCGTGCCGGCCGTCGCCTCCCAGTCCATCCACCACTGCACCCAGGTGTCGTCGTTGATGGCGGTCGTGAGATTGACGCTCTGCCAGTCGCCGTTGTCGATGCTGACCTCGACCTTGGCGATCCCGACGGTCTGCGCCCAGGCGACACCTGCGATCTTCGCCGGGCCCGCCGGAACCTGCTTGTCGATCCGGGGTGTGTCGATCCGCGAGGAGAGTTTGATGGGCGCCTTCGCGTCGTAGCCGCGCGGGGTCCAGTAGGCCTCGTCCTTGTCGAACGTCGTGACCGTCAGCTTCGTCAGCCACTTCGTCGCCGACACGTAGCCGTAGAGGCCCGGGACGACCATGCGCACGGGGAAACCGTGCTCGAGCGGCAGCGGCTCGCCGTTCATCGCCACGGCGAGGATCGCGTCCAGGTTCGGGTCGGTGAGTGACTCGAGCGGCGTGCTCGCCGTGAACCCGTCGACGCTCGTGGACAGGACCATGTCGGCCTTCGAGTCCGGCATCGCCCGCTTGAGGACGTCGCGCACAGGGATACCGAGCCACTTCGCGTTGCCCAGGAGGTTGCCGCCCACCTCGTTCGAGACGCAGGTCATGGTGATGACGTATTCGTCGAGACCCATGGCGAGGAGTTCCTCGAACGTGATCTGCACCTGCTCACCGACCATGCCGTCGATCGTGAGCGTCCAGGTGGCCGGATCGACCGTCGGCACGGTCAGCGCGGTGTCGACGCGGTAGAACTTGTCGTTCGGCGTGAAGAGCGGGCTGAGGCCGTCGACGTCCGCCTCGGCTCCGTCGGGGATCGTGACGGTCGACTTCGGCGCCGGGAGCTTGAGGGCGTCGCGGACGGCCGTGATCGACGAGGTGGTGACGTTGACGAGGCGTGCGCCCACGCCGACGACGACAGCACCGGCCGCCGCGATGCCGGCCACGCGGAAGAAGCCTCGACGGTCGAACGCCGCGCGCTCGTCGTCCGAACCGTTCGCGGCGCGCTTCGGCAGGCGACGGCTCAGGAGGATGAGGATCACGACGCCCGCCGCGAGACCGAGGATCACCGGGACGACGGCGAGCGGGGTGGCACCGGCGCGGGTGACGGTCGTCGCTCCGGCGAAGACGCCGGCCGCGAATAGGACCACGACACCGAGCGGTGGACGGATCTGCTGCAGGACCCCGGCGATCGCCGCGGCGATCACGACGGCGACCCCGAGGCTCACGAGGAGGAAGATCTTGTCGTTGCTGCCGAACGTCTCGATCGCGAACTCCTTCGCCCACCGCGGGACGATGTCGATCACGAACGATCCGACGGTGAGGAGGGGGCTGCTGCCGCGGGCGAACAACAGCGCCGCCAGCTCGGCGATCGCGAGGAACACCGCTGCTGCGACGATCCCGGACAGTGCTGCCGCGAACCAGACGAGACGTCGTCCGCCCCGTGTGGTGCCGGTCTGGTGCTTCGATGGCATGTGCTACTCCCTGATCGTGGCTCGACAGGAGTTCGGAGCACTGCCCGGATCAGACGGGTCGGATCCGCCGTCCGCCCGTCGTGTCGGCTGTCAGGCCGTCGAGACGGCCAGCCGCAGTCCCGTCTCGGACGCCGACCGGAGGGCCTCTGCGAACTCCTGTTCGCTCCGTTCGCGCTGAGCTGCGAGCGCCGGGTCACGGTCGGCGAGGGTCAGACTCGTCGTGATGACGTGGACGTCCATGCCGAGGGCGCCGCCGAACAACGTCCGCAGCGCCGGCACCTCGTGATCCCAACCCTCGGTCGGGCTGCCCGCGTCGTAGGCGATCCCGCGGCTGGTGGCGATGACGACCGGCCGGCCGGTGAGCGCTCCCGTGTCCGCGGAGGTGACGCCCGGCACGTGGATGTGGTCGATCCACGCTTTGAGCGACGACGGGATCGAGAAGTTGTACAGCGGCGCACCGATCACGACGATGTCGGCGCCGAGCAGCTCGTCGAGCAGGACGCGCTGGAGCGTCTCGGCCTCGGCGGGCGGGTTCGCACCGGGGCGGCGGTCGGCCGGCGCCCAGTGGAGACTCGCGTCGGCGAGGTGGGGGACCGGATCGCGGTGCAGGTCGCGACGGACGACGACGCCGGTGGGGTCGGCGTTCGACCAGGCGTCCACGACGGCCTGCGAGAGCCGGCGGGACCGGGAGGTGTCGAGATCGGCGGAGGAGTCGAGGTGCAGGAGCGTGGGCATGCGACAACGCTAGCAAGCCGGGTCCCGTCCGCTTCCTTGCGGCACGCACTGGTGGCGGTTACCGTCGCAGGATGGTCGACGCCCCAGCCCCAGCCACCTCCGCCCGCCCGGACGCACGCGTCCTCGACGAGACCGACCCGCTCGCGGAACACCGCGCGGCGTTCCTCCCGGCCGAGGGCGTCGTCGCCTACCTGGACGGGAACTCCCTGGGGCGGCCGTTGCGGGCCACGGCGGAGCGGCTGCAGTCGTTCATCGCGGAGGAGTGGGGGACGAGGCTCATCCGGTCGTGGGACGACCGCTGGTTCGAGCTGCCGCTGACGCTCGGCGACCGCCTGGGATCGGTCGTGCTCGGTGCCGCACCCGGCCAGACGGTCGTCGCCGACTCGACGACCGTGCTGCTGTACAAGCTGATCCGCGCGGCGGTCGACGTGACGTCGTCTGCCGGAGGAACCGCTCCGCGCGACGAGCTCGTGATCGATGCGGAGAACTTCCCGACGGACCGCTTCGTGATCGAGGGGGTCGCCGCTGAACGCGGTCTGCGTGTGCGATGGATCGACGCCGACCCGGTCCACGGTGTCGCCGCGCACCAGTTGCGCGAGGTGGTCCACGAGCGGACCGCTCTCGTCGTGCTCAGCCAGGTCGACTACCGGTCCGGAGCGCTGCTCGACGTCGAGGAGCTGACCGCGATCGCGCATCAGGCGGGAGCACTCGTGCTCTGGGACCTGTGCCACTCCGCCGGTGCGGTCCCGATCGAGCTCGACGGGTGGGGCGTGGACCTCGCGGTGGGCTGCTCCTACAAGTACCTCGGTGGCGGGCCCGGTGCTCCGGCGTTCGCCTACGTCGCGGCACGCCATCAGGACCGGCTCCTCCAGCCCATCCAGGGGTGGATGGGCGCCGCCGACGTCTTCGCCATGGCCGACACCTATCAGCCGGCCGTCGGGATGCGCCGGTTCCTCAGCGGGACGCCACCGATCGTGGGCATGCTGCCGCTCGAGGACTCGCTAACGCTCATCGAGTCCGCCGGGGTCGCCGCCATCCGGGAGAAGTCCGAGGCCCTCACCACGTTCGCCATCTCCTGGGCCGACGAGCACCTCGCAGGCTCCGGTGTCAGGGTGATGACCCCTCGTGACCCGGCGCGTCGCGGTGGTCATGTGACGCTCGGTCACCCGTCGTTCCGCGAGATCACCCCGCTGCTCTGGAATGCGGGTGTGATCCCCGACTTCCGGCACCCGGACGGTCTTCGCATCGGGGTCGCCCCCTTGAGCTCCGGCTTCGCCGAGCTCGAACTCGGGCTGATCCGGATCGCCGAGGCCGTCCACCGGTGGACGGCCTCACCCGGCTCCACCCCGCCCGGCTGACGTCCGTCGTAGGCTTGGCGGCATGCCCGCTGCCTCTGGAACCCAGTACCGTCTCCACCACGCCGGTCCGCAGGGCGAGGTCCGAGCGACGATCACCGAACTCGCCGCCGGACTCCGCGAGCTGACGGTCGGCGGACGCACCCTCGTGCAGTCCTTCGGTGAGGACGTCGTCGCCCCGATGGGGTGCGGGATGGTGCTCGTGCCGTGGCCCAACCGCGTCCGCGATGCCCGGTGGACGCTCGACGGTGAACCGCAGCAGCTCGACGTCACCGAGGCGGCGACCGGGAACGCCTCCCATGGTCTGCTGCGCAACACGGGGTACCGGGCGGGGGATCACACCGATCACGCGGTGACCCTGCTCGCCTCGGTGTTCCCGCAGCACGGCTACCCGTTCCGCCTCGACACCTCGGTCGCCTACACGTTGGACGACGACGGCCTGCGGGTGACCCACACGATCGTGAACCGGTCGAGTCGCCCCGCGCCGGTCGCCGTCGGTGCTCACCCCTACCTGGCGCTCGGCGACGTACCGACCGCCGACCTCACCGTGACGGTGGCCGCCGACACCTGGTTCGAGACGGACGAGCAGCGCATCCCGGTCGCCTCCCGTCCCATCGACGGGACCCCGTACGATCTGCGCTCGGGTGCTCGCGTGGGCGACCTCTCGATCGACGTCGGCCTGGGTTCGGTCCAGCAGGTCGACGGTGCCGTCCGACACCGGCTCACCGCACCCGACGGCGACACCGTCGAACTCTGGGCGGACGACGACTTCCGGTTCGTCCAGGTCTACACGCCGAAGAACTTCCCGGCGGCAGACGGACCGACGCAGGCCATCGCCATCGAGCCCATGACGGCCCCCGCCGATGCGCTGAACAGCGGGACCGGACTCCGATGGTTGGAGCCCGACGAGCGGTGGTCGCTGTCCTGGGGGATCCGACTCACGCAGGTGTGACCGGCACGCCGTTCGGCGGACGATCGACCGTCCCACGGGCGGAGGAGGATCAGCTCACAGGATGACGCCGCGGGGACGATGATCGCCCTGGCGTCCGATGTGCCGCCCCCGGGTGTCGACGGACACTTGTGGCATGACCACGCACCTGGACACCAGCCCGAACCTCTTCACCCTGTCCACGCCCCGGGTTGCACAGACCGAGCGGCTGCAGGTGGCGCGGCCGACGGCTCGACCGCGCGGACGGTTCGGGGCGTTAGTGGGCGTCCTCCTGGGGAACATCGTCCTCTGGAGCACGCTCTTCATCACGATCGGTGTCGTGCTCGCACTGCAGCTCGGCATCGTCGGCGTCATCGCCGCGTCACTGTTGCGCTGAGCGCGATCCCGTCGTCAGGCACCTGAATCGGCGAGACCCGTTCCGGAATCGTCCGCGGCGTCCTCGGCGGGCGCGTCGTCATCCAGCGCCTCGTCCTCGACCACGGCGTCCGGGAGCCCCGGCAGCATGGCCGCCGCGCCCTCGTCACGAATGCCTTCGACCGCCCCGAAATCAGACATGATGCTTCCTCTCGATCGTCGTGCCCGCCAGGGTAACCGGCGGACACGACGATCGACAGCCCTTGCGGGCGGGAGCTTCGTCAGTCGACGATCGACACCGTCACGTCGATGTTGCCGCGCGTGGCGTTCGAGTAGGGGCACACCTGGTGCGCCTGGTCGGCCAGCTGCTGGGCTTCATCGTGCGTCACGTTCGGCACGTAGACGTCGAGCTCGACGGCCAGGCCGAAGCCGCCCTCACCGTTCGATCCGATGCCGACGCTGGCCGACACCTCGGCGTCCTTCGTGTCGAGCTTCGCGGTACGCCCGACGGCGTGGAGGGCGCTGAGGAAGCACGCGGCGAAGCCGGCGGCGAACAACTGCTCGGGGTTGGTGCCCTCGCCGCTGCCGCCGAGTTCCTTCGGGGGACGGGTGTCGAAGTCGAGGAGGTCGTCCTCACTGCGGACGTGTCCGTCTCGTCCGCCTCCGGTGGCATGGGCAACTGCTGTGTACGCGATATCCATTGCTCCATCCTTGCACCGTCGTGCGTGCCCGGTGCACCTTCTCCGGGACCTCTCGGCAGGAGTTCAGTGCAGCGTGGATCGAGCCGCGTCGACCACCGCCGTCGTGACGAGCTCGAGCAGTCGGGAGTGGAGTCGCCACTGCTGCCAGAACAAGGGGACGTCGACGCCGCCCGTTTCGTCGAGCACGACGAGATCGCCCCTGCGCAGCGGCGCGTCGGACTGCGCGTCCGGGAGCATGCCCCAGCCGAGACCGAGGCCGACGGCGGTCGCGAAGTCCGCCGAGGCCGGAACATGGTGCCGCGGCGGGTCGGCGGGGTCGACGCCACGTCGTCGGAGGTAGGCGTCCTGGAGATCGTCCTTCCGGTCGAACACGACGACGGGCGCTGCGGTGAGCGCCTGAGCGGTCGCCCCGTCCTCGAACCAGCGCGCCGCGAACGCGGGTGAGGCCATCGGCCGGTATCGCATCCGGCCGAGAGGCCGCACCGTGCACCCCTGGACCGGTTCGGCGTTCGACGTGACCGCGGCCATGACGCTGCCCGCACGGAGGAGGTCCGTCGAATGGTCCTGGTCCTCGCGAGCGAGGTCGAAGACGACCGACTCCCGGGCGGCGACGTCCGCCAGCACGGGCAGCAGCCAGGTGGCGAGGGAGTCGGCGTTCACGACGATCGGGATCACCGCCGGGGTGGCCGGCGTGAGCGCGTCGTCGGCGTGCAACTCGAGCGCCGCGTCGTGACCGAGCAGGTGCACCGCGCGGCCGAGGCGGAGCACGATCTCACCTGACGCCGTGATGGTGATCGGTTTGGTCCGGAGCAGGAGGACCCGTCCGACGCTCTGCTCGAGGGCCTTGATGCGTTGGCTGATCGCCGACGGCGTGACCATCAGCTCCCGGGCGGCCGACTCGAAGGTGCCGTGGTCGACCGCGGCGACGAAGGCCCGCAGTTGCTCGAAATGAAAATCCATCATAAGAGGATCTTACGATTCATCAGAATATTGAACTGGATTCATCATGCTGCGCGTCCTACGGTCGATGGATGACCTCCGCACTGCAGGCCGCGATCGCGGGCCTCGGCCTCGGCCTCTCACTCATCGTGGCCATCGGCGCCCAGAACGCCTTCGTCCTCCGGCAGGGCATCCGGCGCGAGCATGTCCTTCCCGTCGTGCTGGTCTGCGCACTCTCCGACGCGGTGCTCATCATCGCCGGTGTCAGCGGCATCGGCTTCGTCGTGGAGCGGTTCCCCGTGGTCCTCGTCGTCCTCCGTTGGGCCGGGGCCGCCTTCCTGCTCGGCTACGGCCTGCTGGCCGCACGCCGTGCACTCGCCCCGTCCGGTCTCGCCGCCGACCGTGGTGGCAACAGCCTCTCGCTCAGGGCGGCGGTGCTCACCGTCATCGGCCTCACCTGGCTGAACCCCCACGTGTACCTCGACACCGTGCTCCTCCTCGGCTCGATCGCGAACACGCACGGGGAGCTGGGGCGGTGGTGGTTCGCCGCCGGCGCGGTCCTCGGGAGCATCCTGTGGTTCACCGCGCTGGGGTACGGCGCGCGACTGCTCCGCGGGGTCTTCGCGAAGCCCGTGGCCTGGCGCATCCTCGACGTCGCGATCGCGGTCGTCATGATCGCCCTCGCGATCATGCTCGTCCTGCGCCCCTGAGCGTGCTCGAGGGTGCCTGGTTAGGATTGCCGGGTGATGAGAACCCTGCGTGAGGTCAACACGGTCGTCGAGCGCCTCTGGCCACTGTCCGGAGCCGAGGACTGGGATGCCCCGGGGCTCCTCGTCGGCGACCCGGACCAGCCGGTCGGGCATGTGCTCCTGGCCGTCGACGCGGTCGGCGTGACCGTCGACGAGGTGCTCGAGCGCCCCGACGGTCTGCTGCTGGTCCACCACCCGCTGCTGATGCGCGGTGTCACGACCGTGGCGGGTGACCGGTACAAGGGGTCGCTCATCACACGCCTGATCCGTGGCGGCGCCGCACTCATCGCCGCCCACACCAACGCCGACGTCGTCGTCGACGGGACCTCGGACGTCCTCGCCCGACGTCTCGGCCTCCACGACCCGGCTCCGATCGTCCCTGCCGCCGACGGCCTGACCGGGCTGGGTCGGGTCGGCGACCTCCCGGAGGAGACGACGCTCGGCGCGATCGCGCGTGCCCTCGCCGAGATCCTGCCGGCGACCGCCACCGGGGTCCGTGCCTCCGGCGACTACGACCAGGCCGTCCGGAGGATCGCGCTCTGCGGGGGAGCGGGGGACTCGCTCCTGTCCCACCCCGCGGTCCGCGCGGCCGACGTGTACATCACGGCCGACCTCCGCCACCACCCGGCGTCCGAGGCCCGGGAACAGGCACTCCTCGGCGGCGGGCCGGCCCTCGTCGACGTCTCCCACTGGGCGAGCGAGTGGCTGTGGTTGGAGGGGGCCGCCGACGCGCTCCGACGAGAGCTCCCGGGACTCGACGTCCGGGTCAGCGAGATGCGTACCGACCCGTGGGACTTCGTCGTCACCCAGTAGTCGGCGCGGCCGGTAGGGTGATGAGTCGAGAGTTTGGAACAGACGTGAAAGCCAGCCCAGCAGACCAGAAGACGTTGCTCACCCTGCAGAGCATCGACACCGGCGTGCAGCGCACCGCCCACCGCGCGGCGAACCTCCCCGAGGCCGCGCGCATCGCGCAGCTCCAGGCCGAGATCGAGACCGTCCGCCTCCGTCGCCTGGAGCGGGTCGGCGTCCGCGACGACGCACAGACCGAGCTCGGGCGCATCGAGTCCGACGTCGCCGTCGTCGCGGCCCGCATGAAGCGCGACGCCGACCGTCTCCAGTCGTCGACCTCCGTCAAAGACGTCGAAGCGCTGCAGAGCGAGATCGCCTCGTTGCAGAACCGGCAGAACAACCTCGAAGAGATCCAGCTGAACGTCATGGAGCGGGTCGAAGCCGCGGAGGACGCCGTCGCCCAGGTGGACGCCGAGCGCGCCGGACTCCAGGAGCTCCTCGACGAGGTCGTCGCGAAGCGCGACGCCGAACTCGTCGAACTCGAGGCCGAACGGGCACGACTCACCGCCGACCGCGAGTCACTCGCACCCGGCATCCCCGCCGACCTCCTGGCACTCTACGACCAGCGTCGCGCCCGCGGCGGTATCGGTGCAGCACTGTTCCGCGCCGGCACCTGCGGAGCATGCAAGATGTCGCTCACCGGTAACGACCTCCAGGCCGTCCGCGCCGCGCCGTCCGAAGAGGTCGTGCAGTGCCCTGAGTGCGCCGCGATCGTCGTCCGGACGGACGAGTCAGGCCTCATCTGAGTCGGACGCGGGCTGCACGACACCGGCGGTCCGCGGCCGCTGTCACGGGCCGGTAGACTCGTCTCCGTGAACGGGCCGGCTAGACGGTCGCGTCACCGAGACCTCCGGGTGTCGGTGCCGAGGAACGTCCGGGCTCCACAGAGCAGGGCGGTGGGTAACACCCACCCGGGGTGACCCGCGAGACAGTGCCACAGAGAACAGACCGCCGTGGGCGACCACGGTCAGGGTGAAACGGTGGGGTAAGAGCCCACCAGCGACCGGGGTGACCCGGTCGGCTCGGTAAACCTCGTCCGGAGCAAGGTCAACAGGGAACGCTGAGGCTGCTCGCCAAGTTCCCGGGTAGACCGCTAGAGGGCGGCGGCAACGTCGTCCCGAGAGAGATGGCCGTCCAAACGCGAGAGCGTGGGACAGAACCCGGCGTACCGGTCGACCCGTTCACACCCCAGCACGGCCGCGACTGCGTCGAGCCGTACTGCGACACCCGCGCAAGCCTGGGACGGAACCCGGCGTACCGGTCGACCCGTTCACACCCCAGCACGGCCGCGACTGCGTCG